>CAZOTR010000212.1:0-6939 GCA_964582755.1 uncultured Methylococcaceae bacterium | reverse complement strand
CTCATCACAGGCGCGCGCATCCTGCTGGTTTATCCGGTCATCCATTTTATGTTGGAGCGCCGTTTCGGCTTGGCCTTGGGCTTGTTTTTCCTGGCCGGCGTGTCCGACGGGTTGGACGGTTTCCTGGCCAAGCATTACCACTGGCAAAGCCGCCTGGGTTCTTATCTGGACCCTTTGGCCGACAAGCTGTTGTTGGTGTCCAGTTTCGTGGCCCTGGCTTGGCTGGGGTTGCTTCCGCTTTGGTTGGCCGTCGCCGTGGTCTTGCGCGACGCGGTCATCCTCGCCGGGGCCGTCGCCTATTATTTTTTGCGCCAGCCTTTCGAGGGGCAGCCGCACTGGACCAGCAAGGTCAACACCTTCTTGCAGCTTGTGCTGGTGGTGGCGGTGTTGTTCGGCCAAGGCGTCCGGCCCGTGCCGGAGGCACCGCTACGCTGGCTGGTGCTTGCGGTTTTCGTTGCCAGCTTGGTGAGCGGGACGGTTTATGTGTGGGTCTGGGGCAGCCGTTATTGGCGGGAAACCCATACGGCAGCATGACCTTGGATGCGATGAAAGAGCCGCCGGCGGCTAGGCGCTTTTTGGCTTCGGCATGGTTGGCCCGATTTGTTTTGGCCTTGGTGGCCTTGCTGGCGGTCGCCATCCTGGCGATGCGTTGGCTGCCGCCGCCCGCCAGCGCGTTCATGTTGCGGGCGGAGTGTGCGGCGTGGTGGGAGGGCCGGACGGGGTTTGTCCTGCGCCAGCAGTGGGTCGGGTTGGCGGACATCGCGCCGGCGGCTGGCTTGGCGGTGGTCGCCGCCGAAGACCAGTCGTTTTTTGTCCATCATGGCTTCGATTTTGACGCTATGGCCTTGGCTTACCGGCGCAATCTCACCCATGCGCGCATCCGGGGCGGCAGCACCCTGTCCCAGCAGACGGCCAAGAACCTGTTTCTGTACCCCCAGCGCAGTTTCCTGCGCAAGGGCTTGGAGGCGGGCTTCACGGTGTTGTTGGAGTTGCTGTGGCCGAAGGCCCGCATTTTGGAGGTGTATCTGAATTTCGCCCAGTTCGGGGACGGAATCTATGGCGTCGAGGCAGCTAGCCGGGCGTTTTTCGGCAAGCCCGCCAAACGCCTGGAACCTGCCGAGGCGGCGCTGCTGGCGGCGGTGCTGCCGAACCCGTTGAAGCTGCGCGCCGACCGCCCCTCCGCCTATGTGCTGAAACGCCGGGACTGGATATTGCGGCAGATGCGGCAACTGGGGGAGGGGCTTTATCCGCGCGAATTGCGGGCGTTGGCGGACGGAAAAGGCTAGTTGCCGCGCCCTAGGCGGCCTTGCCTTCGCATTTCCCTGCGCTCTTGGTGCAGTTTGTCAAACTTTTCCATTTGTTCGGCGGTCAGCACGGTTTTCAGGCGCTCGCGCATCTTGTCGCGCAGCTCCCGCATTTGCTTGCGCAGGGCTTCCAGTTGCGGCCTGGTTTCCTCGAAAATCTTGCCGACTTCCTGCTTCTGCTGGTCGGTCAGCTTGAGTTCGGTTTGCAGCCGTTGCAGTGGTGGGTGCGTCGTTTGCCCGTCGGGTTCGGCTTGCGCGGCGAAGCAGGCGAACATCCCCGCCAAGACCAGACTGGCGGCGATTGTTTTTTTCATGGCTGGTGTCCCTTGGTCGGTGGGGAAAGGAGCGTTTAGATGCCGCTGTTGCTGAGGGTCATCATGATTTCGTTGAGGACGCCGGTGATGTGGGGATGCTCGACCTCGAAGTGGGTGATGGCGTCTTTCACGTCCTCGATCAGATCCTGGTGCTCCTCGCTGACGCCGGTGTAATCCACATTTTGCTCGATGTTTTCCACCAAGCTGGTCAGCCGTTCCTTCGACTCCGGGTTGTCGATCTCTTCTCCTTGCTTGCGCAGCTCGTCCAGCGCGTCATTAATTTTTTGCTCGGTCATGGCGTTCGCTACCTGAGGTTAAGGGATTTTTAAGTGGGCTATCGTACCATGAAACCGTGTCCGCCGTGGGGTTGCGGGAAAAGTTCCGGTGTTCGCGCCAAACCCCGCGGCAAGCATGGCGCGAAGGACGGCGCGAGACTATAATTCGCGCGCCGTGGCAAAGCGGCGGCACTGCAAGTGCGGGCCGGCGGCGGCGAAGGGGATGGCGGCCTTTTGCGCCGGACACTCTACGAACACAAGTTAATCAACAACAAGAGGATATCTGAAATGAACAAGAAAATTTCCGTAGTCGGCGCCATCGTCGCCGGCGCCATGCTGTCTGCCGCCGTTCCGTCGGTCTTTGCGGATGAGGCGAGCATTGCCGCAGGCGAGAAGCTGTACAAGCGCGAGCGTTGCGAAACCTGCCATGGCGGCAATCTCCAGGGTTCAGCCGCGTTCCCCAACTTGCTGACCAGCCCCAAGACGGCTGACAAGGGCGAGTTTTCCAAGATCGTTTTGGAGGGCAAGGGTGCAATGCCGGCTTTCAAGGCCAATGAGAAGGTTGCTGGCGGCATCGACAGCTTGTTTGACTACATCAACAGCAAAAAGGCGAAGTAAGGCCAGCTTGCCCAAGCGGCATGCCCGCTTTCACCCCCGTGCCGGGTTTCCGGTCCGGGGGTTTTTTTATTCAAGGGATAGGATGCGGTCCCACATCGCTTCTTCCACCGGCAGGATCGACAGCCGGTTGCCCCGGCGCAGCAGCGCCCAGCCTTCCAACTCCGGCTGGCCCTTCAACTCCTCCAGCGTGATCGTGCGCTTGAGCTTGCGGACAAACTGCACGTCCACCATCAGCCAGCGCGGTTTTGCGGGATCGCTGCCGGGGTCGAAATGCCTGTCTTCGGGGGCGAAGGCGGTGTGGTCGGGATAGGCTTCCCGCGTGATGCGGGCGATGCCGACGATGCCCGGCGTCGCGCAGTTGGAATGGTAGAAGAAAACCAGATCGCCGGTCTTCATCTCGTCGCGCATCATGTTGCGCGCCTGGTAATTGCGCACGCCGTCCCAATGCTCGGTCTGTCCGGGCCGCCGTTCCAGGTCGTCGATGCCAAATTCGCTAGGTTCGGATTTCATCAGCCAGCGTTTCATAGGGTTTGCCTGGCTTGGCGCGGCTGCGCCTTTTGATGGGTAACTTTTTGAAGTGATTGGATGATATGGAGTATTCCCCGCCTGCGCCGTAGCGTGCTTTCGCCCTTGAACCGGAGGTTCAGGTGGGAACTGTTGGCCTCGAATCAGGCTTTCCGCCCAAGGCGGACTTGCGCACATCTTTGGCCGGTACGTTCCCGGGGTTAGGAATTAGGCTCAAGAAAAAACCCAGCGCGCTTCGAACGCCGCAGGGAATACCCGGCGCTATTCTACTGGGTTACGGAGGGAGCGCAACAGGCAGGACGCAAATTATTCCGAACCGAGGGTGGCGTCGATCTTTTCGTGCATGGCCGAAAGCCGCTCGCTCAGGCCGGCGGACAGCAGCCGGTTTTGCTGTTGCAGTTGGATGAGTTCGTGCGCGATGTTGAGCGCCGCCATGACGGCGATGCGCTCGGCCCCGAACACGCGACCAGTGTCGCGGATCTGGCGCATCTTGTCGTCCAGGTAGCGGGCGGCCATCAGCAGGTCGTGCTCCTCGTTTTGCGGGCAGACGATGGGGTACTCCTTGCCTAGGAGGTGGACTTTGATCGGCGATTTCGTTTCGCTCATGATGGGGGCGTTTTTGCGTTGTTTCGGTGAAGGGGCCGCCGTGGTTTCTGCCGCAAGCTTGGCTTTCGGCTGGCCCGGACTAGGTGTGTTAGCATAATTAAATAGTAAACGCTCCACAAGGCGAGGCCATGAATAGACCGTCATATCAAGCTGTAGAGGATGTTGTGCTGGCCAACGAAGCCGAGGTCAGCGCCGCCGAAGCCCATGGCATGCTCACAGGCATGTTGTGTGTCAACGCGGATGCCGACCGCGAACAATGGCTGTCCCAGGTGTTCGGCGAGACGCGGGACGGCGTGGGCGAGGCGGAGGTGGCGACCTTGCGCGAGTTGTACGATGAAACCCGCAAGCTCTTGGATGCGGTTGATTTTTCCTTCGAGTTGTTCCTGCCAGACGACGAAGCCATCTTGGCCGAACGCGCCCAAGCCTTGAGCGGCTGGTGCCAGGGGTTTCTCTACGGCGTCGGTTACGCCGGGGCCGGGCGGGATTGGCCGGCCGATTGCGCCGAGATCTTGCGCGATCTGGCCGACATTTCCCAACTGGACGCCAACGCCTCGGGGGAGGCGGACGAGGAGGCGTACACCGAAATCAGCGAATTTGTCCGTGTCGGCGTCCAACTCATTCGCGGCGATTTGCGCTTGCAATCTCGCCCTAAAAGCCATCTTCATTAAGCGGACAGCCCGATGATTACCCCAGGAGAGTTCAAGCAGCGGCGCAAACTTTTGATGCGGCGCATGAAAAAAAACGCTGTCGCCCTGTTGGCCAGCGCGTCTGCGGTGGCGCGCAACCGGGATGTGGAATATCCCTACCGCCAAGACAGCGATTTCCATTATTTGACCGGCTTCGACGAGCCGGAAGCCGTGGCGGTGTTTGCGCCAGGCCGCGAGCAAGGGCGGTTCATCCTGTTTTGCCGGCCTTACGACGAAACCAAAGCCATCTGGACCGGCAAGCACGCCGGGCTTGAGGGCGCGAAAGAGCGGTTCGGGGCGGACGAGGCATACCCCATCGAGGATCTGGGCAAGGTCCTGCCCGAGCTTTTGGACCAAAAGAACGCGGTGTATTTTCCCATCGGCTTGGACAACGGGCTGGACCAGGCAGTGATGGCGGCGGTCAACGCCTTGCGCGGCAAGGCGCGCATGGGCGCGAAGCCGCCCGAGGAATTCATCGCCTTGGACCGTCTGCTCCATGAGATGCGTTTGCGCAAGAGTCCCGACGAAATCAAGGCTATGCGCAAGGCGGCTGATGTCTCCGTGCAAGCCCACCAGCGGGCGATGGCGGCTTGCCGTCCGGGGATGTACGAATACCAGATCGAGGCCGAACTGGCACATGAATTCATGCGTCACGGGCTGCGCTATGCGGCTTATCCGTCCATCGTCGCCGGCGGCCGCAATGCCTGTGTGCTGCATTACACGGAAAACGCCGACATCCTGCGCGACGGCGATTTGCTGTTGATCGACGCCGGCGCGGAATTTGGCAATTATGCCTCCGACATCACCCGCACCTTCCCGGTCAATGGCCGCTTCAGCGAGGCCCAGCGGCTGCTCTACGAACTCGTGCTGGAGGCCCAGGCCGCCGCCATCGACAAGATCCGCCCCGGCAAATCTTGGATCGAGCCGCATGACGCGGCAGTCCGCGTGTTGGTCAAGGGTTTGGTGAAGCTGGGCCTGCTGGAGGGCCGGGTGGGCAAGCTCATCAAGGATGAGGCTTACAAGAAGTTCTACATGCACCGGACCGGCCATTGGCTGGGGATGGATGTGCATGATGTGGGCGATTACAAGCTCGGCGATGAATGGCGCGAACTGGAGCCGGGCATGGTGCTGACCGTCGAACCCGGCTTGTACATCGCTCCCGATTGCCTGGATGTGGAACCGCAATGGCGTGGCATCGGCATCAGGATCGAGGACGATGTGCTGGTGACCAAGGAGGGCTGCGAGGTGTACACCGCCGCCATGCCGAAGACCGTGGCCGAAATTGAAGCGCTCATGGGGTCTCAGCGATGAATTACGACTACGATGTGCTGATCGTCGGCGGCGGGCTGGCGGGCGGCAGCCTCGCCTTGGCGCTGCGCGGCCTAGGCTTGCGCATCGCCGTCATCGAGTCGGTGTCGGAGGCGCAACGCAAGGCTTCCGGTGCGGGCGAACGCGCCTTGGCGCTGGCCTGGGGTTCCGTGCAGATTTTGGAGCAAATCGGCGTTTGGCGAGGAGCTGAGAAGAAAGCCACGCCTATCCGCCATATCCATGTCTCGGATCGCGGCCATTTTGGCAAGCTGCGCATGAGCGCGGAGCGGGAAGGCGTTCCCGCCTTGGGTTATGTCGCGACCGCCAGGACGTTGGAGGATGAAATCGCGGCGGCATTGGACGGCAGCCCGGTGGCGATGCTTTGCCCGGCCAGCGTGGTGGGTCTGAAGGCGGGCGGCGAGGCGGTCCATGTGAGCGTCAGGCAGGGCGGTGAAAGCCTTAACCTGAGCGCCCGGTTGTTGGTGGCGGCGGACGGCGGCAATTCCACGGTCCGCAAATTGTTGGAAATCGGCCAGTCGGCCAGGGATTACGGCCAAACCGCCATCGTCACCGAGGTCGAAACGGGGCGGAGTAGTGATTTCACCGCTTACGAGCGGTTTACCCCGGCAGGGCCGTTGGCCTTCCTGCCAGTCGGCAGAAAGCGCTATTCTGTGGTCTGGACGCAAAAAACCGACGACGCGGCGGAGCTTCTTGGGTTGTCCGAGGGGGAGTTCATCAAACAATTGCAATCCGCCTTTGGGTTTTGGCTGGGCCGGATCGCATTGGCGTCCCGCCGGCAAGGGTTTCCCCTCAAGCTGATACGGGCGCAGCGCATGACCGACGAGCGTGTCGTCCTCGTCGGCAATGCCGTGCATCAATTGCACCCGGTGGCGGGGCAGGGCTTGAACCTTGGCCTGCGAGATGTCGCTTTATTGGCTGAGATGCTGGCCACCAAGCTGGCGTTCAAAGAAGACATTGGCGAGAGGGCTTTCCTAGATCGTTATGCCCAAGCGCGCCGGGATGATTTGAATCGAGTCATCCGGTTTACCGATAGCATGGTGTGGGGGTTCTCCAACGATTTCGTGCCTATCGTGCTGGCCCGCAACGCCGGCTTGCTGGCCTTAGACCGCTTTGTGCCGGGCAAGCGTTTGCTGGTGCGCCATGCCATGGGTTTGGGCAGCCGAATACCGCGCTTTGCTTGAGCGTGGGCATTGAAAGTGAGAGGTTTTTAAAAAAATCTCGCGAATGTGTTGACACGGCCCCCTTGAAGTCCCATAATGCGCAGCTCCTCACGGCGGTTCTG
>CAZOTR010000211.1:2025-6988 GCA_964582755.1 uncultured Methylococcaceae bacterium | reverse complement strand
ATAGGATGCGCTGAGGCACGAAGCGCATCATTCGCGTTACTCGATTGATGCCTCTCCTTTGTAGGCGCATCTTATGCGAGCTGCTTTGTAGTCCCGGCTTTAGCCGGTCGTTTGGGGGCTTTCCCGCCTAAAGGCGGGACTACAAACGCTTAACTCCCACAGGGGTTGCGGCTGCGGCGCAGGGTTGGCAATCGGTCAACGGGCGGCGGGGCGTGGTAGGGCTAGTATTGCCCGTTGGTAAACTTCGTGGACTTCGGAAATCGGTTTGCGGTCCCGGCCATACAGCAGGGTTTGGTGTTCAAATAGCGCGTCGGGAATAGCCAAGACGTGGGTTCTGCCCCGGTGCGCAGAACTGTGTTTTTGCGACTCCCAGCCTTCCGGCAACGGCGACCAAAGCATTTTGACCGTAAGGGTTTGGCGGGACGGTTGCAAGGCCGCGATGGCTTTGCCAAACGGGGTTTCGGTGGTTTCCAGCAGCCGGTTCATTTCCGCTGTCAACCTGCTCGGCACATACCAATTGTCCGCTTCGGACAATACTTGGTCGCCGCACATCAGCCGGACTTTCCGATATTTAACCTGTTCCGGGTTGCCGACTTCCAGGCGCAGCATCTGTTCCGGTTGCACGGGCTTGTCCTCGCCGAAAACCCGCTGCGCGACGATGCTGGGGACGGCGGCGAGGCGGTGTTCCCGGCACCATTTTTCCAGACTGCGCGTGGCGCTGGGACTGCCGAGAATGTCCGTGCTGAGGGTTTGCATGAGCGCGTAGGCTTCCAGCCTGGATTGGAAATCGTCTTGCCAGGGCGGGGCGGGCTGGTCCCGCGCCCAAGTTGGCGCCAAGGCCAGCCACAGCAGCGCGCCGGCCATGGCAAGGCGAAGGGGAGGGGTGTTTTTAGCCATAGCCTCACCGTTTTGTAGTCCCGGCTTTAGCCGGTCCTTATGGGGTTTTCCCGCCTAAAGGCGGGACTACAAACGCTTAACGTAACAACATTGGTTGCCTTGCAGGCGCGAATAAATTCGCCCCTGCATTTACAGCCCCAGCCGCTTGGCCTCTTCCCAAAGCCGGTCCAGTTCTTCCGCCGGGGTTGCGGCCATGGCGCGGTCTTCGCGTTTCAGGCTTTGCTCGACATGGCCGAAGCGCCGGGCGAACTTGGCGTTGCTGGAACGTAGCGCGGATTCCGCGTCCACGCCGAGGTGGCGGGCGAGGTTGACGGCAACGAACAGCAGGTCGCCGACTTCCTCTTCGATATGCTGGCGGTCGCCAGACGCTAAGGCGGCGCGGGTTTCTGCCAACTCCTCTTCAACCTTGGCGAACACCGGCTCGATGCTCTCCCAGTCGAAGCCCTGCCGGGCGGCTTTTTTTTGCAGCTTCTGCGCCCGCATCAGCGCCGGCAGGCTGGCGGCGACGCCGGCTAGCGCACCCTCCTCCGCCACGCCCGACCTTTCCCGCTTTTCCTCAATTTTTGAGTTTTCCCAAAAATGCAGCCGCGACTCGTCGCTGTCGAATTCATGGCCGGCGAAGACATGGGGATGGCGGCGGACCAGCTTGTCGCAGATCGCCGCCGCCACGTCTTCAAAGTCAAACAGTTCCCGCTCCTCGGCCAGCCGGGCATGGAACGCCACCTGCAACAGCAAATCGCCCAACTCCTCGCGCAATTCGGCGAAATCTTCCCGCTCGATGGCGTCGGCCACTTCGTAGGCTTCCTCCAAGGTGTAGGGGATGAGGCTGGCGAAGTCCTGCTTTTGGTCCCAGGGGCAACCGTTCTGCGGGTCGCGCAGACGGGCCATGATGGCCAGCAGGCGGCGGGTGTTTTCCATAAGGCTAGAAGCTGTGGCCGAAGTTTTCGTGGTAGCGTTCCTTGAACTCGGCTAAGGTGAAGCTGTGGTTCTGCGTGCCGGCGGTTTCGATCTTGATCGCGCCCAGCAGCGAGGCGATGCGGCCGGTGGTCGCCCAGTCCAGTTCCTCGCCCAAGCCGTACAGCAGCCCGGCGCGGTAGGCGTCGCCGCAGCCGGTGGGGTCCAGCACGGCTTTTGGCTTGGCGGAGGGGATTTCCACGATGCCGCCGCCGGTGTAGATCAACGAGCCGTCGCCGCCCTTGGTGACGATCAGCGCCTGGACCTTGGCGGCGAGTTGCTCGGGGCTAAGGCCGGTGCGCTCTTCCATCAGCTTGGCCTCGTAGTCGTTGAGCGTGACCCAGTCGGCCAGTTCGACGAATTCCAGCAATTCCTCGCCGTTGAACATCGGCATGCCCTGGCCGGGGTCGAAAATGAACGGGATGCCGGCCGCTTTGAACTGGCGGGCGTGTTGGACCATGCCTTCCTTGCCGTCGGGGGAGACGATGCCGAGCTTGATGCCCACGGCCTTGGACACGTCGTTTAGGTGGGAGAACGACATCGCGCCGGGGTGGAAGGCGGTGATTTGGTTGTCGTCCATGTCGGTGGTGATGTACGCCTGGGCGGTGAAGCTGTCGTCGAGGACTTTGATGAACGCCTGCGACAGGCCGCAGTACGACATCCACTGCGCGTAAGGCTGGAAGTCCTTGCCCACCGTGGCCATCGGCACCGGGTCGCCGCCCAGCAATTTCAAGTTGTAGGCGATGTTGCCGGCGCAGCCGCCGTATTCCCGGCGCAGTTCAGGCACGAGGAAGGAGACGTTGAGGATATGCACCTGCTCGGGCAGGATGTGGTTTTTGAAGCGGTCGTGGAACACCATGATGGTGTCGTAAGCCATGGAACCGCAGATTAAGGCGCTCATTGCAAAAATTTCCTGTTTTTAGGTTGGGGGAAAACGTGGCCCGTTGCGGGCCAGGCGGCGGGCGATCAGTCGCCTTTCGTCTCGGCCTCGTAGGCGGAGGCGTCCAGCAGCGCGTCCAACTCGCCTGTGTTGCTGGCTTTGACGGCGAACAGCCAGTTTGTGTAGCTGTCTTCGTTCACCAAGGCCGGGTCGGCGGCCACCGCCTCGTTGACCTCGGCGATGGCGCCCGCCACCGGGCTGTAAATGTCGGAGGCGGCCTTGACCGACTCGATCACCGCGCAAGCCTCGCCCGCCGCGACGGCGCGGCCCGGCTCGGGCAGTTCGATGAAGACCACATCGCCCAACTGCGCCTGGGCAAAGTCGCTGATGCCCACGCGCACCAAGCCGTCCGCCTCCAATTTCGCCCATTCATGGGATGCCGCGTAACGCAGATCGCTTAGTACCTTGCTCATTGTCGCCTCTTCGTCGGGGTGGAAATACCCGCCAAGTTAAGTGAAAACCGGGCGCAGGTAAAGGGCGGGCGGAGGAAAAAGCTATTCAGAAATCATATCGCTACCAGCGATGCCATCCCTTTGGAGATGGGTTCAATTGGTTTATCGCATAGGAGCGCGGGCGTCTCGCCCGCAGGCGGGCCAGAGGCCCGCGCTCCCAGGATGCCGCCGCCAATCAAATAAACCCACCTCCATCCCTTTCCCTGTACCCCCCGCCGCCCGGCGTCTGGACCACCAGCACATCGCCCGCGTCCAACTCCGCCGACCCGGCATAGCCCAGATCCTGCCGTGTGCCGTCGGCGCGTTCCACCCAATTCGCCCCCGGACTTCCAGGTTCTCCGCCGGCCATGCCGAAGGGCCGGGTTGTGCGGTTGTTGGCGAGGATGGCGGCGGTCATAGTCTCTAAAAAACGGATGCGCCGCCGCCCGCCGTCGCCGCCGCGCCAGCGGCCCGCGCCGCCGCTGCCTTGGACAATCTCGTAGCTTTCCAGCCGCACCGGAAAGCGCCATTCCAGCACTTCCGGGTCGGTCAGCCGGGAGTTGGTCATATGCGCCTGCACGACGCTGGCCCCGTCGAAGCCGCGTCCCGCCCCCAGGCCGCCGGCCAGGGTTTCGTAGTATTGGTGCTGGCCGTTGCCGAAGGTCAGGTTGTTCATCGTGCATTGGCTGGAAGCCACCAGCCCCAACGCGCCATACAAGGCGTTGGTGACGCACATCGAGGTTTCCACATTGCCCGCCACCACGGCGGCGGGAGGGCGCGGGTTGAGCATCGAGCCTTCCGGGACGATGACTTGCAGAGGCTTCAAACAGCCGGCGTTGAGCGGGATGTCGTCATTTACAAGCGTGCGGAACACATACAGCACCGCCGCCATGCACACGGATTTCGGCGCGTTGTAATTGCTGTCCAATTGCGGCGAGGTGCCGGTGAAGTCGATCACCGCGCTGCGCTCTTGCCGGTTGACGCGGATGTTTACGGCAATCACCGCGCCGCTGTCCATCGCCAGCGTGAACGCGCCGTCTTGCAGCGAGTGGATTGCCCGGCGCACGGCTTCCTCGGCGTTGTCCTGCACATGGCCCATGTAGGCGGCAACCACGTCCAGGCCGTAATGGGCCACCAGCTTGCGCAACTCTTGCGCGCCTTTTTCGTTGGCGGCGATTTGGGCGCGCAAATCCGCCAGGTTTTGCGCCGGATTGCGCGAGGGGTGCGGCCCGGAGGCCAGCAGTTCCAAGGTTTCCCGCTCGCGCAGCCGTCCGCCTTCGGCCAGCTTCCAATTGCTGATTAACACGCCTTCCTCGTCAATCGTCTTGGAATGCGGCGGCACCGAGCCGGGGGTGATGCCGCCCACGTCGGCATGGTGGCCTCTGGAACCGACATAAAACAGGATGCGCAGGCCGGTTTCATCAAACACCGGCGTCACTACCGTAATGTCGGGCAGATGGGTGCCGCCTTGGTAAGGGTCGTTCAGCGCGTACACATCGCCCGCCCGCATCGCCCCGAAGTGGGCGCGGATCACCGCTTGGATAGACTCGCCCATGGAGCCTAGATGCACCGGGATGTGTGGGGCGTTGGCGATCAAGTTGCCTTGCGCGTCGAACAGCGCGCAGGAAAAATCCAGCCGCTCTTTGATGTTCACCGAAGACGCGGTGTTTTGCAGGCACAAGCCCATTTGCTCGGCGATGGACATGAACAACCGGTTGAAGATTTCCAGCCTGACCGGGTC
>CAZOTR010000211.1:0-1925 GCA_964582755.1 uncultured Methylococcaceae bacterium | reverse complement strand
TTCAAAGCCGTAACCTCCGCCCGCCAGCCGGTTTCGACGACTGTGGTGGCGACCGGCTCGGCAATGATGGCCGGGCCGTCGATCACGTCACCGGGCCGGACATCCTCGCGCTGGTAAAGCCCGGCCTCGCGCCACTCGCCTAGGGAAAATAGGCGCACCGTTTGCGCGGGCCGCAAAGCGCCGTCGCGGGCGGGAAGCTGGCCGAAGCTTTCCGGCGGCAGCTCGGGCCGCTCCGCCACTTCAACCGTGACTGCTTCGACCACCAAGGCCCGCTCCGGCAGCAAAAAGGCATAGCGCTGGCGGTAAGCGGCTTCAAACTGGTTACGCATCGTTTCCAACCCGGCAAAGCCGACCAGCAAGGCATGGTCGGTGCCTTGGTAACGCAGATGGACTTGCTTCGCCACCTGCAAGCGTTCCGGCGCGACGCCTTGGCCTAGTAAGGACTCCCGGCCTTGGCCTTCCAATTCGGCCAGCAGCGCCGCCAAGGCCGGCAGCATGGCGGCGGACAGGTCCAGTTCCACCGCCTGCTCGCGGATCACGCTTTGGCCCGCCAGCCCCATGCCGTAAGCCGACAGCACCCCGGCCAGCGGATGCGCGAACACTTGCTTCATGCCCAGCGCCTCGGCGACCAGGCAGGCATGTTGCCCGCCCGCGCCGCCGAACGTGGCCAGCACATAGTCGCCGACATCGTAGCCGCGCTGCACGGAAATCTTCTTGATGGCGTTCGCCATGTTGCCCACGGCAATCTCGACAAAGCCCGCCGCGATGGCCTCCGGGCTTTGGCGCTGGCCGGTGGCCTGGAAAACCGCCTCGGCCAATTCGGCAAACTCCCGCGCCACGGCCTCGTGATCCAAAGGCCGGTCGGCATGGGGTCCAAAGACATGGGGAAAGAAGGCGGGCTGGAGTTTGCCGAGCAAGACATTGCAATCGGTCACCGTCAACGGCCCGCCGCGCCGGTAGCAGGCCGGCCCCGGATTGGCCCCGGCGGAATCCGGCCCGACGCGGAAGCGGCTGCCGTCGAAATGCAGGATGGACCCGCCGCCCGCCGCCACGGTGTGGATCGCCAGCATCGGCGAGCGCATCCGCGTACCGGCGACCTGGGTCTCGAACTCGCGCTCGAACTCCCCGGCGAAATGCGACACGTCGGTCGACGTCCCGCCCATGTCGAAGCCGATGATTTTCGTAAAGCCCGCCCGCTGCCCCGTGCGGGCCATGCCGACGATGCCGCCGGCCGGGCCGGACAGCACCGCGTCCTTGCCTTGGAAACTGTGCGCCTGCGCCAGCCCGCCGCTGGATTGCATGAATTGCAAGCTGATTCCCGGCAGCGCCGCCGCCACTTGATTGACGTAGCGGCGCAACACCGGCGACAGATAGGCGTCCACCACCGTGGTGTCGCCACGCGGCACCAGCTTCATCAAGGGACTGACCTCATGGGAGACGCTGATTTGGCTAAAACCCACTTCCCGCGCCAGCCGGGTGAGGATTTGCTCATGTGCATGGAAACGGTAGCCGTGCATCAGCACGATGGCGATAGCGTGGAAACCCTCGTCCCGTGCCGCCTGCAACTGGCGGCGGGCGGCTGCTTCGTCCAAAGGAACCACCACCTCGCCCCGCGCCCCGACGCGCTCGGCGACTTCCACGACTTGCGCGTACAGCAGTTCCGGCAGCACCACGTTCAAGTCGAAGATCCGGGGCCGGTTTTGGTAGGCGATGCGCAAGGCGTCGCGGAAACCCTGGGTGATGCACAAAACAGTCGGCTCGCCCTTGCGCTCCAACAGCGCGTTGGTGGCGACGGTCGTGCCCATCTTCACCACTTCCACGCCATCCGGCGTGATGGGTTCGCCGTCTTTAAGCCCCAGCAGATGGCGGATGCCGGCCACCGCCGCGTCCGGGTATTGCTCGGGGTTTTCCGACAGCAGCTTGTG
>CAZOTR010000210.1:0-6998 GCA_964582755.1 uncultured Methylococcaceae bacterium | reverse complement strand
GACTTAGACCGTCTCCATGGCCACCCTGTATCAAACTAGCACCAAAGGTTATTAGAAAACCATCATGGCTTCAGAAGCTATCTATGCCTTGTTAGCGCGAATCGTCCAGGGAGCGATTATGTTCGTGGTTGGGGTGCTAGTCATTCGCAACCTATCTCCAGATGAGCAGGGGTATTTCTTCACCTTTATGAGTCTTGGGGCGCTTTTGCAAATGGGTGATTTCGGCCTTTCCTATGCTGTGTTGCACAATGCAAACCACTTGTCGTCCGTCGGCCAAACAGCGCGGCTGCCTGGGTTGTTATCCCGTGCGCTTTGGTTGAATTGCCTGACGTCATCGTGTCTTGCTATTGTGGTTGGCGTGGGTGGAATACGGATGTTTGGCGCATCCCAACATATCTCAGATCCCGGCGGATTTTTGTGGTACTACCCTTGGATATTTTTTGTTTGTGCCGTATTTTTAACGCAATTGATGGTGCCGGGAATTGCCTTTTTCGAAGGAGGCATATCGGCCGTGGCCGCTTGGCGTTTCCGGTTTTTTCAGGAGGCTTTGTCCGGCCCCGTTTTTATTGGCTTTTTGTTGTATGGGTGCGGGTTGTGGAGTTTAGCTGCCTTTTGGAGTATCCGCTTTGCAATGTCAGGGATTTGGTTGTGGGTGAAGAAGCCTCAATGTTCCGAGGCGGTTTCGTTTACCAACCAGGAATGGCACAAAGAGGTATGGCCTTTCCAATGGAAAATGGGTCTTAGTGCGTTAAGCGGCTTTTTGATATTCCAAGCCGTAAACCCGATTGTTCTTGCCGAACAAGGGCCAAAAGTTGCCGGACAATTTGGCTTTTCATTGGCTATTATGAACATGGTTTTGATGGTGACCACCGTTTGGCCGTTGAGCAAGGCGGCGCAATATGGGTACCTTATAAGCACCACGCAGTTCAAGGAACTACGCCGCAGTTTTTGGCAGGTGACGATCCGCTCCTCTTTGTTCGCGGGGTGTTCTGCTGTTGGCGTATCGCTAGGGTTATGGTGGTTGATTTATATGGGAATTTCCTTTGCCGACAGGCTTGCCGATCTGTTTACCACCAGCGCTTTGATGGCGGCGGCGGTGGCGCATCATGTTGTCTATTGTTTCGCAGTATTGCTGCGCGCAGAAAGGAGGGAGCCACTGCTCTGGGTAAGTGTCATTGGCGGGCTTGTTTCAGTCTTGGCGATATGGATGACCGCCCACTTTGGCGGATCGCACGACATCGCGGTGACTAACTTGATTTTTGCCGGCATAGGCATCCCGCTAGTCTATATCATTTTTCGGCGCCGAGTGGCGTTTTGGAAAGTAGCTCATCAACTGCCTATCGAATCACTTCCATGACCGAACGATCTTCTAAGACACCGCGTCTCAGCATTGTTATTCCAACTCTCAATCGGTCCCATTGTGTGGGACGCGCCGTTGAAAGCGCGTTGTCACAAACTTTTTCCGACATCGAAATCATAGTCTCAAACAACGGTTCAATTGATAATACGCGTGAAGTGCTTGAACGATATTGCGATCCGCGTCTAAGAATCATCCATCGAGAACAGACTATTCCGGCGGATGCCCATGGTAATTTCCTGATAATGCAAGCAAAAGGAGAATTTTTTCTTGCCCTATCGGACGATGATTACCTTGAGCCTGGGTTTGTATCCCGTGTGATTGATCTATTTGATCGTTCTCCTGATGTGTCATTTGTGTATACGCGCTGCTTGAGACATTATGAGAATATTCTTGTGCCAACTCCCATCGCCCCGGAAGTGGAAAATGGAACCGAGTTTGTAACTGCCTTTTTAGCCGGACTTAGAGAAATATGCTGGTGTGCTTGCGTCACTAGAACTAGGGATTTAAGAGACATCGGTCCGATACCGGAAGGTATAATTTTTGGTGATTTTTTTTATTGGACAAAACTGATTTTCAAAGGCAACGTTGGATTTGTTTCTGACCTTCTTTCCCATTACATATTTATGGGGGATAATCTTTCCGCAGGAGTGCCTGTATTAGCATGGGCTGAGGAAATGCGGATATTGGTCAATGACATGGTTGCCGGATGCATCGCGCAGGCTAAACCGGACGAAAGCTTTGCCCGCCAATTGCGCCAGGATGGGGCGTCTTTCCTTGCGCGGACTACGGCGAATCAATTCGTTTGGTGTGCCCTACGCGGCTTTACAAAACCCGCTCTGTTTCACGATCTGCGGCGAGTGTGTCCGTATATTAGGGGTGACCAAAAAAAATGGGTTAGAGTGATTGCTGCGCTGGTGCTGCCGCGTAGCTTCCTGCGGAAGCTTATTTTGATGTCTGCCAAGCTAATGGCGACTAAAGGCACATCGACAAGTTCGCTTCCGTGAGAGATTGGCGGCACTGTCCAACTATTCTTGATCTGCCATGCCGGAAAGAAAGCTTTGCCGCTTCTGAGGAACGCACAACCAAGTTGGGGCGGCATGCCGTAGTTTTTGGAGAAGTACATCAGACTTGATTCGCCGCGTTGGCCGCTGGGATTGCCGGGTCGCCCAGCGTCCTGGAACCCGTTGCCGTTTCCGGCCTAACTTAATGATGCGGGTGCCTCCCCTCCTATTCCAGCGGTGGGAGTTTGTCAGGGCAATCGCGCTATGTGCTTTTAGCCCCCTCTCCCAGCGGGAGAGGCCTGGGGTGAGGGGGGCGGCACGGGGAGAGGGCTTTGCAGGCTCTGCCAAAGCCTGTTTGACCCCCTCATCCCAACCCTCTCCCAAAAGCGAGAGGGGGCCAAAGCGGGTGGCCAACCATAGCGCGATTGCCCTGGGGAGTTTGTACAGCACGGTAGCCCCATTCCAACCAAACGTGTAAAAGAGCAGGCTAAAATGCAATCAGCAATGGTGTCACAATGAAATCTTATCGCCCAAACGAGCATACTCCAAGCACTTGGCAGTGGTATGAGTGGATTTATATAGCTTTACTTCTGGTTGTCGTCGGTGTCTTGTACGCGACCGCGCCTAGACACGGTGAGTTCGAATGGGGCGATGCGGCACGAAACGCCTTGGACGGCGCATTTATGCTGGATCTAGTAAAGGACCTTCCCTTCCAGGATCCAGTAGGTTGGGCGCAGCGCTACTATTATCAATATCCAGCACTTACGATTCTTTTCCATCCGCCTTTGCTGGGTGCGGCACTTGCGCTATTTTATCTATTTTTTGGCGTAAGCCATGCGTCTGGCATGGCTTGCGTGAGTAGTTTCGCCTTGGCGCTTGCGTTGGGCATGTACACGCTTGCCAAACGGATTATGAGGCCCCCGGCCGCCATTGCCGCCAGCTTGTTATTGTTGGCGACTCCCGCAGTGGTCACCTGGGCCCAACAAATCATGTTTGAGATACCGATGATGGCTTTTGCGGTATGGGCGGCGGTATTTTTTCTTAAGTACGGGGAGAGCGATAGATGGCAGGATTTGTTTGTTAGCGCCACACTAATGGTGGCGGCAATATACACTAAGCAGATAGCAGGAATTATCGGTGCCTCACTGTTTGTGTCATTATTGCTTTGGCGCGGCGGAAAAATACTCATATCGCGCCGCCATATCTGGTTTATTGGAATATATGCGATTGTTGCGTTAGTGCCACTCGCCATAGTGCAGCAAAAATACGGGAAAGCCAATATCTCTCTCGTCGTAGGTCAAGACTGGTCGGGGGTGGTTGACCGGTCGAGTCTTCAAGGCATTCTATGGTATGCCAAACATATGCCTGGCATGCTCGGATATCCGACTTTTGCCTTCGTTCTCATGGGGATAGGTGGCTGTTTGATTCGCCGCGATTGGCGGCCGCCTAAGGGTGATCTTCTGGTCTATGTCTGTTGGTTTGTGATCGGTTATGCGGCACAAACCGCTATTTTTGCCAAAGAGGCTAGGTATGTTTTGCATTTGACCGTTCCAATGGTGATGGTTGCGGCGCTATGTCTAGACCGGTTGCTCATGCATCGCCAGTTTGAGAAATTTGCGGCGCCAGTTATTGCCGCGTTGCTGTATGCTTGGACGATCTGGCATGATCCAACTCCTTGGATAGACGGATATAATAAGGTGGCGGCGTATGTCGCGGCGGTTGCGCCAAAAAATGGTAGAATCCTTTTTGCCGGCAACCAAGACGGAAATTTTATCTTCAATATGCGTACCCATGAAGAACGCAGGGACCTTTCCGTGATTCGGGCGGACAAACTTTTTTTGAATGTGGCATTTGATATATTGTCAGGGGCCAATCCAAAAGATTACACTCCAGAGCAAATTAAAGAGATGTTAAATCGCTTAGGTGTTAGCTATGTGGTCACAATTCCACGGGTGTGGGAAAAGGAAGCCCCAGTCATGGCCCATTTGGCTGATGTTCTTGCTTCGGAGCAGTTTGCGGAGGAAACGCGGATACCGCTAACCGGCACCACATTGGATCGTGAGCTTATTGTTTACCGGAACCTGTCGCCTTTGCCTGAGTCGCCGGCGGGTTTTGATATGGAATTGCGAGGTTTTGGTCTTTCCTTTAAGCAAAAAACTGCGCCATGAAGTTTGGGGACACGAAGGGTCGCAAAATTTCAGGAACCGGCATCCGGGGCCGGTTTTCCGGTTTTTATGGGGGCTTCCTGATTTTTGCGATCATGGACTACGCGCCCAGGTATTGAAGTCTTCGCTAGTCGGGGAGAACAACTGGGTGCATTTCAATGTAAAAGCAAGCGTTGAAAAAATCAATACTCCATGATGTCCCTAATAAAATCCATCTGGGTTAACCAGCATCATCGCTTCTTGATCGTAGGTGCTTATAATACTGGATTTGGCTATTTGTCATTTGTTGCGCTGTATGCGTTGCTGGGAAGCTACATACACTACCTTGTTATTGTTGTGTTGTCGCATGTTCTGGCCGTAAGCAATGCCTTTATGACGCAGAGGATGTTGGTGTTTAGGGGCAAGGGTTCGGTGCTTGCCGAATTTATCCGGTTTAATATCACTACAGTCGGCACCCTTTTGCTGGGCCTTGTTGGCATGGCGATCCTTGTGGAACAGGCTAAACTACATGTTTATCTTGCGCAAGCAATGGTCACAAGCACAACAGTTATTGTGACTTACTTTGCGCATAAGCACTTTACATTCAAGAAACATAACTTGGATGGCTCTATAGGCAAGCTGCCGGACATGGTTATTGGGGCAATCACTGCCGATATTTCACGCAAAGCCACGCAGGGTTTGCAATGGATTTTCCTGTTGCGGTTGGTGGCGCAGCTGGCGACCTTGGGCATGGGGGTGCTGGTGATTCGTTATGTCAAGCCAGAGGAGTACGGTCTAAAAGCAATGGCCGAGATTTCCCTGGCTTTGTTGTTTTTTCTGGGTTCCGGGGGGGCGGCTTCGGCGATCAGCAAGGGAAAAGAATTGAACAACCACACGTTAAGACAAGCCTTGGGATTGTTTCTTGTCGCGAGTATGGTGCTGTGTGGTGTTCAATGGATGGCGGCGTACCCTCTTGCGGAATATTATAATGAACCGCGTATCCAGTTGTTGGCGCAAATCATGGCAGTAGGTTTGTTGCTGGCACCATGGAATTCAATTCCGGCGGCATTGCTTGGCAGGGAAACGAGTGGCAAAGCCATCTCAACCATTTCGCTGTCGGCTAACGCACTGGGGGCTTTGGCCGCATTGCTTTTGGCGATGATGGGATTTGGGGTTTGGGCATTGGTTGCGGGATCCTTGCTGGCAGTCTTGTTGAATGCGTTGATGCTCAATATTTATAGGCCCGGCTGTTTTCTTCCCAGTTTTTCATGGGGCGGGTTGCGGGGAATGATTAGGTTTGAGAAGGTGATATTTTTGGCGGGACTGTCAGGGCTTGTGTTGTATAAAGCCGATGTGTTCATAGCGGGCCGGTTTATGGTCCCGCGTGAAGTCGGCTTGTATGCCGTGGCTTGCTATTTGGCGTCATTGCCCATGCATAAAGTCATGCCTGTGGCGCAGCGGCTGGCGTTTCCAGCCGCCTCGGCGATGCGCGACAGCCATGACTGCGCCGCCGAATGCTTTCTTAAAGCGGTGAGGCTTGCCAGTTTAGTGCTTCTGCCAATTTCTTTTGGTTTGGCAGGGATGGCAAGGTATTTTGTCCCGGCGGTCTTGGGTGAGGAGTGGGTGGAGATCACCCAGACCTTGGCGGTGCTATGCGTCGCCTTCCCTATAATCGGCATGAATATGTTGTGCATGCCGATTGAAAATGCGTTGGGAAAACCGAATCTAGGGCTGCGCTATAGTGTGTTGGCGGTTGTTGCCATGATCCCGGCATTGTTGTATGGAGTTCGTTGCGGGGGGCTGGGATTGGCCTTGGCATGGCTTTTCGTTTTTCCTTGGGCCATGCTGCTCAATACCTTGTCGGTGCTAAAGTTGGTCAATGCCTCATTCCTTGCTTATGTGAGAGCCATGTTGCCGCCGCTGTTTGTGTCTTCTGTCATGTTGGCCGGTTTGCAGTGTTTCGCAAGCACAGGGATGATTATTCAAAATGTCTGGATCACCCTAGGCGTCATGGTTTTTGCCGGGGCTTTTGTCTATTTGGGTGGCATGTTTGTGCTGTCGAAACAGCGGCTGTTTGAATGGTATGAAATGCGCCAATCAATATGAAAAATTTAATTGCCGGGCGGGCCAGTCGGTTTGGGTTTGTCCGGCCTGAAACCGCCGCCCGCTTTGTGTTAAACTGCCCGGATTTTATCAGCTAACACCCCTAGCCCATGTCACATCAATCCGATCTCATCAGCAGCGATATCCACGCCTACTTGGCCCAGCACGAGCGCAAGGAGATGTTGCGCTTCCTCACCTGCGGCAATGTCGATGACGGCAAAAGCACATTGATCGGGCGCTTGCTGCACGATTCCAAGATGATCTACGAAGACCAGCTTGCCGCGATCCAAAAGGACAGCCTCAAGTCAGGCACCACCGGCGGCGACATCGACCTGGCCTTGCTGGTGGACGGCTTGCAGGCCGAGCGCGAGCAGGGCATCACCATCGACG
>CAZOTR010000209.1:0-7005 GCA_964582755.1 uncultured Methylococcaceae bacterium | reverse complement strand
ATCGCGGGCATGGCCCGCTCCTACACGGCAACCACTTCCAAAAGCTGTTTCGCGCCCAGCCGGTTGTTGCTATCCAACGCCAGCAATTTCTCCAATATCGCCCGCCCCTCCTCCCGGCGGCCCAAGCGCAACAGCAGATAAGCCTCTGCCTTCAAAGACAGCAAGTGGAAGCGCAACAAGGCCATCGCAGCCGACCCCACATTGACATGTCCTTCATTTAGCAATTTCCAATCCAAGGGAAGATTCAAGCGCCGGGCGGTGATTGCCAAGGCGCGGCCGGCAATTTCCAAAGCATCCTCCAAGCGGTGCTGGTAGTAATAAAACCGGTACACCGCCACCAACACATTCAAAGACTCAGGGGCCAGCCGCAAAGCTTCGAGCAAAGGCCGCTCAGCCCCACCCTCGCCGTACAAGCCCCCCGCCTGGGCAATCAACGCCTCGACTTGCGCCGGCAGGTTTTCCTCGAAATACAGGTTCTCGCCTGCAAAATCCATCAGGTCCATTTCCCCTCCAATAGTTTCTCCACGGCCCGGACCGGCATTGGCTCGATCTCGGGATGCTCGTTACAGGTGCCGTCCGCCTCGCAATGGACACAATCGTGTTTGGCCGGGCGGCTGGCCTTCGTCAGCCGCTTTTCCATCTTGTCCATGCGCTCGACCAAGCAATGCAAAGCCTTGCCGACCGGATCGGGGATCAAATGGTGGTCGAGTTCGATGCCGTAGGCGTTCTGGATTTGCACATTCTTGCGGTGGACGACGCGGCCCGGAATCCCCACAACAGTGCAACAGGCTGGAACATTTTTGTTCACCACCGAGTTGGCCCCGACGCGGACGTTGTCGCCCAGCCGGATCGGCCCGAGAATCTTCGCCCCCGCGCCGACCAGCACATTATTGCCCAGCGTCGGATGGCGCTTTTCCTTGTTCCACGAGGTGCCGCCCAGGGTCACGCCATGGTACAGCGTCACGTCGTCGCCGATTTCGGCGGTCTCGCCAATCACCACCCCGGCCCCATGGTCGATGAACAAGCGCCGGCCGATCTTCGCGCCGGGGTGGATGTCCACATTCGTCAGCCAACGCCCCAGAAACGCCAGCCAGCGGGCGGCGAACTTAAAGCCGCCGCGCCAAAGCCGGTGGCTGAGGCGGTGGATCAGCACGGCATGGACACCCGGATAAATCAGCAGGACTTCCGCCAAATTCCGCGCCGCTGGATCGCGGGCAGGCACGCAGGCCACGTCCTCCTTCATCTGCGCCAGCAAAGATTGCCCGACATGGCCTGTGGGCAAGAACACGCTCACCACGGCACGATGCTCCAGCCGGTCTGCCCCGGCACCGGCGGCGGCGGCACGATGTAGAAGGGATATTCTTCCTGCCGGGAAGCGGAGGCTTCCAAGGGGACGGTCTTCCTTTCCGGCAAGTCTTGCTGTGCTTCTGGCTTGGATTCAGTCTTCATGGCGGCTGGCCTCTCGTTTCAGTGGTTTAAACTGTGGGAGCGGCTTCCAACCGCGAAAGCCGCGCTTGGCAGGCGCTCCCACGACGATCATGAAAAATGGCGCATCCGTTCTTCGCCGGCCATATGCCGGTGCAAGGACAGCAACTCGCCGGTTTCCGGCGGGCGCTTGTGGCAGTCCACGAATTGCCGGATCTTCACCAGCAAGACCACCGCCTCGCGCCTTTCCAAGGCTACCCCCAAGTCGGCAAACACGCTCACCACGGCGCTGGTGCCGGAATGCTTGCCCAAGATGAATTGATGCCTGCGCCCCACCACGGCGGGGTCCACGCCTTGGTAATTCGCCAAATCCTTGATTAGGCCATCGACATGGATGCCGGCCTCGTGGCTGAACACCCGCTTGCCGACCAAGCTCTTGCGCCAGCCCACCGGCTCGCCGGAGGCGGTCTCGACGCGGGCCGACAATTCCGGGAACTCGCGCAGATCGACGCCGGTTTCGATGCCGTACAACTGGCGCAGGCCGACAACGACCTCCTCCAAAGCGGCATTGCCGGCCCGCTCGCCCAGTCCGTTGACCGTGGTGTTCAGATGCGTCGCCCCGGCCAGCGCCGCCGCCAAGGTGTTGGCGGCGGCGAGTCCCAAGTCGTCATGGGCATGCATCTCGATGTCCAGGTCGGTGGCGGCCCGCAGGGATTTGAGGGTGTCCAACACCCCGAAAGGCTCCATCACCCCCACCGTGTCGGCGAAGCGGATGCGTTCGGCCCCGGCGGACTGCGCGGCCTCCGCGACTTGCCGCAGAAAGCCCAGGTCGGCGCGGGAAGCGTCCTCCATCCCCACGCACACCGCCAAGCCGCTGTCCACCGCCTGCCGGACCAGAGCCTTGATGTTGGCCAGCGCCCAGGCTTCGTCGCGCTTGAGCTTGAGCCGGATTTGCTGGCTGGAGACCGGAATCGACAAGTCCGCCATGCCCACCCCCAAATTCAAACACTCTTGGAGATCCTCCCGGCGCATCCTCGCCCAGACCAGCAACCGGGCCTTCAACCCCAGCCCGGCCAAGACGCGGATTTCCTCCCGCTCCCGCCCGCCCATGGCCGGAATGCCGATTTCCAACTCCGGCACGCCCAGCCGGTCCAGCCGGGTGGCGATGTCGATCTTCTCCTCCAGGGAGAAGGCCACGCCCGCCGACTGTTCGCCGTCGCGCAGGGTGGTGTCGTCGATGGTCACGGTGCGGGCGTTCATGCTGGCCTCAATGGGTTCTTCTTGATAAGGCTTACAGCAACCGCCATGCCAGCCATCCAATAGCGTTCAAGCATTTGAATAGATGGCATTTATTTATTCCAAACGGCAAGCCCGCCGAAAATTGAAGCCGACAAACCCTGGGGCCGTGTCGGGTTTGCGACAATGCCCCGGAATGCGCGGGCATAAAAAAACCGCCCGATCCAAAGGAAGGGGCGGTTTGTCTAGCCGTCCAGACAGCGTTTTAATGCAAAGCCAGATAGCCGTAGCAATTCACCACATAAGCCGGGCGACCGGCATCGGCCGACAGCAACACCGGCTCGTCGACCCGCGCAAAATTGGCCCTCAATAACGTCAAGGCATAGGGGCCGAGTTTGTCCTGCTGGAACACCACGACGGCGGGACGGCCTTTGAATTTTTGCAAGTCGATCCAGTAGCGGTACGCCAGCCCGTGGCTACCCAAGGCGTAATCGTTGACCAGATCGCCGGGTTCTGGCGCATAAAAGCCGATTTCGGCGGCGGTGTTCAATTTGTCCGCGCCGACGATGAACGGCTGCTGCCCGCTGCGCCGGGCGAGGTCGTCGCGGGCTTGCCCGACTGCCTCGGCGAGGCCGCGCCAGCCCCCGGCATTGCTCAACGCGAAATAGCGCGGGACGCCCCAGGCCAAGGCGCTGTATTGCAAGGCGTTGAAGCCGACGCAGACCACGACGACGGCCCAGATTGCCAGCCTATACAAAGCGGCGCGGCGCTCCCGCCATGCCCCGCGCAGTTCCAGAAAAATCGCGGCGGCGGCGAACGACCACGACAAATACGCCGGGGCCGTCCAATTGACATGGCCCTTGTTCTTGAAACTGGCCAGGACGAACACCGCAAACAGCGGCAGCGCGAACGACAGGGCGAAGTTCCAGCGGTCTTCGCGCTGAATCCAGCCGCGCCGGATCGCCGGGGCCAAGGTGTAGGCATAGAAGGCGAGCAGCGGCGGCGTCAACGCCGCAAACTGGTACACCCAGAAAGTGCCGGCTTCGCGCAGTGGCTCACGCTGCTCCACCGCCGTGCGGCTGGACTGGAACAGGAAAGACGCCCATTGGTGTTGGGCATTCCACACAATCACCGGGCTGAACACCACACCGCCCAGCACCAGCGCCAGCCACGGCTCGACGCGCAGCAGCCAATGCCGATGCCTGGACGACAGGCAGAGAAACAGGAACAACGAAGCCGCCAGCATCACTGCCGTGTATTTCGACAGCAACGCGCAGCCAAACGCCAGACCGGCCAGCCCCCAAAACCCGCCTTGCCCGGTATGCAGCGCCTTGCTGATGGCATACAGCGTCAAGGCCCAGAAGAACACCAGCGGCGCGTCGGGCGTCACGATCAGGCCGATGCCGACGAATATCGGGCTGAGGCAAAACAGCAACACGGCAACCGACGCCGCCTGTAGGCCAAACCACAGCCGGGCGGTGAGGAAAACCAGCCCGGCGGAGCCGGGCCACAGCAGCACGATGGCGGCGAACCGCACCCCCCATTCGGTGTCGCCGAACAAGGCCGTCCCCAAGGCGATGGCCCAGGCCACCATCGGCGGATGGTCGAAATAGCCCAGCGCCGGATGCTGGGCATACGTCCAGTAATACGCCTCCTCCGGGATCAATTCGGTCTGGCCCACCAGCACCAGCCGAATCACGGTCAAGGCCAGCACGGCCCCGCCGGCGATGAGCGGCAAAGACCGCGCCAGCGGAGTTTCAGCGGGGGAATCGACTTTCATGTAAGCGCCTGCGCGGCTGAGTTGAAGAGGGGGGATCAATCTTGGCTCATCCGGGAAATTGGTGGAACCGCCCGTAGGAGCGCCCCATGGGCGCGACCCATTCCGCACCTACGGCCCCGTATTCGTCGCGGGCATGGCCCGCTCCTACGTTCATCTTTGCGGTTTTCACCCATTTCCCAAGATGAGCATCAATCTTTCTTGGAATCGCGCCAGACAAACAGGCTGGTCGTCGCGTAGTTCCACACCGTCCCGACCACAATGCCCGCCAAGACCGAAGGAAACCAGGGGTTTTCGGCCTGGAACAGGTAATGCGCCACCCCCACGTTGGCGACCGCCCCGATGCTACAGGCCAGCATGAACAGCACCAGCCCGCGCAGCCATCGCCATCCCCGCAAGCGGCGGTCACGGTAGGTCAGCAGATTGTTGAAGGTGAAATTGCTGGCCATCGCACTGAGCGCGGCGAGGATGTTGCTCTGCGTGAACGCCAGATGGACATACTGGAACGCCCCGAAAAAGACGCCGAGATGGACCAACACGCCGGAAGCGCCCACCAACGCAAAGGAAACAAAGCGGATCGGAATCAGCGGGCCGATTTTCTTGCTCAAGATCAGCAGGATGAAGTCAACCGCCACCTGGCTGTCCAGTTTGCTCTCGCCCATTTGGCGGGTGCGGAATTCGTAAGGCAATTCCTGGAATGTGAGCGGCCTGGGCGAGGAGGCGAACAAATCGACCAGTATCTTAAAGCCAATGCCGGACAGATTGCGCACCGCCCCCGCAAAAGCGTCGCGGCGGAGCATGAAAAAGCCGCTCATCGGATCGGTGATGCCGGCGGGCAACACCCAATGGGCCAGCCGGCTGGCGAAGCGGCTGATGCGCACCCGGCTCGCGTCCCACTCGCCCACGCTGCCGCCCTGCATGTACCGGCTGCCGACCACCACATCCGTCCCGCCCTCCCGCAAAATCGCCAACATCTGCGGCAACAGGGTTTCGTCATGCTGCATGTCGCCGTCGATGACCGCGAAAAAATCGGCGGAACTGGACAGCATCCCCTCAATGCAAGCGGAAGACAGCCCCCGCCGTTGCAGGCGCTGGAGGCAGCGGACCCGGCGGTTCGTCCGCGCCACCTCGCGGACCCGGTCGGCGGTCCCGTCCGGCGAGTCGTCATCGACAAAAATCACCTCCCAGTCGATGCCCTCCAGAACCGTTTCCAAGCGTTGGATCAAAGGGCCGACATTGTCTCTTTCGTTGAAGGTGGGAACTATGACTGATAACTGCATGGTTGCCTTGGCGTTGTGTAGACCGAATGCTTAAGCTTACTTTGCCGCCCGCGGTTGTGGGGCGGACAAACGCAAGCGGTTCAAGCTGGGTTTGAAGAAGACGCCGCCCTACAGCGGGACGGGAGGCGTTGCCGGGGGGTTTTTGATAAGCCGCATGGCCAGCCACAGCGTCAGCAAGCCAGTCCAAGCGGCGGACAAATAGCCGATATTGCCGTCGAAAGTGCTAATCAAGAAAAATTTGGGCGAGTAGAGGTTGGGGATGGTCACCGGGTTGGCCACTTTGATGACACACACCCAGCCGGCATGCAAGCCCATGCAATAACTCAACCCCGTGCCGGGGGCGAACAGGCGGACAATGCCCAGCAATGCGCCGACGGCAAACAAAGCCAAAAACGCATCCAGGCGAATTTCGCCAAGATGGCCGAACGCATCCGCCACCATGAGGAACCCACTGCTCCAACGCACCTCGCCAAACTCGGGCTTGACATCCGTTTTCAGGAAATGCAACGCGGCAAAATAGAAAGCGCCTATCAACACGGCGATGAAGCGGTGGGTTTTGCGGCTGAGGAACCCCTGCAAGAACCCCCGGAACAGCGGCTCTTCAAGCAGGGCGATGCCCAAGCCAATCAGCACACCTTTGTACGACAGGCTGAGTACCCTGCCCAGTTCGAGCCGGTCGTGGTCGATGATGCGGACATAGAGCAACAATAGCAGCGCAACATGCAGCCCCATCATCAAGACGCCGTAGCCAAAGCCGCGCAGGAGCTGGCGTCCCCATTGCCGCCACGGCCCCGCCAGCCCCATTTCCGCCCAGCCGACGCCTAGCCAGCGGCCCAGCGGAAACACGCCGAGCAACATGAAAATCTCGGCGCTCTTGTAAACCAAGACCTGATAACTCAGCGCCTTCGGCAGGACGAAGTGCAGCGGGTAGGCCAACAGCGCCGCCGCAAACGCGCAAAACCACAGGTAGGCGATAGGCGCGAGCATCAACAGAGGCAGGCGGACCCCCGCCATCGGAGCTTTATCCGGGGCTTGCGGCATGTTCAATCAATCATCCCCGGATTTCGATCCGATGATAGTTCGGGCAAACGTTTGGCTAACATCCAATCAAGTGGTGTGGTGTGCCGGACGGTTTCCGGCTTGTGTTCAGGCAAGCAAAGGAGGTGTCAGTTCAGCCCGTTAGGCCAACACAGGCGGACACTTGGCGCGGCGACGCCGTTCCCGCTGGCACCGACAAACCGCGCATTATCGGCTGAAAACGGCCGTTTTTCCATTAAATTGTGTCCG
>CAZOTR010000208.1:0-7163 GCA_964582755.1 uncultured Methylococcaceae bacterium | reverse complement strand
TTATCTTAAAGCCGTCGAATCAATGGCGTTGTACAATAACACATGCCCGGCGGCGCATCGCAACCCGCAACCTGGGCGATTTCACGAATTTCATCAAGACGAGGTAAGCCATTGAACACGACCCCTGCGGAGGGCCTCAGCTACCAGAGCGCCGGCGTAGACATCAACGCCGGCAACGCGCTGGTGGAACGCATCAAACCGGTGGCGGCGCGCACGCGGATTCCGGGCGTCCTGGCCGGACTCGGCGGCTTCGGCTCGCTCTTCGAGTTGCCCGTGGACCGCTACAAAAAACCCGTCCTCGTGGCCGGCACCGACGGCGTAGGCACCAAACTCAAACTGGCCATCGCCACAGGCCGCCATCAAGGCGTGGGCATAGACTTGGTCGCCATGTGCGTCAACGACATCGTGGTGCAGGGCGCGGAGCCCTTGTTCTTCCTGGACTACTACGCCACCGGCAAACTGGACGTGGACACCGCCGCCAGCGTGGTGGAAGGCATAGGCCGGGGCTGCGAGCTGGCCGGCTGCGCCCTGGTGGGCGGCGAAACTGCCGAGATGCCCGGCATGTACCCCGACGGCGAATACGACTTGGCCGGCTTTTGCGTGGGCGTGGTGGAGAAGGACGCCATCCTCGACGGCAGCCAAGTCCAGGCCGGCGACGCGATCATCGCCCTGCCCTCCTCCGGCCCGCATTCCAACGGCTATTCCCTGATCCGCAAGATCCTCGAACGCGCCGGGGCCAGCCTAAACGACGACCTGGACGGCAAGCCCTTGGGCGATTGGCTGATGGCCCCCACCCGCATCTACGTCAAACCCTTGCTGGACTTGCTCAAAGCCGTGGGCGTCCATGCCCTCGCCCACATCACCGGCGGCGGCATCACCGAAAACCTGCCGCGTGTGCTGCCCCCCGGCTGCCGCGCCCAGATCGACCTGGACGCCTGGAAGCTGCCCACGGTGTTCCAATGGCTCAAGCTGGAAGGCGGCGTCGAAGAAGCCGAAATGCTGCGCACCTTCAACTGCGGCCTGGGCATGATCGCCATCGTCGCCGCCGACGACGAAACCGCCGCACTGGAACGGCTGCGGGCGGCGGGCGAGCAGCCCTTGACCATCGGCAGGATAATCGTCGGCGAAGCGGGCGTGTCCTACACGGGCAGGCTTTAACTTTAAAATGGAGCGCCGGCGCCTCGCCGGCCCTCTATAACAAAAAGCGTCAACCGCAAACCCCAACCATTCGAGGCCACTGGAATGGAACTGTCTGTCGTCGTGCCGGTGCGCAACGAAGCCGAAAACCTAAAGCCATTATTGGACGAGATTGTCCGCGCCGTGGGGGGACTGTGCGACTATGAAATCATCTACGTGGACGACGGCAGCACCGACGGCACCCTGGCCCGCCTAAGCACCCTGCGGCCAGACTTTCCGCGCCTGCGCATCCTCCACCACGCAAAAAGCTACGGCCAAAGCACGGCGCTATTGACCGGCATCCGCGCCGCAGCCGGCGCAGCCATCGCCACCCTGGACGGCGACGGCCAAAACGACCCCGCCGACATACCCCGCCTGCTAGACGTATTGCGGGAACTGCGGCAGGAAACCCCCAAAGCCATGGTGGCCGGCCATCGCAAAAAGCGCCAAGACACCGGCTGGCGGCGCTTCACCTCCCGCGTCGCCAACACGGTGCGCGGCGGCTTGCTAGGCGACAACACCCCGGACACCGGCTGCGGCCTGAAAACCTTCTCCCGCGATTTATTCTTAGAATTGCCCTATTTCGACCACATGCACCGCTTCCTCCCGGCTTTGGTCCAAAGGGCCGGCGGCAAGGTCGTCTCGGTAGCAGTCAACCACCGCCCCCGGCTGGCTGGCGTGTCCAAATACGGCACTTGGCAGCGGTTGTGGGTGGGGATAGTCGATATGTTTGGGGTGATGTGGTTGCAGCGGCGGGCGTTTGTGGCTGATGTAGAGGAATTGGATTCTCAATAATAATTCACTATTCCATGACAGGAGGGGCAATGACGGAAGCTTGCACTCCATATAAACGAGGCGCAAACCATGCGCCCCCAAGAACACCTGCCCCTCAGTCCCGAACAATATCTAGCCCAAGCATGCGCAGCCAAGCAAGTAACCCGGATGAAGCTTGCGGAATCTGGGAGATAGGGAGCAGCCCCCGCATTCCGCTAACGCTCCATGCGGGCCACAGCAATCACAAACCTTGAGGATACCGCAATGAACTGGCAAGCAATCTGCGACGATCCAACATTCAAAGACATTCCGTTCAAGGTGGAAACCAACCAATGGGGAAAGATCGAATTGAGTCCGGCCAGTAACGAACACGGTCTCTACCAAGCCCTGCTGATCGAATGGCTGGTCAAACTGGGCGAGAATGGCCGACCCATCTCAGAATGCGGCATCCAAACCGCCGGCGGCGTGAAGGTGGCGGATGTCGCCTGGGGCAGTTATGAGTTTTTCCGCAAAAACAGGCGCCAAAACCCCTACCAAGAATCGCCGGAAATCGTCATTGAAATCTTGTCGCCATCCAACAGCCGACAGGAAATGCTGGAAAAAAAGGAATTGTACTTTGCCAAGGGCGCGCGGGAATTCTGGATTTGCGGCGGCGATGGAAGCATGGCTTTTTTCAACAATCATGAAGCGCTTACGGAAAGCGGCTTGATAAAAAACTTCCCCCAGAAAATCGAAATCGACTTTGCTTGACATATGGATGGCGTGATGCAAATAAACGCCCTCAACTGCGCGCTGGCGCTCAAAGATGTTTATCGAAAGGTGGAGTTAAAGGAACGGATCATCTGACATGCCCTGGCGCTTTTTCCTCAAAGATTATTTCTTGATCTGGCTGGCCTTGGTGTTGATGGGGCTGGCGCTGCGCCCGTTGATCCCGGTGGACGAAACCCGCGCCGTGTCGGTGGCCTGGGAAATGTGGCAGGGCGGGGATTTCCTGGTGCCGCGTCTGAACGGCCAAGCTTACAGCCACAAGCCGCCGCTGCTGCAATGGTGCATCCACTTGCTCTGGCTGGTTTTCGGCGTCGGCGAATGGAGCGCCCGTCTGGCCGCGCCGCTGTTCGCGCTGGGCAGCCTGGCTCTGACCGCCAAGCTGGCCCGGCGCTTGTGGCCGGATGACGAGACTAGCGCCAAGCTGGCCCCGTTGATCTTGCTGGCCAGCCCGGTGTGGGCGCTGTGGACCACGTTCACCCTCTACGACATGATGGTGGCGTTCTTCACCCTGCTCGGCCTGCACGGGATCGTCCGCGCCGCCCAGGGTGAAACCTACTCGGGCTGGGCCATGGCCGCGCTGGCTGTCGCCGGCGGCGCGTTGTCCAAGGGACCGGCGATCCTCATCATGATCCTGCCGCCCGCCTTGTTTGCGCCCTGCTGGCTGGAAGCGAAACCGCGCTGGACACGCTGGTACGGCTTTATGCTAGGGGCGGTCCTGCTGGGTGCGCTGCTGGCCTTGGCCTGGGCTTTGCCCGCCGGTTTCGCCGGCGGCGGGGAATACCGCAAGGCCATCTTCTGGGAGCAGTCCGCCGGACGCATCAGCAATTCCTTCGCCCATAAGCTGCCGTTTTGGTGGTATTTCGCCTTGTTGCCGGCGTTGTGGCTGCCGTGGACGCTCTGGCCGCCGCTGTGGCGCTCGTTAAAAGGCTGGGGACAGGACGCGGGGCTGCGCTTCTGCGCCGCGCAGATTTTGTCCGCATTGGCGGTTTTTTCGCTGATTAGCGGCAAGCGCATCCATTACCTGCTGCCGCTGTTCCCGGCGATGGCCTTGTATGCGGCCCGCGCCCTGAGCCTCGCCCGGCCCGCCCTCGCCCGCCGCGACCCGCTTCCAGTCGGCCTGCTGCTGGCTTTGCCCGGCCTCGCCCTGCTGCTGACGCCCTTGCTGGGCCTGGACCCGGCCAGCAGCGTGCTGGCGGCTGTCATCGTGCAAATCCCGCTCTCCGCGAAGCTACTCCTGCTCGGCCTGGGGCTGGCCGTGCTGGCGTGGCATCCTAGCCATACGGTGGACGCTGTGCGCATCGTGGCCTTGGCGATGTTCGGCGTAATGCTCACCGCGCATCTGGCCTACCGCCAAGCCGGCCGGGAGTATCACTTCATCCAACCCCTCGCCGACCGGCTGGCCGACGCAGAACGGCAAGGTGCCCCCATCGCCCATTGGCGGGAATATCATGGCGACTTCCACTTCCTCGGGCGCTTGCGGCAGCCCCTAACCGAAATCGACACAAAACAAGCCTTGCTGGAATGGATAGGCACCCACAGAGAGGGCTATGTCGTGCTGTTGCGCCCACCTGACCCGGCGGTCAGCGAAGACGGGGCGGAATTCGCCCAGTTTTACCGGGGCAAACGCCGGCTTATGCTGTGGAAATCCGCCGAATTGCTGGATAGGCCACACACCCTGGAACAGATGCTCAACCGTGGCAATAAAGGCGGCGGAGGCGATTAAAAGCGGCGCTGACGCTTTTGCGGATATTGTCAACAAAATCTCTTGCTTCTAACCGCCTAGAGCCTTATCTTTGGTTCCATATCGATTGGGAAATCAACGGTATGAACAAAACACGGATGGAACACAGGGCTTCCCTGGAAACGGGTTGCCTTGACCTCGCTGAACTTCGACCGCTTGGAGGCGGCACGCCAATATCCTCAAGAGCGAGAGTGAGCCATGAACAATACCAACCCCAAAGCGATCATCATAGGCACGGCGGTTTTTGCCTTGATTTATGCCATCCATATCATGATCCTGCCGCTGTTGAAAAACAGCCTGGACATGGGTGATGGCGACGCCATGTTCGCCGTCAGCCAAATGCTCGGCGTCGCCACCTGTTTCATCTCCGGCTATGTCTCCGCCCGCATCTCCGGCCAGCGCGGATTTTTCTACGGTTTCAACGTGGGGGCGCTGGGCACGGTGCTGTCCGCGCTGGCCGCCGTCGCCTTTTCCATCGCGATGGGGGCCAGGATGCCGGGGCTGGGCTTGCGCACCTTGCCGTTCTGGATCTTCGTCAACGGCTCTCTGGCCGGCTTCGCCGGGCTTTTGGTCATCAACATGATCGAGGAAGGCAAGCGGGAACGCTAACCCCGGCAAAACCGGGCAACCGCCCATAACCCAAGGCCAAGCAATGCCCGATTTAGCCCTAGGCTACGCCGACACCGGGGCAGGAGGAACTGTCCCAGACCCCCTGCCGCCGCTGTTTGCCGGCATCGACACGGCGATACTCAAAAGCCTATTGGCCGATTGCGCGGAGCAAAGCTTTGCGCCGGGCGAGGCCATCCTCACCCCCGGACAGAAAAACCAATCCATCCACATCCTCTTGTCGGGTAGCCTGAAAATCTACTTGGACGAGAAGGACACCGCGTTCACCGACATCAAACCGGGCGAGTGTTTCGGCGAAATGTCGATCATCGACCGCAAACCGGTTTCCGCCTATGTCGTCGCCCTGACGACTAGCCGGACACTGAGCATCCATGAAGAGAAGTTCTGGCGCTTGGTGGGTTCCGCCCCCTTGGTGGCCAGGAACCTCTTGTCGATGTTGTCCGAGCGGATAAGAACCCGGGACCGGACGAGCTTGCTGCGTATGCACGAACGCTTGGCCCTGGAGAAGGAACTGAAAATCGCGCGCGCCATCCAGGCCAGCCTGTTGACGACGAAATTCGCCGACCTTTCCCGGCAGGGCGTCGATATATTCGCCCTCATGGATCCGGTCAAGGAGGTCGGCGGGGATTTTTACGACGCCTTCTTCATCACGCCGACCCGGCTATTCTTCTGCGTGGGCGATGTCGTCGGCAAGGGCATGCCGGCCGCCCTATTCATGGTGCGCAGCATCACCCAGCTTAGGATGGAAGCCATGCGCGACCCCGACCCCGGCAAAATCCTGGAGCGGGTCAACCAAGGGCTATGTGAAAACAATGCCTCGGAAATGTTTGTCACCTTGTTTTGCGGAGTGCTGGACACCGCGACGGGCGAATTGGTCTATGCCAACGCGGGCCACAACCCGCCCTTGTCCGGCGCGGAAAACGGAGCGTTTGAATTCATCCCGATGCCGGACGGCACCCTCGTAGGGCTGTTCGAGGATGCCCGCTACGACAACGCCCGCCTGAGCTTGCGGCCAGGGCAAAGCCTCGTCGCCTACACCGACGGCGTGACCGAAGCCATGAGTCGATCCGGCGAGTTTTTCGGCGGGGAACGGCTGCGGACGGCCATCAACGGCAATGGCGGCGCCGACGCCAAGACGCTTATCGCCGCCATCAGGGCGGAAGTCTACGCCTTCACCGACGACATCCATCCCGCCGACGATGTCACCCTGCTCGCGCTGCGCTTTTTAGCCACGCCTGACGGACCTGCGATTTAGTCAGCGGTTCGCCACCCCGTGCGGCACATGCCCGGTGGCGACATGGCGGCTGGCGGATTCGCAATGGCCTTTCTGGTCGTCGAAGAAAATGTCCGCGCCAAAGGCCCGCAGGAACTGGCCTTTTTCCCTGCCCCCCAAAAACAGCGCCTCGTCGATGCGGATGTTCCAGGCTCTCAAGGTGCGCACCACGCGCTCGTGGGCCGGTGCCCCCCGCGCCGTCACCAGCGCGGTGCGGATCGGCGAGGCGTCGGCGTCGAACTGGGTTTGGATGTGGTGCAGCGCGGCGAGGAAGTCCTTGAACGGCCCACCGGACAAGGGCTTCCGCGCGGCGGCCTTCTCGTTTTCGGTGAACGCGGCCAAGCCTTGCGCCTTGAAAATCTGCTCGGACTCGTCGGAAAACAGCACGGCGTCGCCGTCGAAGGCGATGCGCAACTGCGCCGAGGCATTGGCGCCGCCGCTGGAGGAATAAATGGTCGCCGCCGCGTAGCCCGCATCCAACGCCATCACCACGTCCTCGGCATTGGTGGACAGGAACAAATGGGCGCCGAACGGGGCGATGTAGGCGAAGGGCGACTCGCCGCTGGTGAACACGGCGCGGCAGATGTCGAGCCGGTAATGCTCGATGGAGTTGAAGATGCGCAGCCCGGTGTCCGCGCTGTTGCGCGACAGCAAGATGACCTCCACCAAAGGCTGCGGCAGCGCGGCGTTGATCGCCAGTAGCTTTTGCACCAGCGGAAAAGCGACGCCGGGCTGGAGGATCTCCTCCTCATGCTCGACTTGGTGGCGGCAATAAGCCTCCCTGCCCTCCTCCTCGAAGATGCG
>CAZOTR010000207.1:4149-7231 GCA_964582755.1 uncultured Methylococcaceae bacterium | reverse complement strand
CCACACGCCCAACAGACCGATTCATGACGAGGATTGCCTATTTTATGTGCCTGTTTCTGGCAGGTATTTATGCGCCTGTGGCCGGATGCGGACCCGCGCCAGTTTACCCCCCTGTTGGGATGGATGAAATACAGGGCATGGATGTGTATGCGGAGGGGGACAGCCTTCATGCCGTGCTGGTGGGAAAGCCCGCCAATACCAGTATAAACCAAGTCGCCTATCTGTTTTCAGCCGATGCCGGGGCGAGTTGGAGCAAGCCGGTGATAGTGAATGCCGGGCAAGACGGCAAGCTCATTTCGCGGCGAGGCAACGAGGCGCAAGTCGCGGCCCAAGGCCGCAACGCGGTCGTCGTTTGGCGGCGCGGCGGGGAATTGCCCGAAACCGGCCCGATGGTCGTCGCCTATAGCGCCGACGGCGGGGCCAGTTGGCGGCGCGGCGAAAACCCGGCCTTGGGCGACGTGACGGAAAACCAGTCGTATTTGGATCTCGTCGCCGACCAGGCCGGGCATTTTCATGTGGTCTGGCTGGACGACCGCGAGGAAAAAGGCAACACCCAAGGCTTGCGATACGCCCGCTCCACCGACGGCGGACGGCATTGGCTGGGGGAGCTGACCTTGGACCCCGCCGTCTGCACCTGTTGCTGGAACCGCCTCGCCGTGCTGCCGGGGCAGGGCATCGCCGCCTTGTACCGCGACGACGACCCCCACGACATGCGCTTGGCGCACGGTCCCGGCGACGGCGGCCCATGGAAGACTCTCGGCGCGGTGGGCGCGTTCGGCTGGCGCTTCAACGGTTGCCCGCATTGCGGCGGGGGCATCGCCGCCGGTCCCGGCCAGCGCCTGCATGGCGTGGTGTGGAGCGGCAAGGAGGGGGCCGAGGGCTTGTATTACCTGAACTCCAAAGACTTCGGCGGGCATTGGTCCAAGCCCCTGCGCATCGCCGGCGGGCAAAGCCGCGAGGGCGACATCGCCGTGTTGGGCAAGGGGCGTGTGGGCGTGGTGTTCGCCGGCCCTGCGGGGGAGGCCGAGAGCGTGCAGTTCATGGCCTCGGACGACGCCGGCCAGACCTGGACGCGGCCCTTGCTGCTCAGTGCGGCCGGCGCGCCCGCCGACCATCCCCGCATCCTCGCCACGCCGCAAGGGTTCCGGGTGTTCTGGACCGAGAAGCGGGCGGCTGGCGGGCGGGTTTGGGCCATGCAGTCGTTTGAACTGCCATTGATTAACCAAAAAAGGAAAACATGAGAATTCCGTTTGTTGCCGCCCTCGCGGCCTGGGCGCTGTCCGGCGTCGCCCTGCCTGCGCAGGCCAGCCTGGACCGCCAGCCCGTCCACACACAGGAGGCCGCGGTCGCGGCGGAGGCTAGGCCGTTGTTCGCCCTGCCCGCCGCCCCGGCGCAGGCGGTCAGGCTGGCCCACGCCATCTTGGTGAAGGCCAACCCGGCGCAGGAAGCCACCCTCACGGATGTACCCGAGGAGGTGCTGCTGATTTTCAATGACGCGGTCGGCCAGGAATTTCTGGCCCTGGCCGTCATCGACCCTTCTGGAAAGCGCGTGGACAACCACGACGCCAAACTGGACTTCACCGACCATTCCCATCTGCGGGCGTCGGTGTCGAAGCTCGACCCTGGCCGCTACACCGTGCGTTACCGGGTTCTCTCGGCGGACGGCCATGTGGTGAGCGGCAAGTATTTTTTTGATGTTAAGGCCAAGTAATTAAAGAGGTGCAGCTATGGACAAACACAGCATGGTTTCAGGTTTTTTCGCCGCCATCCTCGCGCTGGGGGCGGTCGCGGCGTCGGAAGCGAACGCGGCGGGCAGGAGCGGAAAGGACGGCTATTCCGGGTCCAACATGGATTGCCTGGTCGGCAATGATTTTTACGCCGTGCATTTCACCGCCATCCAGGAAGGCGTGCAAAAAGGCGAGAAGACGGCATTCGCCAAGTATTGCCAGGAAGTCCCCGCCGTCGGCAAGACGTATTTGAGCGTCGATTTGCTGGACCGGGACACCCGCAAGACCCCCATCGCCCTGAAAGTGGTGGAAGAGGAGTTCAGCGAGGACGGTGGCCGTCCGCCGAAGGAAATCCGCACCTTGAATGAAGCCCCGGCGAAGATTTACGCCAACGGCGTCGCCGACATTGCGGCCAGCATCACCCAGCCCGGCCATTACGCCCTGATCGCCACCGTCGGCGAGGAAGCCTTCAGCGAGGACGACCGCCTGCGCATTCCCTTCACCGTGGGCCTGGAAGGCGCGGCCAAGGTCGATTGGCTGGGCCGCATCACCGGCTTCATCGTGCTGGCGTTCTTCGGCACCATGACGGTCATTGGCTTCCGCACTTACCGCGCCTACCGGCCCAAGTCCAGGGTGGCGACGGAGGATGCGGGCATTCCGGCGGTTTCGGCCAAGGCCAAGGCATGAGGAATCCGCCCAGGGTTTTCCCGCACGGCGCGCCGGCGTCTTCCCGGCTCTTGTCGGCAAGGCACCGGCGCGTCGGCGGGATGGCCGCGCTGCTGTGCTGGGTTCTGGCCTTGGCATGGATGCCCGCCGGGGCCGACTGGGCGGGCTTCTCGCGTTATGGCGAAGTGGCGGAGATTGCCGTCGAGGCCGGCGAAATCCGCCTGAACCTGCGCCTGGCGGAAAAGGCCGTGCCTGAAGGCGCGGCCTTGGATGCTGCCGCAGCGGCCTCTACGCCGCCGTGGCTGGCCGTGCGATTGCCCAGGCTGCTGGGCAAGGACGGCAAAGAACTGCCCGGCAGGCTCCAGTCACTGGACAAAATCGCGGCGGACAAGGCCAACCCGGCCCAGGAAGCCTATTACGAGGCCAACTTGGCCTACCCCGTGGGCGGACAGTTGGCAACGCTGGCCATCCTCCCGCCCGCCAACGCCAGCGTGTCCACCGGCTTGGTTTTGCTGCATCGCGGCGTGCCAGTGGGCGATTTGCTGCCGCTGCAAAAACCGCTCACGCTGGCCTTGGACTGGGCCGACCCGTGGCGCTCGCGCTTCGACAATCCTGAGTTTGTCCGCCGCCACGCCGAGCCGCGCTCCTATGTCTATGTCGAACCCTACGAGGTCCGCCACGAATTGCTG
>CAZOTR010000207.1:1977-4049 GCA_964582755.1 uncultured Methylococcaceae bacterium | reverse complement strand
CTTTGCGTCGTATTCACGCCCCTCCGCCATGCCGGACGGGGCCGGGCTGGACGAGGCGCGCGCCAAGGCGCTGTTGCAAGCCTTGCTGCACAATGCCTACCGGGCGTTTCAGGCGCACGGAGAGGAGCAGGCTTACGACCGCTTGGCGAAAAGCCTGGGCGGCGATTTGTTGGACGACATCTATCTGCAACAGCGCCGCGCCATCCTCGGCCAAGCCCAAGGTCTGGGCGGGGAGGGCAGGGTAGACCGGATCGAGGTGCTGGAAAGCCGGGTGCTGCCTGCGGACCCGTCGTCCGCCGCTTGGCAAGTGGAGTCCCGCTGGATGGCCCATGGCACGGTGTCGCACTGGGGCCATTCCCACGAGCGCCACAACCTCTACCAAGCCCGGCTGACCCTGCGCCCGGTGGACGGCGGGCAATGGCGGATCGTCGGCATGGAATTCACCGGCGGCCAGCGCCTGGAAGCGGGGGCGTCGTCGTGATTGCCATCAGCGGCCTGCGCTTCGAGTATCCCGGCTCGTCCTTCGCCCTAGACATCCCCGAATTCCATGTGGCCCCCGGCGAGAAAGTCGCCATCATCGGCCCCAGCGGCGCGGGCAAGACTACCTTGCTGAAAATCATTGGCGGCATCGTGCCGCCGCAAGTCGGCCATGTCCACGTTGACGGGGCCAAGCTGCACGGCCTGGACGACGCCGCCCGGCGCGATTTCCGCATCGCCCGCGTCGGCTTCGTGTTTCAGGAATTGGAATTGTTGGAATATCTCAATGTGTTCGACAACATCGTCCACACCTACCGCATCAACCCGGTGTTGCGCCTGGATGCGCGGGTGCGCGCCCGCGCCCACGCATTGGCCGAAGATGTCGGCTTGGGCGGCAAGTTGCGGCGGATGCCGCATGAGCTTTCCCAGGGCGAACGGCAGCGGGCGGCGGTGTGCCGCGCCTTGCTGGCCGAACCCGGCCTGATCCTCGCCGACGAGGCCACCGGCAACCTGGACCCCGCCAACAAGGTCCGCATCCTGGATCTGCTGTTCCAGGCGTCGCGGCGGCGGCAGGCCAGCCTGCTGGCCGTCACCCACGACCACGAACTGCTGCCCCGCTTCGACCGCGTGGTTGATTTCCGCTCGTTCCACAGCGAGCTTACCCAAGATCCTCCCTGCTCTTCCCGTTCCCACAGGCAGCGTGGGAACGCAGCCGTGGCGCGCTGCGCCACCGATCCGCAGCGCGGATCGTCTGGGTTCCCACGCGGCGCGTGGGAAGCAGAAAGAAAGACCGCGCCGGCCTACCGATAAACCATGCGGCACGATTTTTATCTCGCCTGGCGCTATCTGCGCCACCACAATACGCGCACGCTGATTCTGATTGGTTGCCTGAGCCTACTCGCCATCCTGCCCCTGGCCCTGCATGTGGTGCTGGACGAAGGCGGGCGGCAGATGAACGCCCGCGCCGCCGCCACGCCCTTGCTGGTCGGGGCCAAGGGCAGCGCGGTGGATCTGACCCTGGGTGCCTTGTATTTCAACGAGGCGGCAGGGCCGCTGATCACCATGGCCGAGGCCGAGCGCATAGCGGAAACCGGCTGGGCCGACCCCTTGCCGGTGTACGCCCGCTTCCGCGTCCAAGGCCATCCGCTGGTCGGCGTGACCCTGGATTATTTCGACTTCCGCCGGCTGGCCCCGGCCCAAGGCGCGATGCTGGCAATGCTGGGCGAATGCGTGCTGGGCGCGGACGCGGCGAAAAGTTTGGGCTTAAAACCCGGCGACACTTTGCTGACTTCGCCGGAAAACCTCTTCGACCTGGCCGGGGTCTACCCGCTCAAGCTGCATGTGGCGGGGATCTTAGGCAAGAGCCACAGCCCCGACGACCTGGCGGTGTTCGTCGACCTGCAAACCGCCTGGGTCATCGACGGCCTGGGCCACGGCCATGCCGAGACGAAGCCCGCCGCCCACGCCTTCGGACGCGCCGAGGCCAACCTGGCCGCCGACGCCAAGCTAGTCACTTACACCGAGATCACGCCTGACAATTTAGAGTCGTTCCATTTCCACGGCGACCCTGCTACGTATCCGGTCAGCGCCGTCAT
>CAZOTR010000207.1:0-1877 GCA_964582755.1 uncultured Methylococcaceae bacterium | reverse complement strand
GTCCAATGTTACGCCGGCGATCTGGTGCGGCGTTTTGTCTTGCCTTGAAGGAGTCCCTGTGTCGATCAGTTCCTTTTTATTCCGCGTGTTTTTGCTAAGTCTGCCGGTTGCCTCCGCCTGGGCCGGAACCTCCACCGACTCGCCCCGGCTGAAAATCGTCGCCGCCAATTATCCCCTGGCCTATTTCGCCGAGCGCATCGGCGGCAACCGCGTCGCCGTGAGCCTGCCGGTGCCGGCGGGCGAAGATCCGTCGTTCTGGAAACCCACGGCCAAGGAGGTGGCCGAAATGCAGAAAGCCGAGTTAGTACTGCTCAACGGGGCGGATTACGAGCGTTGGCTGCCGCGTGTCAGCCTGTCCAAATTCAAGCTGGCCGACACCTCCGCCGCGTTCAAAGACGGTTTCATCCGCATCGAAAACGCCGTCACCCACAGCCACGGGCCGGGCGGGATGCATTCCCATGACGGCTTGGCCAACACCACTTGGCTGGATTTTGCCCAGGCGCAAAAGCAGGCCGAGGCCGTGGCGCAGGCGATGGTCCGCAAGCGCCCGGAATTGAAAGCCGTGTTCCTCGAAAACTTGCAGCCCTTGCAAGCCGACCTCGCCGAACTGGACGGCCAGCTCAAAGCCGCCGCCAAACCGGGTCGGCCCTTGCTAGGCTCGCACCCGGTCTACCAATACCTGGCCCGCCGCTACGCGCTGAACCTGAAAAGTGTGCATTGGGAGCCGGACGAGATGCCTCCCCAGCCAGAGTGGGAAGGTTTGCGGAATAGCCTGGCCGGCCATCCGGCCAAGGCGATGATCTGGGAAGCCCAGCCTAGCGCGGAAATTGCCGCCAAGCTCAAGGCTATGGGCGTGGACAGCTTGGTGTTCGACCCCTGCGCCAACCGGCCCGAATCCGGCGATTTTCTGGAGGTGATGAAAAAAAATCTGGAGGGCCTGCGGATGGCGATGCGGTGATTGGTTGGAACGCCAACACTCAAAGTCGGCCGGGGTTTGCAACCCCGGCCAGAACGTTTGAATGCCGCATAGAGCAAAATGCGAGTGACAGGCTTGCAAACCCCGTCAGGCTTCGAACCTTTGGCTGTTCCTGCGGCGGCGAACCATGGTCAAACCGAGAAGGCCGAGGACGAGCAGGGCCGTTGAGGATGGCTCCGGGATGGCCGCATCGAACAAGGAGTTTGCGGCGGTGACACGCAAGGCGTTGGCAAGGCTGGCATCGACGCCGCCGACAAGGTGGGCGTCGCCGGACCAGCCGCCGCCGCCGAGCAGCCCTTCCATTGAACCCGGCAGGTCGAGCGGCGACAGCGCGGTCGAGACATCGAGGTACTTGCCGTTGTCGGTGACGGTGAGCACCTCGCCATTGTCCCAAAGCACCCGGTACAACTGCGGCGAAAGCCGCATGACCGTGCCGCCGTCCAGGACGAGCGGATTGCCCTCACTCAACGACACCGGCTGGCCGTCAACCCAAACCAAGCTGCCGCCACCCTGGGCACGGTCCACGTCGAAGGTGACGCGGTGGCCGCTTACCTGCGCGGCGGCTTCCATTATCCAGGTTGCCGCCGATCCTTCGGACAAGGTGGCAGTGCGAATCTGGACCTGGAACGGATTGTCGACGAGCGTCGAGCGGGTCAGCATGAACTCGCCCACCTCCTGGAAATCGAAGTGCTGGCCTGAGTAAGTCGTGAAATGGGGATCGCCCACCGCCGAGCCTTCGGAGGAGATCATCACCAAGCCGTCGCCGACATGGACGCCGGCTTGCAGAATCGGGTTTGTGCCGCCGTTGTAAGAACCGCCGCCGCCGCCAGAGCCACCCCTGCTGTAGCCGCCGAAGCCGCCGCCGCCGCTGCCGCCGCCGCCGCCGCCGCCGCCGCCGCCG
>CAZOTR010000206.1:0-7345 GCA_964582755.1 uncultured Methylococcaceae bacterium | reverse complement strand
TTAACTTAATGGCAGTGCGCGCTTATCCCGGCCACATGGCCGTAAAATTCGAGCTTTATGGAAGCTGCAACAACTGCTGAATATCGTCGGGCGAGGCGCAGTTTCCTCTTTGGATGCTCACCCTCTTGCCGTCTGGCGAGGTGCATCTGACGACTTGGGTGTTGCCGGGCGACCTTGGCAGCACCGGACTCACCGGGGTTGCCGCCGTCTGGGTGTCGCCCGCCGCCGCGCATTTGCCGCGCTGGAGTGTGCTGGATTTGCCGTCCGGCGAAGTGCAGCGGACCAGTTCCCTGGCTTGGGCACGCTCGGCTGGAGCTTGTGTGCTGGCGGGTTCTGCAATGGCGGTGTTGGCCTTGGGCTGGGCGGGTTGTTCGGGAAGCAACTCCCGCTGGTCGCTGGGCGAGGGGCATGGCCCATGATGGATGCTGCCCCTGGTTGCGCCATTGCTATTGGTAGACGTGCAGCGGTAGCGTTCCACTATCGCGCCCCTGGCCTTGAGCAAGGCGGCAACGTCCTCCTTGGCATGAAACAGGGCGGCGTCCAAGGGGCTTCCCCCTCCATCGGTTTCGGCGTTGACATCCGCCCCTTGGTCCAGCAGGCGCTCAACCATCGCCAGAGTGCCGTAAGTGGCCGCCACATGCAGCGCGGTCTCGCCCGATTTTGAGCGGAGGCGGGCATCGGCCCCCTTGGCAAGCAGGGATTCGGCGATGCCGGTGTGTTTCCGGTACAGCGCCAGCATCAGCGGGGTCAAGCCTTTTTCCTGGCGGGCGTTGATGTCCGCGCCTTTCGCCAGCAGCATGTCCACCAGCGCCGCATCGCCTTTTTCCACCGCCAAATGCAGGGGCGTCACCTGTTTCGCGGTTATGGTGTCGCCTTTGGCGTTGACCTCCGCCCCATGCGCCAACAAGGCTTCGGACAAGGGCTTGCTGCCCGAGTTGACCGCCAGGTGCAAGGCGGTCATGCCGTCGCGGTTTTTGGCGTTGGCCTTCGCGCCTTTGGCCAGCAGCCACAGGGCGATACGCTCCTTTCGTTCGCCTTCATAAGCCGCCCACAGCAAGGGCGTCCAGCCTGATTCGTTGACGGCATTCACATCGGCCCCTTTCGCCAACAACAGCTCGGCAAGGTCTTCCCTCCCTTCCGGGACCGCGAACAAAGGCGTGAAGCCATCCTTGTTTTTGGCGTTGGCGTCCCCGCCCGCGTCCAGCAAAAGCTGGACGGTTTCTTTTCTTCCATTGAGCATCGCCCGGTACAAAGGCGTCCAGCCCAGGTAATTGGGGGCGTTGATGCTGACGCCCCGCGTCCGCAGCGCATTGATTGCGGCCGCATCGCCCTTGCTTGCCGCGTCGGACAAGGCATCAACATCGCTCGGCTGGGCGCTGGCCGCGCAGGCCAACAGGGCAAAACTGAACATAGCGAGGGTTTTGGCGGCTTTTGTCATGGCGCTCACAGGTCAATGCCGTTGCGAATAGGGTTTTGGAATATTAGGTTCTCTCCCGCCATTGGGCAAGGCCAGCCTTGGCCTTCCCCGCAGCCCAAGCTTCCGCCGCACCACATCCGGGCAAACCGCCTCTCCCTTGGTGCGGCAAATTCGGGGCAAACGCTGGCCGGGCCGGTGCCACGGGGAAAATAGTTGTTTTTTGACAATGGCTTGGCCGCAAGAAAATCGTAGGCACGATCTCTGCTAGTTCATTTGTAAGTTTCGACGCGCCAATGGCGGCGCGGCAAGATTCACGACAACGGCGTCGCGTATGCATTGGCTCCCTCCCGATGCATGCACGGCGCTTTTTTTTCGCGCAAAACCAGCCAACGCGGTTGGCAGGCGCGGCGGTCCCCGGCGGAAAACGGCTTGCTTGGTTGAGGTAAAAAGCAATGAAAGAAAAACTGGTGTTGATCGGCAATGGCATGGCCGGGGTGCGGACCTTGGAGGAGTTGCTCAAGCTGACCCCGGACAAGTACGACATCACCGTATTCGGCGCGGAGCCATACGGCAATTACAACCGCATCCTGCTGTCCCCGGTGCTGGCCGGGGAAAAGACGGTGCAGGACATCATGATTAACGATGACGGTTGGTACGCCCAGCACGGCATCACGCTGCATAAAGGCGTGAAGATCACCGGCATCCAGCGCAAACGGCGGGTGGTGGTTTCCGAGAGCGGCATCGAAACGCCCTATGACCGGCTGTTGCTGGCCACCGGCTCCAAGTCCCGCTTCCTGCCGGTGCCGGGCCGGGACTTGCCGGGGGTCGTCGGCTTCCGCGACATCCACGACGTGGAATACATGCTGCGTGTCTCGGCGGGCGGCAAGAACGCTGTGGTCATCGGCGGCGGCTTGCTGGGGCTGGAGGCGGCCAACGGCTTGGCGAAGCAGGGGATGAAGGTCACGGTCATCCACCATTCCGAATACCTGATGAACCGCCAGCTCGACCGGCCCGCCGCCGAGTTGCTGCGGCAGGCCATGGAGTCCGACGGCATCCGCTTTTGCCTGAAGGGGAAGACCGAGTCCCTGCTGGGCGAGGGCCATGTCCAAGCGGTGCGCTTGACCGACGGGACGGAGATTGTCGCCGACTTGGTGGTGATGGCCGTGGGCATCGTGCCCAACACAGGCCTGGCCCGCGATGCCGGCCTGTATTGCGAGGACGGCATCGTCGTCAACGACACGCTGCAAACCTTCGACCCGCGCATCTACGCGGTGGGCGAGTGTGTGCAGCATCGCAAGCAGTTGTTTGGACTGGTCGCGCCGGTGTTCGAGCAGGCCAAGGTCTGCGCCAACCATCTGGCCGAATATGGCATCGCCCGCTACGAAGGCTCGGTGACTTCGACCAAGCTGAAAGTGACCGGCATCGACCTGTTCTCCGCCGGCGAGTTCCAAGGCGGCAAGTCCACCGAGAACCTGACCTTCCAAGACCCGGCGCGGGGCGTGTACAAGAAGCTGGTGGTGCAGGACAACCGCATCAAGGGCGCGGTGCTGTATGGCGACACCATCGACGGGGCTTGGTATTTCCAATTGATGCGCGAGGGCGCGGATATCTCCGCCTTCCGTGAGCAGATCCTATTCGGCCAGTCGCAACAGGGCGAGGTCGGCCATGGCGCGGAAAACAAGGCCGCTAACCTGCCCGACGCTGCCGAGGTGTGCGGCTGCAACGGCGTGTGCAAGGGCGATGTGGTCAAGGCCATCATCGGTAAAAAGCTGTTCACGCTGGAGGAAGTCCGCGCCCACACCAAGGCATCGGCCTCTTGCGGTTCTTGCACCGGCTTGGTCGAGCAGATCCTCGCCAGCACCCTGGGCGGCGACTATTCCACCGCGCCGTCGAAGAAGCCGATGTGCGGCTGCACCGCGTTTACCCATGAGGAAGTGCGCGGCAGCATCGGCCGACTGCAACTGAAATCCATCCCCCAGTTGATGCAAACCTTGGAATGGAAAACCCCGGACGGCTGTCCGTCCTGCCGCCCGGCGCTGAACTATTACCTGCTCTGCGCCTGGCCCGGCGAGTACCAGGACGATGCCAACTCCCGCTACATCAACGAACGCGCCCACGCCAACATCCAGAAAGACGGCACCTATTCGGTGGTCCCGCGCATCTGGGGCGGCGTCACCAACCCCAAGGAATTGCGGGCGATTGCCGATGTGGCGGAGAAGTATGAGGTGCCGACGGTGAAGATCACCGGCGGGCAGCGCATCGACCTGCTAGGCATCAAAAAGCAGGATCTGCCGAAGATCTGGGGCGATTTGAACGAGGCCGGCTTCGTCTCCGGCCACGCCTACGGCAAGTCGCTGCGCACGGTGAAGACTTGCGTCGGCAAGGAATGGTGCCGCTTCGGCACGCAGGATTCGACCGGGCTGGGCATCCAGATCGAGAAAATGACTTGGGGTTCGTGGACCCCGGCCAAGTTCAAGATCGCCGTCTCCGGCTGCCCGCGCAACTGCGCCGAGGCCAGCATCAAGGATTTGGGCGTGGTCTGCGTCGATTCTGGCTATGAACTCCTGGTCGGCGGCAACGGCGGCATCAAGGTCCGCGTCACCGATTTCCTCTGCAAAGTCGAAACCGAGGCCGAGGTGTTGGAATACACCGGGGCATTCATGCAGCTTTACCGCGAGGAAGGCCGCTACCTGGAGCGCACGGCGCATTGGATCGAGCGGGTGGGCTTGAATTACGTCAAGCAGCGCATCGTCGATGACTCGCAAGGCCGGGCGGAACTGCACCGCCGCTTCCTGCAATCGCAGGAGACGGCGCAGGTGGACCCCTGGGCGGAGCGGGCGGCGGGTCTGGAGAAGGAGCAGTTCGAGCCGATCCAATTGCGCAAAGCGGGTTGAATCGAATCGCGCCAGCCCCGGATGCCAGGCTTGCCTCGCGCAAGAATTGCAGCACATGGCGGCGCGGCGCAAGGCAAATACTCCAGTGTTTATCATGAATTTGGCTGAGGGTGAATTCAATGAACGAAAAAAAAGAAAAGCTGGTGTTGATCGGCAATGGCATGGCCGGGGTGCGGACACTGGAGGAATTGCTCAAGCTGGCCCCCGACAAATACGCCATCACCGTGTTCGGCGCGGAGCCGCATGTCAATTACAACCGCATCCTGTTGTCGCCGCTGCTGGCGGGCGAGAAAACCGTGGACGACATCATCCTCAACAGCGAGGAATGGTATAGGCACCACGGCATCACCTTGCACAGGGGCAAGAAAGTGGTGCGCATCGACCGCAAGCGCCGCCTCGTGCAAGCCAAAGACGGGACGGAGGAAAGCTACGACCGCTTGCTGCTGGCCACCGGCTCGCAGCCGTTCATCCTGCCGGTTCCCGGCAAGGAACTGGACGGGGTGGTTAGCTTCCGCGACATCGAGGATGTGGAACGGATGTTGCTGTCGGCGAAAAATCATCGCCATGCAGTCGTCATCGGCGGCGGCCTGCTGGGCCTGGAGGCGGCTAATGGTTTGCTAAAACAAGGCATGTGCGTCACCGTGGTGCATCTGCTCGACACGCTGATGGAGCGCCAACTCGACAAATCCGCCTCGCTGTTGCTGCGGCGGGCGCTGGAATCCAACGGTTTGAACTTCATGCTGGAAGCGCAAACCGAGGCGATTCTGCCCGCCCCTGCGCAAGAGGGGCGCTGGGCGCGGGTCGGCGCGGTGCTATTTAAGGACGGCACGGAAATCCCCGCCGACTTGGTGGTCATGGCGGTGGGCATCAAGCCGAACATCGAGCTGGCCAAATCCTGCGGGCTGTACTGCGAACGCGGCGTGTTGGTCAACGACACCTTGCAAACCTTCGACCCGCGCATCTACGCCGTCGGGGAATGCGTGCAGCACCGCAAAAATTTGTTCGGTTTGGTGGCCCCCTTGTTCGAGCAGGCCAAGGTCTGCGCCAACCATCTGGCGGAGTTCGGCATCGCCCGCTACGAAGGCTCGGTGACTTCCACCAAGCTGAAAGTGACCGGCATCGACTTGTTCTCCGCCGGCCAGTTCCAGGGCGGGGAAGGCTACGAAGAATTGCTGTTCCAAGATCCCTCGCGGGGCGTCTACAAGAAGCTGGTGATCCGGGACAACCGCATCAAGGGCGCGGTGCTGTTCGGCGACGCCGGCGACGGCGCGTGGTATTTCCAGTTGATGCGGGAAAACGCCGACATCTCCGCCTTCCGCGAGCAGATCCTGTTCGGCCAGGCGCATTTGGGCGACGCCGGCCATGGCGCGGAAAACAAGGCCGCCAAGCTGCCGGACAGCGCCGAAGTCTGCGGTTGCAACGGCGTTTGCAAGGGTGCCATCGTGCAGGCCATCACCGCGAACAAGCTGTTCACCGTGGAGGACGTCCGCAAGCACACCAAAGCGTCGGCGTCCTGCGGCTCCTGCACCGGGCTGGTGGAGCAGATTCTCGCCAGCACCTTGGGCGGCGACTATTCCACCGCGCCGTCGAAGAAGCCGCTGTGCGCTTGCACGCCGTTCACCCACGAGGAAGTGCGCGAGGGCATCCGCAACTTAAAGCTGAAGACCATTCCCGGACTGATGCGGGCGTTGGAGTGGAAAACCCCGGACGGCTGCGCCTCGTGCCGCCCGGCGCTGAATTACTACTTGCTGTGCCAATGGCCGGGCGAGTATCAGGACGATGCGCAATCGCGCTTCATCAACGAACGCGCCCACGCCAACATCCAGAAGGACGGCACTTATTCGGTGATACCGCGCATCTGGGGCGGCGTGACCACCCCCGAGCAGTTGCATGCCATCGCCGACGTGGCGACGAAATACCACGTTCCCATGGTGAAGATCACCGGCGGCCAGCGCATCGACCTGCTGGGCGTCAAAAAGCAGGATCTGCCGAAAGTCTGGGGCGACTTGAGCCAAGCCGGCTTGGTTTCCGGCCATGCCTACGGCAAGGCGCTGCGCACCGTGAAGACTTGCGTCGGCAAGGAATGGTGCCGCTTCGGCACGCAGGACTCGACCGGCCTTGGCATCAAGATCGAACAATCGACCTGGGGTTCGTGGACCCCGGCCAAGGTCAAGCTGGCCGTCTCCGGCTGCCCGCGCAACTGCGCCGAGGCCAGCATCAAGGATCTCGGCGTGGTCTGCGTGGATTCCGGCTACGAAATCCTGGTCGGCGGCAACGGCGGCATCAAAGTGCGGGTGGCGGACTTCCTCTGCAAGGTGGACACCGAGGCGGAAGTCTTGGAATACACGGCGGCGTTCATGCAGTTGTACCGGGAGGAGGCCCGCTACTTGGAGCGCACCGCGCATTGGATCGAGCGCGTGGGCTTGAACACTGTGAAAACGCGCTTGGTCGATGACCCGCAAGGCCGGGCGGATCTGTGCTGGCGCTTCGTGCAATCGCAACTCACCGCGCAGTCCGACCCCTGGGCGGAACGGGCGGCGGGCTTGGCGAAAGAGCAGTTCGAGCCGCTCCGCTTGCGCGGCGCGGGGTAGGCTCTCGTTCCCACGCTCCAGCGTGGGAACGCCGGGGATGGCGCTCCTGCGCCGCGTAACCGCTAGAGCGGTTAAGGCAGGCTCCCACGCTGAAGCGTGGGAACCAGAATGATTAAGGTGAGAAGACATGAACGACTGGCAACACATCGGCAAGCTGCAAGACATCCCCGCCCAAGGCGCGCGGGTTTTGGAAACCGCCTTCGGCGACATCGCCATCTTCCGCAACCAGGCGGACGAGGTGTTCGCCTTGCGCGACCGCTGCCCGCACAAGGGCGGGCCACTGTCGCAGGGCATCGTCCACGGTCGGCGGGTGGCCTGCCCGCTGCACAACTGGATCATCGAGCTGGAATCCGGCGAGGCCGTGGCCCCCGACGTGGGCTGCGCCCAGCGGTTTGCGGTGAAGGTCGAGCAGGGCGAGATTTACCTGGGGCTGGCGGTCGCCG
>CAZOTR010000205.1:1401-7403 GCA_964582755.1 uncultured Methylococcaceae bacterium | reverse complement strand
ATGCTTCATCATGGAATCAAGGGCTGCTACACTGGTCCAACCCATTCCTCCTGCAAGGGCAGGCTCCAAACCCACTTTAAAGAATAAGGTGTACCGAATGAGCACATCACCCGACGCGCCACAAGGCGAAAACCTGACCCGCCCATCCGCTGGCATTGGCCGGCGGCTCCCTTGGGACAGCAACCGACCCGGAGTGATCCTGCTCCAGGGAATCTTCTGGCTCGCCCTGCTCGTCGGCGTGCTGGTCGCCCTGGGGATGAATTACGATATCGTCTGGGATGTGCTGGTGGGCACGGTGATTCCAGGCTTGGAAAGCATCCTGGAACTGGGCGAGAAACTCCTCGACAGCTTTTTCTTGCTGGTGGGGGTGGGCGCGGCCTTCGCGCCCATGGCCACCGCCTACACCGGCTTCGTGCTGTTTCTGGGGCTGTTTTACTTGGTGTCGCGCAAAGCCATCAAAATCTACGCCGCTTTCCAGGCCAAAAAGCAGAATCTAACCCAGGTTTATAGCAACGCCTGGGACGAATGGTATGGCACGGTCACGGCGACGGCGAAGGAGCGGTTTGTGGCGTGGTGGAACGGCCTGAGCTTCCCCGACAAGATCGTCGCCGGCACGTTCATCGTGTTGATCGGCATTCCCATCGCCCTGCTACTGTCCTTCATCCTCGGTTCGCTGGTCGCCAACCTGTTCTAAGCCCTACGGCTTGCCGCCCCTGTCGTTGCGCTCTTTCCATGGGCGCGGCGGCCCCTGCCGCCTGTGGCCGGGGGCGGGGGCGGGCCGCGCCGGGCGGGGCGTTTGTTGTTTGACCGCCATGTGGTGGATGAGGATGGCAGCGGTGGCGGACACATTCAGCGACTGCACCCGCCCCGCCCCGTGGATCACCACCGCCGCCTCGCAAGCGTCCAGGGTCGCGGGCGCAAGGCCGCTCTCCTCGTTGCCCAGCACCAGCGCCAAGGGGCGCGGATCCTCGGGAAGATCCATAAAATCCATCGCCCGATGGCTTAAGGATGTCCCCACCACCCGGTAAAACTCGCGCAACTCCCGGCACACCTTAGGCAAATGGCTGGCCCGGTAAACCCCGATATGCTCCAAGCCGCCCTCGGCGACGCGATGGGCCGCGTCGGACAGGCCCGCCTGCCCCGGATGGTCGGAAATCAGCAGATGCTTCAAGCCGAAATACGCCAGGGTGCGGGCGATGGCCCCCAGGTTGTGCGGATTGCCCACGCCGTCCAAAATCAGCAAAGGCTCGCCGACCCGCGCCCACTCCCGCGCCTGCTCCACATCGAATTCCGGCACCACACGCGGCAGCGCCGCCGCAACCACGCCGCCGTGCAGGACGGTCCCGGAGATTTTCTGCAAGTCGCCGTCCTCCACCAGACGGTAGGGCCGTTGCCGCTTCGCCATTTCGGAGCAAAAATCGCCCACGGCCTTTTTCATTTTCTCGTTGAAATATAGCCGGATGACTTGGCTGGGGTCGCGGCGGAACAGCGCAGAGACGGCCTGGAAGCCGGCGATCTTGGCCAGCTTGTCGTGGGGGTCGGAACCCGGCGGGGGCGGGGCGTCGGCGTCGTCAAAATGGCGAGGCGGATCTTCGTCGCGGCGCGGGGTCTGCGGGCTGCGCGGAAAGCGCGGTTTCGGCTTGTCGGGGATGCTCATGTAAAATGCCCTCATGAAACATACCATTGTAGCGAAAGCGCGGGGGCGGGAACTGAAACACAACGTTTTCCGGCTATTTCCACTGGCGGAGCGCCGCCAGCCTGGCGGCATTTAAAATGCCACGACTCATCCTGTTCAACAAACCCTACGGCGTGCTGACCCAGTTCACCGACCGCGAACAAGGCCGCCCCACCCTGGCCGATTTCATCCCGCTGCCGGGCGTCTATGTCGCCGGCCGGCTGGACCTGGACAGCGAAGGCTTGCTGCTGCTGACCGACGACGGCAGGCTCCAGTCCCGCATCGCCGACCCGCGCCACAAAATGCCGAAGACCTACTGGGCGCAAGTGGAAGGCATCCCCGGCGAGGCCGACCTGGACAAACTGCGCCGGGGCGTCACCCTCAACGACGGCCCCACCCGCCCCGCCCTGGCCCGGTTGATGGAAGAGCCGGAAAACCTCTGGCCCCGCGACCCGCCAATCCGCCACCGCGCCGCCATCCCGACAAGCTGGATCGAACTGAGCCTGCGCGAAGGCCGCAACCGCCAAGTCCGCCGCATGACGGCGGCGGTCGGCTTCCCAACCCTGCGGCTGGTCCGCTGCCGCATCGGCGACTGGACCCTGGACGGCCTCGCCCCCGGACAGTGGCGGGAAATTCAAATAAAACACGCATGAAAGAATTCACCACCCTCAAAGACACCGCCACGCACCAGGAAACCGTCAAGGAATCGGTTTTCATCGCCTACGCCGCCCGCGCCGATTCGCCCAACCACGCAGCCGAATTCCTCCGCACCATTGTAGCCCGCCACGCGGACGCCTCGCACCTTTGTTGGGCCTACCGCATCGGCGACCAATACCGCTTCAGCGACGGTGGCGAACCGGGCGGCACCGCCGGCCAGCCCATCCTGCGGGCCATCGAAGGACAGGACTTGGACCATGTCGTCGTCGGCGTCATCCGCTACTTCGGCGGCACCAAGCTCGGCGCGGGCGGGCTGATGCGCGCCTACGGCGGCACCGCCGCCGAAGCCTTGCGCACGGCGGAGCGGCAGGTCGAATCGCCGCGTGTGGCGGTGCGGGTGGAAACAGGGTTTGAGCATATTAGCGCCCTCTACCGCGCCCTGGACGCCTGCGCCGCCGAAAACCGCAGCGAAGATTACACCGACCAAGGCGTGAAAATGATTGCCACCTTGCCGGCCAATGAAGTGGAGCGCTTCCGGGTCTTGCTGCGCGACGGAACACGAGGGCAATTTGAATTGGCCGTGGCCAAGGGCAAACCGTAAAGGCCAAAAGGAACCCGCCTCCGCCAATGTCGCATTTGCGACAAATCCCCGCCCCGTCCCGCTTGGGTTTGTCGCACACCAAACAAGCCTCCCGCCCCCGCCTGCCCATTTTCGGCGCAAGGCATCATCCTTGCTTCATGGCCTTCACCCAGGTCACAGCATGAGAGACAAGACGAATGACCACACACATCAGCGACCACGCCGGCGACCAAGCATTGCCTGCGGCCAATGACAGCAAATCGCAGCATCCCGGCTTGTCTGCCGAATTGTTCGCCGAAACGGTGCGGCAATCCCCCATCGCCATCTCCATCACCGACGAGAAGGCCACGATCATTTACGTCAACAAGGCTTTCACCGAAACCACCGGCTACGCCCCAAAAGAGAGCATTGGCCACAATGAATCCATGCTGTCCGACAAGCGCACGCCCAGGAACGTCTATGAAGATTTGTGGGGCAAGCTGCAAGAACAAATCCCCTGGCGTGGCCGATTGCTCAACCGCCACAAGGACGGCCATCCCTATCTGGCTGAGCTGACCGTCTCGCCCATCCTCAACCGGGAAGGCGAAACCACCCATTACATCGGCATGCACCGCGACGTGACCGCCGTCTACCAACTTGAACAGCAAGTCATCGACCAGAAGCTGCTCATCGAGACGGTGGTGGACTCCATGCCGGTGGCCACCCTCCTGCTGGACGAAACCGACCGCATCGTGCTGGACAACCAAGCTTACAAGGCGCTGGGCAGCGATTTGGGGGTGGACGAGCCGTCGGCGGTTTTTCTGGCCACGCTGCGGGAGGAAATGGGCGAGGAATGGGGGCGGCTGAAACGGGCGGGCAAGGGCTTCCGCAACCGCGAAATCCGCTATGACCGGGGCGGCCGCCACGGGCCGCGCTGGTTCGCCTGCGCGGGAACCTGGTTCAGCCGGGGCGACGCCAGCGTGGACGCCTTTTTCAAGAAAACCGCCCACACCTATTTGCTGCTGACCCTGGACGACATCACCCAGCAGAAGAAGCACGAGGCGGAGATCCGCCTCAACGCCCTCAAGGCGCTGATGGCGGAAGAGGAAAGAATCCAAAGCTTCCGCGAAACCCTGCTCGGCGCGATGCACCATATCCAAGGCCCGATCAACCTGCTCAACGCCGCCAAGACCTTGCTGGAGCGGCGCGAGCGCGAACGCCAAAACCCCGCCCTGCTGGACATCCTGGAGCAGATTCTCAAGGCCGGCGAGGAATCCATAGCCCGCTTGCAGCAATGCCTGCCGGAAGCCGAGGACAGCGGCAGAAGCCCGGTCAACCTCAACCAACTCCTGCACGAAAACATCGTGCTGCTCACCCAGCGCCTGCTGTCCGCCGGCATCGTCGTCGATTGGAAGCCCACCCCGGTGCTGCCCACGATCATGGGGATGGAAAACCGCTTGCGCGCCATGTTCAAGCAAATCATCGAAAACGCCATCGACGCCATGAACCAAAGCGGCGTGGACCGTCGGGAACTGCGCATTTCCACTTGGCCGGACGATGAGGCCATCCATGTCTGCATCGAGGACACCGGCCCCGGCATCGCGGAAAACCTCCGCGTCAAGGTGTTCGAGCCGTTCTTCACCGGCAAGCACGGCGGCGGCAAGCGGCATTCCGGCATGGGCCTGACCATGGCCCAGGAAGTCATCAACCAGCACCTAGGGCTCATCCGTTTCGACCCGGCCTACCAAGACGGTTGCCGGGTGCATATCCAACTGCCCATCCAAGGGCGGCAAAACCAGGAGCAAAGGCTTTACACCCATGGTTGAACGCCACCAACTCATCGAGCAAGAACTGGAAGCCCTGTACCAGGTCAGCCGCATGTTGAACGGCGGCTTGCCGCTGCGCGACAAGCTGCAAGGCGTGCTGGAAGTGCTGCACCAACAGGCAGGCATGCGCTCAGGCATGTTGGCCCTGCGCGAACAGCGCAGCGACGCCCTGGTGGTCTGCACGGTGCGGCGCAACGGCGGCAATCCCGACCAGGCGCCAGTCCGCTACGAACCGGGCGAAGGGCTGATCGGCGCCATCCTCGACGCCGGCTACACCATCGCCGTCGAGCGCATCGCCGACGAGCCGCGCTTCCTCGGCAAGCTCGGCCTCTACGACCCCGCCCTGCCCTTCATCGGCGCGCCCATCCGGGCCGGCGAGGACGAGGTGGTCGGCGTGTTGGCGGCGCAGCCGGTGGACGCCAGCCTGCTCGGCGAACGCGCCCGGTTTTTGGAGATGGTCGCCAACCTTATCGCGCAAAGCGTGGACATGCTGCGCGGCATGGAGCAACGGCAGCGCGACCTGACCGAGGAGCGCGACCAGCTCAAGCAGTCCTTGCGTAAGAACTACGGCTTCGACAACATCATCGGCCACACCCCGGCCATGCTGCGCGTGTTCGAGCTGGTGCGGCAAGTGGCGAAATGGAACACCACCGTGCTGATCCGCGGCGAATCAGGCACCGGCAAGGAAGTCATCGCCAACGCCATCCACTACAACTCCGCCTGCGCCGGCGGGCCGTTCATCAAACTCAACTGCGCCGCCCTGCCCGACAACCTGCTGGAATCCGAGCTGTTCGGCCACGAGAAAGGCGCGTTCTCCGGCGCGCTGAACCAGCGCAAGGGGCGCTTTGAACTCGCCAACCAAGGCACGATCTTCCTCGACGAAATCGGCGAAATCTCGGCCTCGTTCCAAGCCAAGCTGCTGCGCGTGTTGCAGGAAGGTGAGTTTGAACGGGTCGGCGGCACCCAGACCTTGAAAGTGCGGGTGCGCATCATCGCCGCCACCAACCGCGACCTGGAGGAAGCCGTCGAGCGGGGCGACTTCCGCGAAGACCTGTACTACCGCCTCAACGTCATGCCCATCAACATGCCGCCGCTGCGCGACCGCCTGGAAGACATCCCCGACCTCGCCCAATTCCTGCTGGGCCGCATCTCCAAGCAGCAAGGCGGGCGGCCCTTGGAAATCAAAGAAAGCGGCATCCGCCTGCTGATGCGCCACGACTGGCCGGGCAATGTGCGCGAGTTGGAAAACACGCTGGAGCGGGCCAGCATCATGAGCCCCTCCGGC
>CAZOTR010000205.1:0-1301 GCA_964582755.1 uncultured Methylococcaceae bacterium | reverse complement strand
AATCGCAAGCGTTGCGCTGGCCCAAGCGCATTTTCAGGAGGTGGATTCAATTGGCTTGTCATGCCGGGAGCGCGGGCGTCTCGCCCGCAGGCGGGCCAGGAGGCCCGCGCCTCCAGGATGCCGCCGCCAATCAAATAAACCCAGATCCCGCAAAATGGAACTCTAGGCGCGAAATCAGTGAGGACTCCCCTAGCCCCCGCCGCCGTCGAATGGCTCCAACGCCTGCAACCTATGGTTTGCGCGGGCGGGGCTTCTCTGCCCATTCCCGGCGGCAAGTAGGATTGACCGGCGAAACGCCACGCTATACACTCAGGCTATGATAAAGACATTCAGGCACAAAGGGCTGAAAGCCTTTTTCGAGACCGGCAACAAATCCGGCATCCAGCCACACCACGCACCCCGCTTGCGGCGTCAACTGACCCGGCTAGACCTTGCCAAATGCCCATCCGACATGAATGTGCCGGGATGGGGGTTGCATCTGCTGGCGGGCAACCTGGACGGGCATTGCTCCGTCACGGTCAATGGCAATTGGCGCATGACCTTTGCTTTTGACGGCGAAGACGCGATTTTGGTGGATTATCAAGATTACCACTAAGAGGCATTTATGACCGCGATGTATAACCCTCCCCACCCCGGCGAAACATTGCGGGAAGATGTGCTTCCCGCCTTGGGATTGAGCGTGACCCAAGCCGCCTCGCAACTCAACGTGACCCGCGCCGCGCTGTCGCGGATATTGAATGGACATGCCGCGATTTCAACGGAAATGGCCTTGCGCCTGGAAGGCTGGCTAGGGATTGAAAACGGCGGACGGGCCGACTTGTGGCTTGCCCAGCAGGCCGCTTATGACTTGTGGAAGGCGAGGCAGGCCGGAGCGCCTAGCGTGCAACGGGCGGCGGTATAGGATGGCCTGGAAGGGGCTGTATGCTTATTCCAACCAATGAAGCACCGGATATGAGCATTTACCATTACGTCCAATGCGGGCTGGATAACGTGTGGCTGGAAAACGGCTTTGAGCTTGCGGAAACCCCTTACGGACAGTCGGTCAAGATCGACAACCCCGCGCAGCTTGACGCCACCATCGCGGAATGCCTTACCCGCAAGCCTTCGCCGCTGACAGGCCGGGAATTCCGCTTCCTGCGCCTGCAACTGGACATGTCGCAAAAGCGCGTCGGGGAGTTGCTGGGCAAGGAAGCGCAGACCGTGGCCTTGTGGGAAAAGTCCGCCACCGTCAACCAAGACGTGGATTTCATGATCCGCCACATCTACCGGCAGACGGCCATCAATTGCAGGCAGACTTACAT
>CAZOTR010000204.1:0-7450 GCA_964582755.1 uncultured Methylococcaceae bacterium | reverse complement strand
GCTTTCGCGCCGGTTTACGGATGATGTCGCCGGGCGTCGCCATGACGCCCGGTCCTCGCCAGCCACTGCGCGGCACACTTCCTAGAAACCTCCGCCCCGATGCCCGCCCTCTGCTGGCGGGCCACCGGGGCGGGGGACCCATCGGCAGGCGGCAATCTCAGCGACCGCCCCGCATCCCAGCATTTGTCCTCCAATCCCTCGGTATGTGCCGACGGTCCCGCCCATGCGTGGCTTCCACTTCCCGCTTACTGCCAGGGCGAACAGTTGATTTGCCTGGAGGTGGGCTTAATTGATTTATTGATATTTTCCGTAGGAGCGGCCCATGGCTGCGAAAAGCTTCGGGCAATGGGTGAGGCCCAAGATCGCGGGCATGGCCCGCTCCTACATTTCAATCAATTGAACCCGCCTCCGAGTTTGGGATAAACGCTGTAGGCCGGAATAAGCCCGCCCACAACGATGCCGGCCCCTGCTGCGGCATTGTGGCGGGCGTTTCCGGCAATTCGGCCTTGATGGCGCCAGCCAAGCCGGAAACGCCGCGCTTTAAATCACTTTAAAACCGGCAAAGCCCGTGCGGCGAGGCTTATTCCGGCTTGCCTTGCCACGATTCAGGTTATTCTAGGCAAGCGTTATCGCATCTGACATGGAAACCCAAGGAGACCCCAATGAATATTGCCCAGGCCAGCGACCTCGTCGCTTTGTTGAATAATTCGGACTACCGCGCCCTGACGTTCAAGGCGGCGCTGTTGCCATTGGTCGGCGAGCCGCCATTTTTCATCGCCCCGCCGACGTTTGCCGAACACAAAGCCCCAATCAATCAAAGGGGCGAAGACAAGGGCGAGGCCCGCCACAAATTCATCGGCAGGCAAGGTGACGACGGCAGATTTCCCATGGTCGAGTTGGAAAGCGCTGAACAGTTTGCCAAGCGTTTGCAAAGGGGGATTGCCAACCACTTGCCGCCATTGAAGATTATGGTCGGCGGCGAACCCAAGCCTATTGATTTGTTGGATCTGCCGCATGGCTCGACTGATGGATTTTTGCGTGAATCAACGCTAGATGGCGTTCCGTTTCGTGACACGAAATATGGTAAGTCATTATTCTCATTAGACAAGAAAGAGCAGATGCAGGCCCGTTACCAACATTTCCCGCACCGGCTGCTGACTGGGGAATGTGATATGCAGTCGGGTTATACCCAAGACCGGATGGTGCGGTTTGGAGGCTGCATGTGGGCGCAGGCGATAGGCATGGATGCCTTGCCATTGGCCGCGCCTAGAATGGGGCATATGCCATTGAGTCTGGCCAAGGAAAATAAAAAGTACAGTTTGCCCGCCGTCGGTATGCCGTTGCGCGAGAACGCCAAGGGCAAAGCCCTTGACAGTTACGGCTTGGTCAACGCAGGAAACAAAGACAAAAAGATCAATGGCATGGCCTACCACGGTGCTATGGTTTCCAGTGCCTATGTGCAAGGATCGCTAGACTTCGCTGGCTTGCGCCAGTTGGATCTGTCGTTGGAGCAACAAGCCGCCCTCGTCGCGCTGTGGCTGATTGGGGTGCGGGAAAACATCAGAAACTACCTTCCGCGCAAAAATGCCGGCCTGCGGGCCAAGTCCATCGCCTGGAATATCGTCCCCAGCTTCGGCGACGACATCCCGCTGGAATCCCCCCCGCACATCGGCGAACACTTGCTGGAGGGCGCGCCGGCTTGGCGCAAGGAACGGCTGGAATTGATCGCCACCGATTTGGTCGTTAAGCACCGCGAGTGGGCGGCCAAAAAGGCTCTCGGCGGCGAGGATGAATGATGGCCAGCCTGTGCGTCGAGTATCTGCACGGACGCGCCAGCCATGAAGAATGGCCCGCCTCGCCCGACCGCCTGTTCCAAGCCCTGGTTGCCACCGCCTACGCCACCGGCCAGCAAGAGCGGCTGTTGCCCTTGTTGGAAACCTTGTGCGGGCAAAAGCCCGGCATCACCGCCCCGCCCGACCTTAAACAAACCCATTGGACAACTTCGGTGCCGGTGGCTTTCATGCCCAAAAGCGGCAATGACACAAAATACGTCAGCCGGGCGATTCTGAAGCAATCAGTGCGCTACTTGTGGGGCCAGGAAGAGCGCGTGAAAGTCTGGTATCACTGGGATTTGCCGGAAGAACTGGCGGAACTGGCCCGCTGCGTCCGCTATCTCGGCAAGCGCGAGGATCTGGTGCGCTGCTGGCTGGACCCGGCCCCGCCGCCGCCCAAGCTGCTGCCGATGGAACACGCGGAAGTCCATCTGCCCGTGCCGCAGGCCGGACGTCTCAAGCAGTTGCAGGCGTATCATCAAACCACCGCCAAAGCCCCCGCCGCGCCGCTGGTTGGCTACGGCTCGCCAGTCGAACCCAGCCCTTGGAGCGAGTTGCTGCTGAAACGGCCCGGCGCGGTGTGGCCTTTGAACGAGGCGCAGATCTTGGCGCGGCAATTCAGCCGGGCGTTGCTCTCGAAATTCGCGCCAGACAGCATCCCGCCCTGGGTGCATATCCGCCACGGCGAGGCGTATGTGCCGCATCTGGCCTGCGTCGCCGTGCCGGAAATCAGCGACCGCTACCGCGACAACCGCCGGATTGTTGGCGTCGGCGTGGTCTTGCCGAAGGCGGTGGCGGTTGACCGCCTGCTGGCCGTGCGCAAGCTCGACGCGATTGCCGACATGCCATGGGACGATGAAGGCTTGACCAGCTTCAAAAACTACCATTGGCTGGGGCCGGCGCGTGAATGGGAAACCGTCACGCCGGTGGTGTTTCCGCGCCACGGCAAGCGGCCCGGCGATTTGGAGGCGCAATTGGCGGGCCTGCTGGTTGACCAAGGCTATCCGCCGCCGGACGCCGTCGAACTGTCGGCGTCCGGCCCAGCCCGTGGCATTCCCGCCGCCTCCGCCTATCTCCGCCGCAACCCGCACAAGCCGGTGTTCCATGTGCGGATACGCTGGGGCCGGCGCCAAGCCGGGCCGGTGTTGATCGGCGTGGAGGCGCATTACGGCTTGGGGCTGTTCACGCCCTCCAAGAAGGATTGAACCATGGACGCAACCCCCGATCCCGCCGCCCGTTTCGCGGCGGAATATCTCAAGCACCGGCACAACCCGCCGTTCCCTTGGCAGCTCGCCGCCGCCAAACGCCTGGGCGGAGACTGGCCGGGCTTGGCCTATGTCAGCGTGCCGACCGGCTGCGGCAAAACTTGCATCGTCGATCTTTGGCATGCCTGCTCACCGCGCCGCCGATTGGTCTATGTCATCAACCGCCGCATTGTCGTCGATACCGTCTACCGCTATGCCCAAGCCTTGCCCGTCGCGGTTGGGCAGTTGCGCGGCGGCTTGCCGCCCAATGAAAGAACGCAATGGTGGCTGCGGCCCGAAGACCGGCAAGTGCTGGTCAGCACCATCGACCAAGCCGGCAGCGCCTTGCTCGGCCAAGCCTACGGACACAGCCATAAGTCCGCCCCGGTCCTGCAAGGCTTGGTCGGCAGCGACGCCTTGTGGGTCGTGGACGAAGCCCATTTGGAAACGCCCTTCGTCAAAACCCTGTTGGACTGCCAACAAGCCGGGGCGAAGATCGACATCGTGTTGATGTCGGCGACGCCGGAAAGCCTCCCCGCCGACATTCCCGTTTTCGGCCTGGCCGACGCCGACCATCAACACCCTGTGTTGTCCCGCCGCATCCGCGCAGACCGCATCAAGGAGACCGACCCCAAAGCCAAAACGAAAGGCAAAGGCCCGGCGGCATTGGCGGCTGAAGCCCGGCGCCTGCGCGAAAAAGGCGCAAGCGTGGTGCTGGTCGTCTGCAACACGGTGAAGGCGGCGCGGGACACTTTCGAGCGCTTGCGCCAAGACGGCGACGAGGCCGAACTCATCACCGGCCGGGCGCGCCCGGCGGACCGCGACGAGCAATTGAAGCGAATTCTGCCGCGTATCGGTTCAGGCACAAGGCCGCCCGGACGCCGACGGCCCGGCCCGCAAGATCCGCCGCAACTGGATTTGTTTGACGGCCAGGACGGTTTGCCTGCGGACGGGCGGGCGTTCTTGTACGTCGTGGCGACCAGCGCCATCGAAGTCGGCGCGGACATCGACTGTGACGCCCTGGTCGGCGAAGCCTGTGAAGATCCCGCACAGCAAAAACAGCGCGAAGGCCGCGTCAACCGCCTTGGCGAACTCGACTGCGCCCCGGTGTCCATCCTCAAGCCCGAAAAAGAATTCAAGCTCCAAAAGCCCGTCGCCCCGTTGTGGCTGCCCGAAGATTTGGCGGTCAAGTTCGACCCCGTCCCGTGGCTGCACGGCTACGGCGACGACCTCGGCACTGTCGATGTCGTCTGGCGCAAAGACCTGCCGAAAAACGCGGACGAGCAAGAAGAGTATTTCGACGCCTTGCCGGTGATGGCCCAGGAATGCATGCCCGTGCCGCGTTACAGCTTCATGCAGTGGGTAAAAGAGCGACCGAACCAGCGCCTGTATGTCGAGCCGGAAGCCGGGACGATGGTGTTGCGCTGTGAATGGGGCGGGGCCGACCGATGGGGCTGGAACCCGGATGCTACCGATCCCGTGGAGGACAAGGCGGACATTTACGACACCGACGAAGACGGCAACAAAACCCGCATCGTCCGGCTGCGTTTGGAAGCAGACGATCCTGTCCCCGCAGGACTGAAAGCCAAGACATACCCCGGCGGGCGCGTGGCCTACCTGCCGCGTGAATGGTCGATGGGCTACCAGCCGGTGCCGTTGAGCAAACACCTGCGGGCGGTGGGCGAGGAAGCCGCCGCGCTGGCCCAAGCTCTGGGCTTCGACTCCGCCCTGTTCCGCAAGGCGGGCCGCTTGCACGACATCGGCAAGGCGGACGGCAGGTTCCAACTCTGGCTGGGCGGCGGCGCGGGCCGGCGGCTGGCCAAGTCGGGTTCGGCCAGCGATGCGCGGCGCAAACTGTCCGGCCTGCCCAAAGGCTGGCGGCACGAGTTCGCCAGCCTAGAGAAGCTGCTGGGCCGGGAAGATCCGCTGGTGTGCTACTTGGTCGGCACCCACCACGGCCATGGCCGACCCTGGTTCCCGCCGCCGCACGAAACGCCGCTGGAATGGGTGGAATGGGTCTTGGAACTGCGCAAACGGCACAGCCCGTGGGAACTGGCGGCGATGGAAGCCGTTTTGCGCATCGCCGACTGGCGCGTCAGCATGAGGGGTGAATGATGTTATTGACCGGGCTTAGAAGCAACAACTTGCAAGGCTATCTCGCCGCCTTGGGCGTCGCCCGGCTGCTGCCGGGGGCCAGGCTAGGCTGGAATTTTGAGGAAGGCTGCGCGTGGCTGGAAGGGGTCGATGACCCGGTGGCCGCGCTGGCGGAAATTCTCAGGCACAAGGAGCCTTATAAGCGGCTGATGTGGCTGACGGCGAAGCCCGAGGAAAGCATCGAGAAGAACGCCCTCACGAAGGAGCTGGAAGCTGCCCAAAGCAGGCTCGGCGGCCTGGAAGGCGGCAGCGAGGAAAAAGCGGCGCTCAACGAGGAAATCAAGGCGCTCAACCTGCGGATCAAGACCCTCAAAGACCGTCCCAACGCGGAAGCGTTTGCGGGCAGGCTGGCAAAGAAGCCGGGCGATTGGGGGCAGGCGCCAGACGACGGCTTGTGGCTGCGCGAGCTTTGGACGCCGGAAGGCAATGCCAACAGCCTCAATTTGACCGGCGGCGGCAATAGTAAAACAGGGTTTTTCGGCAGCTTGCTGGAATCGCGCAACAGCGTTCGCAGGCAAGCCCACGACAAGCTTCGTGAAGCCTTGTTCGGGCCGTGGCGGCATGAGGATGATGTCGGCTCGATGTGCTGGGAGTTTGAAAGCATGGGCTACGCGCCGCGCCATCTCGGGGAAAACAGCCCGGAACACTCCAAAAAACGCTCGGTGGCGGCGGCGCAATGGCTGGCGGGCGAAGGCTTGCCGATGCTGGGATGCGTCGAGGGGGCTTGGTTGCGATTGCCCTTGTGGGCGCGGCCCGAGCCAGGCCCCGTCATCATCGAACGCATGAAGCACCGGCTTGGCGAGCGTTGGCTGGTGGCGGAAAAAAACTGGTTGCCGGTGTCCAAGGGCAAGCCCTATTGGACTGCGCGAACCTCAAGCGATGGCAAAATCCTGGAAGGTTCGCGCAAAAAAAACCAGCCGAAATACAGAGACTTGTATAATGGCAGCGAACTTTGGATGGTGTAAGTTGGAAGTGCGGCGGAGGTTCGCGTTTTTGAAGGAAAAAGTTAAGCAGACTCAGCAAGTTAGGATGAGTAGGGTTATTCCCGGCTTTATTGAGCCGGGCAGAATGTAAGCGCCGCCTTGCAGATGGCCAGGCGCCACGACCCCCGGTTATTCCCGGCTTTATTGAGCCGGGCAGAATGTAAGAGCAACATTTAGTATCTTGGAGCATAGAAAAAGGGTTATTCCCGGCTTTATTGAGCCGGGCAGAATGTAAGTATGGACTGTGGATTCCACATCGCGCCATAGCATGGTTATTCCCGGCTTTATTGAGCCGGGCAGAATGTAAGTAAGGATACACGTTATGACCCTCGCCATTGTCCAGTTATTCCCGGCTTTATTGAGCCGGGCAGAATGTAAGAGTGCGGCCTATACGGCATGGGAGACGGAATTTGCGGGTTATTCCCGGCTTTATTGAGCCGGGCAGAATGTAAGCCGCTGCGCCTCGCCAGTGGGTGCGGTTTCGAGTGTTATTCCCGGCTTTATTGAGCCGGGCAGAATGTAAGCATGCCGCTGGCGATGTGGCGGTAGGTCTGGGTGGTTATTCCCGGCTTTATTGAGCCGGGCAGAATGTAAGACGCGCCAGCAGCCATAGCCGCGAGCCGATCAAGGTTATTCCCGGCTTTATTGAGCCGGGCAGAATGTAAGTTCGCCTACCTCTTCCACCGGCACCACGTCCACCGGGTTATTCCCGGCTTTATTGAGCCGGGCAGAATGTAAGTGGTTGGGTGTCGCACCACTCGGCAAGTTCGGGGGTTATTCCCGGCTTTATTGAGCCGGGCAGAATGTAAGATGTATAGGATAATCCTATTCAATCGGCGCACAAAGTTATTCCCGGCTTTATTGAGCCGGGCAGAATGTAAGCAGCGCCTCCCAGGCTTTTTCCACCAGGGCGATGGGTTATTCCCAGCTTTGTTGAGTTGCCGCGTAGCGGCTTATCGAAGCTAGCCGGGGGATTCATCCCCCGGCGGAGGCGCAAAATTCTTCTTTGCGTCGCGTGGCGACGCTTGAACGGCCCTTGCGCGAACGCCCCGCCGGGCGGTTGGCAATCGTCGCTACGCGACGAAACGCCCGGCGCATCCTTCCGGGGGTTGAAACCCCCGGCTACCCTCAAATGCCGCTACGCGGCTTCGCCCTGGTTGCCCCGCTTAACTTGACGGCATTCATTAAGTTAACCCAAGTTGCCACCTTGGTGGCTGGGGTCCATCGAGGTCTGCTA
>CAZOTR010000203.1:0-7453 GCA_964582755.1 uncultured Methylococcaceae bacterium | reverse complement strand
CGGTAGGTTTAGCCTGCGTTAATCGGCCCTTTCGGTAGGTTTAGCCTGCGTTAATCGGACAAACAGCGGCGCCAATCCTCCATCCGGTAGGTTTAGCCTGCGTTATTTGACTATTTTTCAATTAAATTCAAATAGTTGCACACATCTTAATCTTTTAATCTTTGTTTTAACCTTTTTAAAAGACTAACCTTGCTCCGGCACGCCCAGCCCTGCGGGAGTTGACCGGCCAAACTCCCGCAAGGAATTTTCAAGCGGCCAGCCCTCCGCAAGCATCGGCGACAGCCCTATCCAGCGCAGATAAAACTTGCGGACATTGACGCAGTTTCTGTAATCTGTGCGTATTTCCACAAAAACCGCAAACACCTATGCTGCACGAAACGCTGCACCTTGACACCGGGGGATTCTTCTCAAGCTTGGCCCAGCGCGGAGGCGAGGCCCTCGACATGTTGATGGCCCACACCCACACCGCCGCGACCGAGAAAACGCTGCCTTTAATGGGAATATCCGAAGCGGCCCGGTTGATTGGCATCAGCACGGTCTACCTAAGAAAGCTGGAAACCGAAGGCAGCGTGCCGCCTGCGGCCAAAGACGAAAACGGACGGCGCGCCTACTCCATGGAACATGTCAACAAAATCCGCCAATCGTTAGGCCGGCTTCCCAAAAGGAACAGTGCTTCCGCCATTGTCATCGCCTTTGCCAACCTCAAAGGAGGATCCGCAAAAACCACCACCGCCGCCCATTTCGCGCAATATGCCGCCCGCCAAGGCTATCGCATATTGCTAATCGACATGGATCCGCAAGCCAGCATGACCGGCCTGTTCGGCTACAATCCGCAACTGCATATCGAGGCGGAGCAAACCATCGCGCCTGCCGTCACCGGCCCTTGCGAAACCATCCGGCAATCGATCCGGCCAACCTATTGGCATCGCCTGGATCTGGTGCCATCAAATCTGAACCTAGTGGGGGCCGAAATGGCGTTGCTGGGCATGGCCGAAAACGCCACCCGCTTACGCGACGCCGTGGACAGCGTCGACGGGGACTACGACATCGTCGTGTTGGACGCGCCCCCGGCCCTGGGGCTTTTGTCCATCAACGTGCTGTGCGCCAGCGACTATATCGTGACGCCCATCATACCGACCATGGTGGACATCAGCTCAAGCATCCAATTTTTCCATATCCTGGAAAGCATAAATAAACTAAGGCTTGCCCGGCTTTCCATCCTCATCACCCGCTTCAACGGCGGGACGGAACATGTGCGGGCAGCTTCCATGTTGCGTAGTATCTACGGCGACACCATCCTGACCAACCAAATGATCGAAAGCGCCGAACTGTTGAAATCAGGCAACGACATGGTCAGCGTCTATGAAATAACCGAAATCCGCGGCAGCCGCGAAACTTACCGGCGGGCCTTGGGCGCATTCGACGCCGTCAACCAAGAAATATTGATCCACGCCAAATCCCTCTGGGACGCCGACACAGTGGCTGCTGCGCGCGACGCCAGAAAAGCGGAGGCAAACCGTGGGCAAGCCTAAAAAATTGTCGGCGATGGACTTGTTGGTCAAGAGCGACGCCTTCAAACCCGCCATCTCCCAAAGCAGCACCCTTTCCCGCAATGCCGTTGCCAACCTGCACGATGGCACCCCGGTGGAAATTGCCGCCGCCGCCTGCCGTCCCTGGAAGCTTGCCGACCGGCCCGTCGGCGAAACCTCGCACAAAGAGGATCTAATCAGATCCTTCCGGCAGGCGGGCGTCGGCCAGATCCAGCCCATCGTCGTGCGCAGCGTGAAAGACCCTGACGCCCCGGAAATCCAGTACGAAGTGATTTGCGGGCGGGTGCGCTGGCTGGCCGCCAAGGAACTGGGCATTCCCATCCAAGCCATCGTGCGCGAACTGGACGACCGGGAAGCCTATCTGGTCATGTCGGCGGAAAACAGACAGCGCAAAAACCTTTCAGACTATGCCAAAGCGAAAAGCTACCAGAGCGCCCTAGCCCTAGGGCTCTTCGATACCGCGCAGCAACTAGCCGAAGCCGAAGGGATATCCAAATCCAAACTCAGCCAATATTTAGGCTTCGCCGAACTGCCCGAAGCCATGTCGGCAAGCTTTGCCAACATCGCCAAAATCCCCTACCGGCTAGGCTACGAAATCAACAAAGCCTGCAAAGTCCTAGGGGAGGCAGCCATCCTGCCCTTGATACCGAAGATCGAATCCGGCGAGCTGTCAAGAAACGATGTGCAACTCATGCAAACGCGGATCATCGATTCCACCGCGCAAACAAAAACCATCGAACCAACAGAATCGAACCTGGACGCCGACGACGATCTTGACACCAACCCAACCCAGCACGATGAAGCAGGGGCAACTCCCTTGCGGCCCAGTACGCCACACCAAGCGAACGCCTCCAACCTCCCGCAAGAATCGCAGTTAAAGAAAAGTTTTCTCTCTGCCTCGGGCCGCAAGCTGTTCACCTACAACCAGGCCTCACGCGGTTGGCTCATCAGAATCGCTCCGGATATTTCCATGCGCATGGACGAAGCCTTGATGCTGGAATTCGGCAAGCTATTGGAAGCCCATCTTGAAGTTGCCCAAGGATCGGCGCCGGATTGAACCGCATCCAAACCACCGCCACCCTCCCATGTCAAAGCGCCGAAGCCACGGCATCCCCCGCTTCCCGAAGCGAACGCCATCAGCCGTTTTGCTCTGCGCGTTGGTTTTTGCCGGAACAGCCGCGTTGGCGGCCGATCCGCAGCCCTACACGGTAACCCTGGCCAAAACCGGCAATGCGGCTTTGGACCAAATCCTGGCAGACGCCTCCACCTTGGCCAGCCTGGGCAAAGCCGCTCCGGTAGGCCCTTTCGCGCTAGTGGCGCGGGCGCAAGCGGATATGGAGCGCTTTGCCACCGCCTTGGACAGCTTGGGGTTTTACAATGGAAAGGCGAAAGTGCGGATTGCCGATAAGGCGCTGGACGACCCGGGATTGTACGACTGGCTGGCCCATGCCCCTGCCGAGCCACCTGTGGAAGTGGTTGTTACGGTCGAACCCGGCCCATTGTTTCGCCTACGCAAGATCGATATCCAAGGCGATCCGCCGACATCCGTCCGGGCCCAACTCGGCTTGGCACCCGGCGCGCCGGCCTTGGCCGCAGACGTGCTGGCGGGGCGGGACAGGCTGCTCAATGCCTTGCTGGACGAGGGCCATGCGCTGGCAACAGTGGCCGAGCCTGCCGCCACCCTGGCGCCCGAAGACAATGCCTTGGATGTCAGCTACGCCGTGGAGGCTGGCCCCCGTGTGGAACTGGGCCGGATCGGAGTCGAGGGGCTTAAAGACGTGAACGAAGCTTTTGTGCGCCGCCGGCTGCTGGTTGCCTACGGCGACCTTTTCAACCCAGGCGCCATCGAGAAAGCCCGCCAGGATCTGGCCGCGACGGGCGTGTTCTCCTCCGTCCGCGCCCACGCGGCGGACGCCGTGGACGGGCAGGGCCGCCTCCCGCTCACGTTCCAGGTGGCCGAACGCCCGAAGCGGGCGACCAGCCTGGGCGCAGCCTGGTCCACCGATTTGGGCGGCAGCCTCTCCGCCACTTGGCAGCACCGCAATGTGTTCGGTGGCGCAGAGCAGTTGAACTTGACGGCGGGGGTGACGCAGCTCGGCGGCAATAGCACGACCGGCATCGGCTACAAGGGGTTGCTTGGGTTCGTCAAGCCGGATATTGGGCAGCGCGGCCAGTCCTTGCGCGTCGACTTGGGCGCGGTCAAGCAAAGCCTGATCGCTTACGACCAAGACGCCATCACCGGCGCTGTCGCGCTGGAGCGCAAATTCGCCGGTTACTGGAGCGGCAGCGTCGGCCTGGCCGGCGAGCAGTCGGAAATCACCCAGCAAGGCGTGACCCGCAATTACACCCTGTTGAGCCTGCCCATGGCCTTGAAATATGACAGCGGCAACAGCCTGTTAGATCCCACCGAAGGCATCCGCGCCAGCGCCTCCCTCACCCCCGTCCAGTCTCTGGCCGGCGGCAAGACCGGCCCCTTTGTCTTGTTGCAACTGGCCGGCTCGGCTTACCTGGACTTGGGCGAGCCGGGCCGCAGCGTGTTGGCCTTGCGCGGGACAGTTGGCGATGCGGAAGGAGCTGGCCAGTTCGACCTGCCGCCCGACAAGCGTTTCTATGCCGGCGGCAGCGCCACCGTGCGCGGCTACAAATACCAATCCATCGGGCCGCAATTCCCCGACAACAAGCCGCAGGGTGGAACCTCCCTGGCGGCGGCGACGGTGGAATTCCGCCAGCGCATTCTGGACGACTATGGCGCGGTCGCCTTCGCCGACGCAGGCCAGGTCAACGCCGGCGGCCCGCCTTTCGCCGGTACCTGGCGGATGGGCGTGGGGCTGGGGGCGCGTTACTACACCGGCTTCGGGCCGGTCCGGTTGGATGTGGCGCTGCCGGTCAACAAGCAGGCCGGCGGTGGTTCCTTTGAGGTTTACATCGGCTTGGGGCAGGCGTTCTGATGCGGCGGGCGGGGCGTTGGCTGCTGTGGATCTTGGCCGCTTTGGCGGGCCTGCCCGCGCTGGGCCTCGCGGTGTTGCTGGCTTTTGCCAACAGCCAAGCGGGGCGGGACTGGATCGCGCGGACGGCGGCGGAGGCGACTGCGGGCGAGGTCAAACTTGCCGGGCTGGCCGGCCGGTTTCCCGATAATCTGCGCCTCGCCCGGCTGGAATTGCGCGACAAAGACGGGCCTTGGCTGGCCATCGACCATCTGGATTTGGACTGGTCGCCTTCCGGCTTACTCGGCGGGGAAGTGGCGGTGAACCGGCTGGAAGCCGGGCGCATAGCCTTGGACCGCCTGCCGCCTTCGCCGGCCAGCGCCGAGCCATCCGGCGAATTCTCGCTGCCGTTGGCCGTCCGCTTGGACAGCCTGCGCGTGGCGCGGCTGGATTTAGCCGAGGCGGTCGTCGGCCGGGCCGTGAGCCTTGCCATTGAGGGCAGGGCGCGGCTGGCCTCATTAAAGCGGGGAGAGGCCGGCCTGGACATCAAGCGGCTGGACGGGGAGGGGAGTTACGTCCTGCAAGGCACGCTAGACGCGGCGAAGATCGACGCCCGCTTGTCGCTGCAAGAACCCGCCCAAGGGCTGTTCGCCTCCCTGGCCGGCATTGAGGAGTTGGACGCGCTGGCCCTGGAAGCCACTGTGGAAGGCCCGCTGTCCGCCTTGCAAACCCGGCTGGCAATGGATTTTGGCCCGCTGCATGCCGGCGCGCAAGGCCGTTTGGACCTCGAACATGAGGCCATCGCCGCATTGACGGTGCGGGCGTCGGCCCCGGCGATGCGACCGCGGGCCGATGTGTCTTGGCAGGCGGTGGCCCTGGACGCGCAAGTCCACGGCAGCTTCACCCGGCCCGTTGCCCAGGGCAAGCTGCGCATCGACGGCTTAAGCGCCGCCGGCGCCGCCGTCCGCAGCATCGCCTTGGATCTGCGGGGCGACGCCGGGCGGGCCGAACTGCGCGGCGAACTGGCCGGGCTTAGGCTGCCCGGCCCCCAGCCGGATCTGTTGGCGTCCGCGCCCTTGACGGTGCAGGCCGATGCCCAATTGGACGCGGCGCAGCGGCCTGTGGCGTTCACGCTCAAGCATCCGCTGCTTGTCGCCGAAGGCAAGGCGATCACGGCGGGCGAGGCCAAGCTTGACATGGCCCTAAGCGTGCCGGATTTACGGCCCTACGCGGCGCTGGGCGGGCTGGATCTGCGGGGCAAGACGGCGTTGAACCTACGGTTGGCGCAGCAGGCCGACGCCACCCGGCTGGATGTGGACGGCAGCCTTAGCGTCACCGGCGGCGCCGCGCCCTTGCCAGCCTTGCTGGGGGATGCGGCGAGGCTGGGTGTCAGCGTGGCTTTGCGCGGTGCGGACGTGGACGTTTCCCGGCTCAAGCTGGACGGCAAGGCGTTGGCGGTTTCGGCTGACGGCAGGCTAGCCGCGAACGTCGCCAAGTTCGACTGGAAGCTGGCCTTGCATGATTGGGCGGCGGTGTTCGCGGGCGGGTCTGGCAAGCTATTGGCGCAAGGCCGCATCGACGGTCCTTTGGACAAATTCGCCGTGACTGCCGAAGTGGACGGCGAACTCGCCACCCAGGCACTGCGGCGCGGCCCGTTCAATGCCAAATTAAAGCTGGACGGCTTGCCCCGCGCCCCTGCGGGCGAGTTGACGGCGCGCGGCCTGTTGGGCGGTTCGCCGCTGGAACTGGCCCTGGCCGCGCAAGCCCCCGCCGACGGTTCGCTGCGGCTGGACATCGCCCGCGCCGACTGGAAAAGCGCCCAGGCGAAGGGTTCTTTGAGCTTGCCCAAGGGGGGCGAACTGCCGGCGGGAAGAATCGACCTGCGCATGGCGCGCTTGGAGGATTTGCGTCCCCTGCTCGGCCAGCCTCTGGCCGGGTCCGTCGCCGCCACGCTGGAGACGGCGGTAGGCAATGGCCGGCCCTCGGCGCGGCTCAAGCTCGATGCCCAACAGGCCGGGCTGGCCGGGACGGCGACGGTGGGGCAAGCCAGCCTGGATCTTGCCGTCGGCGACCCCGTCCGCAAGCCGGTGTTCGACGGGCGGCTAAAGCTGGAAGGAATCTCCGCCGGGACGCTGGCCGATTCCGCCGGTTTGGATCTGGCCGGGCCTTTGGAGGCGCTCAAGCTGCGCCTGTCCGCCCGTTTGCCAGATTTGGCCGGCGCGGAAATGCGGCTGGACAGCGCCGCCAGCCTGGATGCGAACGCCAGGCAATTGGCCTTGGCCGAGTGGCAGGCGGTTTGGAAGGGCGAAACCCTGCGTTTGCTGGCCCCGGCGCGGATTGCCTTCAAAGACGGCGTGGCCGTGGAGCGGTTGCGCCTAGGCTTGCGCCAGGCGGTGTTGGAGGTTTCCGGCAAAGTCGGCCAGAAGCTGGATCTGGACGCCAGGCTCAGCGATGTCGATGCCGGGCTGGCCGCGCTGTTCGCGCCCGATTTTGCCGCCGACGGGAGGCTGGACGCGGAGGCGAAACTGGGCGGCACGCCGACCCGGCCCGGCGGCACCATCGCCGTCAAGATGCAGGCGCTTAGGTTGCGCACCGGCCCCGCCCGCAGCCTGCCGCCGCTTAACCTGGCGGCCAGCGCCCATTTGGCCGGCCCGTCCGCCCAAGTCGAGGGCCGGCTGGACGCCGGCCGAGAGTTCAATCTGAACATCAGCGGAGAAGCGCCGTTGGCCGCTTCCGGTTCTTTGGCCTTGCGCGCCGCCGGGACGGCGGACTTGAAATTGTTGGATCCCTTGCTGGCCGCCGGCGGGCGGCGGCTGCGCGGGCAACTCGCCCTGGACGCCGCCCTCGCCGGAGACTGGTCCGCGCCCCAGGTTGCTGGCAGCTTAAGGTTGGCGGGCGGCGAGTTGGCGGATTACGCCAGCGGCGCGCATCTTAGCGACATTGCCGCGTTGCTGGAGGCCGAGGGCGGGAAAATCCGCA
>CAZOTR010000202.1:4142-7462 GCA_964582755.1 uncultured Methylococcaceae bacterium | reverse complement strand
TTCGGCCCGTCGCTCAGGGCTTTGTCCGGGTCGGGGTGGGTTTCCATGAACAGGCCGGCGATGCCGACGGCGACGGCGGCTTTCGCCAGGGTCGGGACGTGTTCGCGCTGTCCGCCGGAGCAGGAGCCTTGCCCGCCCGGCAGTTGCACCGAATGCGTGGCGTCGAACACGACCGGGCAGCCGGTGTCGCGCATGATGACCAGCGAGCGCATGTCGGAAACCAAGTTGTTATAGCCGAAGGAAACCCCGCGTTCGCAGACCATGATGTGTTCGTTGCCGGTGGCCTTGGCTTTGGTGACGACGTTACCCATGTCCCAAGGGGCCATGAACTGGCCTTTCTTGATGTTGATGGGCTTGCCGGTGGCGGCGGCGGCTTGGATGAAGTCGGTTTGGCGGCACAGGAAGGCGGGGGTTTGCAGCACGTCCACGACTTCGGCGACTTCATTTAACGGGGTGTATTCATGCACGTCGGTCAATACCGGCACGCCGATGGTTTGCCTGACCTTTTGCAGTATCCGCAAGCCTTCTTCCAGCCCCAAGCCGCGAAAGCTGTCCATGGACGAGCGGTTGGCTTTGTCGAAGGAGGATTTGTAGATGAAGTTAATGCCCAGTTTCGCTGTGATTTCCTTCAACTGGCCGGCGGTGTCCAGCGCGAGTTGTTCGCTTTCGATCACGCAAGGGCCGGCGATGAGGAAGAAGGGTTGTTCCAGGCTGGTTTCAAATCCGCAGAGTTTCATGGTTTGCCTTGTCTTTTTTAAAGAGTCAAGGGACAACCTCGCTTGAAGCGATGTTATCCCTGTTCGGAAAGCGGCGCTTGCGATTGGCGGTGTTCGCAGGCGGCTTTGACGAAGCCGGTGAACAAGGGATGCCCGCCGCGCGGGGTGGAGGTGAATTCGGGGTGGAACTGGCAGGCCAGGAACCAGGGGTGGCCGGGCAGTTCGATGACTTCGACCAGCCGGCCGTCCAGCGATTTGCCGGAGATCTTCATGCCGGCCTCTTCCAGCCGCTTCTTGTAGGCGTTGTTGAATTCGTAGCGGTGGCGGTGGCGTTCGGTGATGACGTCCTTGCCATAGAGTCGGCGGGCGAGGGTGTCTTCGCTGAGGCGGCATTTTTGCCCGCCCAGCCGCATGCTGCCGCCGAGGTCGGACTCTTCGCTGCGCTGCTCCACAGCGCCGGACTCGTCGCGCCATTCGGTGATGAGGGCGATGACCGGGTGCGGGGTTTTCGGCAGGAATTCGGTGCTGTGCGCGCCTTCCAGGCCGGCCGCGTCGCGGGCGAACTCGATGACCGCGACTTGCATCCCCAGGCAGATGCCGAGATAGGGGATCTTATGCTCGCGGGCATATTTCACCGTGGCAATCTTGCCTTCCACGCCGCGCTCGCCGAAGCCGCCGGGGACCAGGATCGCGTCCACGTCCGCCAGCTTGGCGGTGCCGTGGTCTTCGATTTCCTCCGACTCGATGAACTGGATGTTGACCTTGGTGCGGGTCTTGATGCCGGCGTGGATCAAGGCTTCGGTCAAGGATTTGTAGGCGTCGGAGTGGTTGACGTATTTGCCGACCATGGCGATGGTGACTTCCTGTTCCGGGTTCGCCAAGCCGCCGACGACCGCTTTCCAGGCGCTCAAATCGGCGGGCGGCACGTCGAAGCGCAGCTTGCGCACGACGATGTTGTCCAGGCCTTGCTCGTGCAGCAGGATGGGGATGCGGTAGATGCTGTCGGCGTCGGCGCAGGAGAACACGGCGTCTTCGTGGACATTGGTGAACAGGGCGATTTTGCGCCGCTCGGAGATGGGAATGGGGCGCTCGGAGCGGCAGATCAGGATGTCCGGCTGGATGCCGATGGTGCGCAGTTCCTTCACCGAGTGCTGGGTCGGCTTGGTCTTAAGCTCCCCGGCGCTGGCGATGTACGGCACCAGGGTCAAGTGGATGAACAAGGACTTGTCGTCGCCCAGATCCACCCGCATTTGGCGGATAGCCTCCAGGAAGGGCAGGGACTCGATGTCGCCGACCGTGCCGCCGATTTCGATCAAAGCGATGTCGGCATTCTCCGCGCTTTGTTTGATGAGGCGCTTGATCTCGTCGGTGATGTGCGGGATGACCTGCACCGTCGCGCCCAGGTATTCGCCTTTGCGCTCCTGGCGGATGACGTTTTCGTATACCTGCCCGGTGGTGAAGTTGTTGACCTTGCGCATCGTGGAGTTGAGGTAGCGCTCGTAATGGCCTAGGTCCAGGTCGGTCTCCGCGCCGTCTTCGGTGACGAACACCTCGCCGTGCTGGAACGGGCTCATGGTGCCGGGATCGACGTTGATGTAAGGGTCGAGCTTGGTCATCGTGACCTTCAGCCCGCGGGCTTCGAGGATGGCGGCCAGGGAAGAGGCCGCAATGCCTTTGCCCAGCGAGGAAACTACGCCGCCGGTGATGAAAATGTATTTGGTCATGGGGTCTGGATGGGTCTGGGCCGTGTCCCACGCTGTGCCGCAGGCGGCCGGGGACAGAGGAAGGGCTGTGTGGCACTTGGATAATGGGCGGCATTTTACTCGACATGGCGCTGTGCGTCATCGCTTTTCCAAAGCGCCGCCGTTCCATTACCATAGCGGGCGAATTGCCATTGCGACAGGATAAGGAACCATGAAGACAAGCATTAAAGCTATTGCGGCGGGGCTGTTCGCCGCTGCCGGATTGTCGGGCTGCGCCTGGGTGGACTTGAAGCCGCAGGCGGAGAAGGTGCGCGTGCTGGCGATGCAGGAAGTGGGCCGCTGCAAGGAACTGGGGCGGGTCAGCGCGGTCACCGCCGCCAAAATCGGCTTCATCAGCCGGCCCAGGGAGACGGTGCTGGTGGAAGTCCGCCGCCTGGCCAGCAACAACGCCGCCGACATGGGCGGCGACACCATCGTCGCGGTCGGCCCTTTGGTCGATGGCGAGCAGGCGTTCAGGGTTTACCGCTGCATCAATCCGTGACCGAAGCCGCAGGAAAATCCAGTCTTAACCCCCCATAATCTCCGTCTTTCCAAGGAGGACGCCCATGCCCAGCCCCAGCCAGGATTTTTACGAAATCCTGCAAATCCACCCCCAAGCCGAGCCGGAGATCGTCAGGGCGGCGTACCGGCGGCTGGTGCAAAAATACCACCCCGACAAGAATCCCGGCTATACGGTGGAAATGGACGTCTGCATGAAAAAAATCAGCGAGGCCTATGCCGTGCTGAAAAGTCCGGCCCGGCGCGCGGAATATGACCGGAAAGCCGGGTATGCGGGCAAGGGGGGCGGCAAGGCTGGCAAGGCCGCCACTGGCAACCCAGGCGGCACGGCCGGCGGAAGCCA
>CAZOTR010000202.1:0-4042 GCA_964582755.1 uncultured Methylococcaceae bacterium | reverse complement strand
AACGCCGCCAGCGGGGCGCAAGGCGGGAGCGGTTGGATCAACGAAAAAAGCGGCTATGCCCGCAGCGCCAGACCCACCGGGCAGCCCGCCAGACCCGAGCCAGCCGCCGGGGGCGGCGATATTTCGGGCACGCCGGACATCCATGGCTGGAGCGCCGGGCAGGCGCAGGCCCGCCAGCGGGCGACGGCGGAAAAACTTGGCTTGCCGGTGTTTTTCCGCCACCGGCTGAAAACCGGCGGACAGGGGCCGGTGATGGCGGTGATTCCGTCCGGTTCGTTTCTCATGGGCTCGGAATCTGGTTTTTGGCTGTTTGGGGGGGAGAAGGGGCGGCAGGCCAATGAAGGCCCGCAGCATCGCGTGACATTCGCCGCGCCTTTCGCCATAGGCCGTTTCGCCGTGAGCTTCGCCGAATACGACCTGTTCTGCGAGGCCACCGGACGCGGCAAGCCAGGCGATGAAGGTTGGGGGCGCGGCAAGCGCCCGGTCATCAACGTGGACTGGCATGATGCCTGGGCGTATTGCCGTTGGCTGTCCCGGCAGACCGGGAAAAATTACCGCCTGCCCTCCGAGGCGGAATGGGAATACGCCTGCCGGGCCGGCACGGCGACGCCGTTTTGGTGGAGCCACGACATCACCACGGCACATGCCAATTACAACGGGCAGTACACCTACAACGGCGGCGACCGGGGCCGGTTTCGCGGCCAGACCCTGCCGGTGGACGAGTTCAAGCCCAATCCCTTCGGCTTGTATCAGGTCAGCGGGAATGTCTGGGAGTGGTGCGAGGACGATTGGCACAAAAATTACAAAGACGCCCCGTCCGACGGCGGCGCCTGGGTGGATGTCGAAAAGCGCGGCATCGCCCGCGTGGTGCGCGGCGGCTCTTGGGCCAGCATTCCGGCGTGGTTGCGCTCGGCCTACCGCCTCTCCGGCGAGGCGGCAGGCCGCTATGACAACCAAGGCTTTCGGCTTGCGCAAAGTTGAATTCAGTGTAAAGGCTTAAGGCGGTAGGCTAGAGGCGGGCGGGAAAGTATACTCCGCCCCTCCAAGCACCAGCCCCAGCCGCAAAACCGATGAAACACGCTACTACCCCACTCCAAACCGGCCAAATCCTGCCGCTGCCCCCCCAGCCTGTCGCCGAAGAAGTCCTGCTGGAAAAATACGCCAAGGGCGAGGAGCGCGACGCCGACGCTGTTTTCCGGCGCGTGGCCCAGGCCCTGGCCGCCGTGGAAAAAGATCCCGCGTTGTGGGCGCCCAAATTCCTCAACGCCTTGCATGCCGGCCTGATTCCCGCCGGGCGCATCATGTCCGCCGCCGGGGCGGGCATCCAGGCCACGCTCATCAATTGCTTCGTGCAGCCGGTGGGCGATTCGGTGTCGGAGGCGGTGGACGGCAAGCCCAGCATTTACCAAGCCCTGGCCGAATCCGCCGAAACCATGCGCCGGGGCGGCGGGGTGGGCTATGACTTCTCCGCGATCCGTCCCAAAGGCGCCCATGTCAAAGGCACGGCTTCCCGCGCCTCGGGGCCGGTGTCCTACATGCGCGTGTTCGACCGTTCCTGCGAAACCGTCGAGTCTGCCGGGGCGCGGCGCGGGGCGCAAATGGGCGTGTTGCGCTGCGACCACCCGGACGTGCTGGATTTCATCCACGCCAAGGACCGCCCAGGGGAGTTGTCCAATTTCAACATCAGCGTGGGCGTGACCGATGCCTTGATGCGGGCGGTGGAGGAAGACGCCGACTGGCAACTAGTCCACAAGGCCGAGCCTAGCGAGGAATGCAGGCGGCAAGGCGCTTACCGGCGCGAGGACGGGCTGTGGGTGTACGGCACGGTCAAGGCGCGGGAACTGTGGCGGCAGATCACCGCCTCCACCTACGACCATGCCGAGCCGGGGGTGTTGTTTTTGGACACGGCCAATCTCGACAATAACCTCCGTTATTGCGAAGTTTTCGAGGCTACGAACCCGTGTGCGGAGCAATTTTTGCCTCCCTACGGCTGTTGCTGCCTAGGCAGCATAGACCTCAGCCGCTTCGTCCTCTCGCCCTTCTCGACCGAGGCTGGCTTCGATTTCCCAGGGTTGGCCGATGTGGCGAAAGTTGCCGTGCGCCTGCTGGACAATGTGCTGGACGTGACGTTTTGGCCGCTGGAAAAACAGCGCGCGGAGGCGATGGCGAAGCGGCGCGTCGGCTTGGGCTTCACCGGCCTGGGCGACGCGCTGGCGATGCTGGGCCTGCGCTACGACACTGCCGAAGCCCGCGCCGCCGGTGCGAAGATCGCGCAGACCCTGCGCGACGCGGCCTACCGGGCTTCCGTGACCCTGGCCCAGGAAAAAGGCGCTTTTCCCTTGTTCGACGCCGAAAAATACCTGGCTTCCGGCTTCGCCTCCCGCCTGCCCGAAGAGCTGCGCCAAGACATCCGCCGCCACGGCCTGCGCAACAGCCACCTCCTCAGCATCGCCCCGACCGGCACGATTTCCCTGGCCTTCGCCGACAACGCCAGCAACGGCATCGAGCCGCCGTTTTCCTGGACTTACACCCGCCGCAAGCGCCAGGCCGACGGGTCGGTGCAGGAGTTTGCGGTGGAGGACCACGCCTGGCGGCTGTGGCGCGGGCAGGGCGGCGACACCGACAAGCTGCCCGAGTCTTTCGTCACCGCGCTGGAAATCTCCGCGCTGGACCATATGCGCATGTTGCAGGCGGTGCAGCCGTTCATCGATTCGTCTATCTCCAAGACGGTCAATGTGCCGGCGGATTATCCGTTCGAGGATTTCCAGGACTTGTACCTGGAAGCCTGGAAAGCCGGGCTGAAAGGCTTGGCGACTTACCGGCCCAACGCCGTCGTCGGCCAAGTCTTAATCGCCGAGCCGCCGCCTAAGCCGGAGGCCGAGTTCGACGAGACCGACCCCGACCGCCGCCTGCGGCTGGAAAACGTCCCCGAACCGGCGCTGGCCTCGCTGCGCTGGCGGCGGCGGCCCCGTCCGCCCGGTGGCAACCCGGCCTGGACGTATTTCGTCGAACACAACTTGGGCAACTTTGCCGTGTTCGTCGGCCATTTGGACAATGCGGGCGGGGAAGTCGGCGAGCCGGACGATTGGCACCGGCAGCGCGGCAAGCATCCGTTCGAGGTTTGGGTCAATGGCGCGGAGCAGCCACGCGGGCTGGCGGCGTTGGCGAAATCCCTGTCCATGGACATGCGCTCCAACGACCGGGGCTGGCTGCAAACCAAGCTGAAAAGCCTGATGAAGGCCCACGGCGACGACGGCTTTGTGCTGTCCATGCCGCCGGACGGCGAGCCGGTGCGCGTCCCTAGCCTGGTGTCGGGCTTTGCCCGGCTGGTGCATTACCGCTGCACGGAGCTGGGGGCGTTCGAGGCCATCGCCGCGACGCCGGTGCTGGACGCGCTGATGTCGGCGAAAGAGCCGAAGACCGGCACCGAGGGTACGATGTCCTGGACGGTGGACATTAACAATCCCGCCACCAACGACGATTTTGTCATGGGTTTGAAGGAACTCAGCCTGCCCGACGGCCAGCGCCGGCCGTATTCGGTGTGGCTGTCCGGCGAATATCCGAAGGTGTTGGACGGCCTGTGCAAGAGCCTGTCCTACGACATGCGCGTGGTCGATCCGGCTTGGATAGGCGCGAAGCTGCGCCAGTTGCTGGACTTCCCCGAGCCGCGGGGCGATTTCCTGGCCTGGGTGCCGGGCGAGAAGCGCAAGATGTCCTATCCCTCGACCGTGGCGTATCTCTGCCGGCTGGTTCTGCACCGCTATGCCATGCTCGGCATCCTCGACGAGGAGGGTTTCCCGCTGGACGACATGGGCGTGATGGTGGAATACGAGGCTGACAAGGTGCTGCGGCTGAAAGCCGATACCGACATCCGCCCCGGCAAGCGTTGTGCGGAATGCGGCAACTGCGCCGTCATCCGCAAAGACGGCTGCGATTTCTGCACGGCCTGCGGGGCGATGGGGGCGTGTGGTTAATGGCAGGGCGGGCCGGAGGTGGGTTTAATTGATTGAATTGTAGGAGCGGGCCATGCCCGCGATCTCGG
>CAZOTR010000201.1:0-7498 GCA_964582755.1 uncultured Methylococcaceae bacterium | reverse complement strand
TTCCATGGCTCCCATGTCTCGCCGCAATCGCCACAGGATTATGTGTTGCTCGACTTGGCCCCCGTGGGTTCGGATGCGATGGCCGGGCATGGCGCCCATCCGCGTGGAAGCAGCGGCGTCGGCACTTTCCAATACGCCATCAACCCATTCCCCTGGAATCAAGCCGAAGGCACGCACTGGTACCACCCCCACAAACACGGTTCCGTTTCGCTGCAAATCCTCAACGGCATGGCGGGCGCGTTGATTATCGAAGGCCCCTTCGACGATTGGCTGAATGGCTATTACGCCAAACAGGGAGGCATAGAGGAAAAGGTGTTGGTGATCCAGCAATTGGACGATGAATTGAATTTCTTCCGCCAAGTCAAAGGCTATAACCCGCCGCTGCCGCTTATCAACGGCCAGCTCAACCCGGTCATCACCATGAAGCCGGGGGAAATACAACGCTGGCGCTTCATCAATGCCACGATGCAGGCGTCGGCCCAGTTGCAAATCGGCTTCGCCAGCGCCGCAGCCCCCACGCTTAAACAGATCGCCCAAGACGGCATACAGTTTGCCCCGCAGAATTACCAGAGCCAGCCTCTGTTGAGCCAAGGCGCGCAAAACTTCACCCTGTCGCCGGGCAACCGCGCGGATTTCCTGGTGCAGGCACCAAGCACGGCCGGCGCGGTCCATGCCTTGACCTTCAAGGTGACGGGAAACTTGGCGGAAGACATCCAGAAGCAAATCCAAGCCCGCGACCTCAAGTTCAAGAGCCTAGGGCTGCCGGCCAACACCAACGCGCCGGCTGCTGCGGTCACGGGCGAAATTCCGCTGCCCAGCCTGCTGACGGTGCAGGTATCGCCGCCCCCCGCCAAGCCCATGAGCTTTCCCGCCGCCAGCGAGTGGCCGGCCATGCCTTCCTTCCTGGCCGACATCCAGGACAAGGAAATTGTCGCCAAGCGTTCTTTGCTGTTTAGCATGGCGGGAAATCCAGGTAGCCAGCCCAACGCCTTTTTCATCAACAACAAACAGTTCGATCCTTCCTGCGTGGACGAGACCATGCAAATCGGCACCGCCCAGGAATGGACCGTGCAAAACTCCTCGTCGCCGCAGCATCCCTACCATATCCACACCAACCCCTACCAAATCATTGCCCAAAACGGCAAGGCGCTGCCGCCGCCGTGGATCTGGTGGGATACCTTCGGCTTGCCGGCCGTGGCGAAAACGCCCCACGATGTCAACGCCGGCCCGATCTGGGACAATGCGGACGCCCAGACCAAATGCCCGACGGTGTGCAGCAAGGATGGCTCCATCTGGAACGGCCAGTGGAAAACCACCATACCGGGCCAGATGTCGGTGTGCGGTTGCTTGCAGAACGGCGCCATCGTCACCCGCAGCCGTTTCGAGGACTACACCGGCGAATATGTGATCCACTGCCATTTCCTCGGCCATGAGGACCGTGGCATGATGATTGGCGTGCAAACCGTTTGCCCGCCGGCCTCCAAGCCTGTCTATGGCGCGACGCAGAAAACCGGCGTGGCCGACAACTGCGGCACGACCACCCCCGCCGCGCCCCAGTGTTCTGGAAGTCCGCAATGACACCTGGGAATCAAACTCGCCTTGTCCACGGGTTCCCGGCTTGAAAACCGGGAACACGGGACTTGCCGGCGATGACAAAAACCCTGGCAAAGGGAGTCCTTGAACGTATGGCCGACATCGGCAAGCCTTTCTCGTTCGACCAACAAGCCGGACGCTTCGACCGCGAAAGCGGCCTTGCGGCGGCGGCCAAGGCCGTCGCGGAAGCCTTGCGGGAATGGGCGTCCGGCCCCGGCACACTGTTGGAAATCGGCAGCGGCACCGGGGAAATCGGCGTCGAATTGATGGCAATCACAGATTATCTGGGCATGGACCTGTCCCTGCCCATGTTGGAGCAGGCCCGCGCCCGCTTCCGACTAGCCGGCCTTCCTCTAAGGCTGGCGCAGGCCGATGGCAACCAAACTTGGCCGGTGCGCGACGCCTCGGCAGGCTTGGTGTTCCTCTCGCGCGCGGCCCATTTGCTTTCGCCCCCGCATCTGGTCGGCGAGATTCTGCGCACCGCCCATCCCGCAGGAACGACACTGGTCTTGGGGCGGATACGCCGGCAAGAGGACAGTGTGCGCAACGCGCTGCGCCGGGAAATGCGGCGTTTGTTGAAGGCAAACGGCATCGACGGACGCCGGGGCGAAGAAGCCCCCCGGCAATTATTCGCCGCCCTCGCGGTATACGGTGGCGTCGCCCTGCCCAGCCGGATTGCCGCCACCTGGCCGGTGACAGAGCGGCCTGCCGCCGCCCTGGCCGCATGGCGGGGCAAGCCGGGGCTGGCCGGGGTCGCCTTGGACGAAACGGCCAAGCGGCAGATTCTCGACCGGCTGGAACGCTGGGCGCTGGACAGGTATGGGGATCTGGAGGCCGGACACGCGGCGGAAGAATCCTATGAACTGACGGCGGTTCATTTGCCGTCCCCGCGCATTTAGCGCCATGACAATAACGACAAAGGACACCATGAACACACCCCTGGATGATACCCTGCTCTCCGCGCTGGGCCGCAAACTCGTGGAAGGCTCGCTGTCCGACCCGGAGTTGATGCGCGAGTCCGCCACCGGCAAGGTGGAGCGCATACTGCCCACCGCCAATGTGGTGAAAATCGGCGGTCAAAGCCTGATCGACCGGGGCCGCAAGGCGGTCTTCCCGGTCCTCGACGAAATCGCCGCCAACCTGCCCAAGCACCAATTGATTATCGGCACAGGCGCCGGCACCCGCGCCCGCCACGCCTACAGCGTGGCCTTGGATCTGGGCCTGCCCACCGGGGTCATGAGCGTGCTAGGCACGTTCGTCAGCATGCAGAATGCGCGGATGCCGCATTACCTGCTGGCCCGCCATGGGATCCCGTTCATCGAGCCGGCCCAGTTTCCGCAATTGCCGTTGTATCTGGCCGAACGCGGCGCGGCGATTTTCTTCGGGATGCCGCCTTACACCTTCTGGCAGCAAAACCCGCCGGTCGGACGCCTGCCGCCGCACCGCACCGACACCGGCGCGTATCTGGTCAGCGAGGTGTTCGGGACGCGCTCGATGATCTTCGTGAAGGACGAGGACGGCTTGTACACCGGCGATCCGAAGAAGGACCGCCACGCCAAATTCATCCCGCGCATCACCGTCGCCGAACTCAAGGCTATGGATCTGCAAGACATGGTGGTGGAACCGGCAGTGCTGGATTTCATGGAGCGGGCGCAACATAGCCGCTCGATCCGCATCGTCAACGGCCTGGTGGCCGGCAACCTGACCCGCGCCTTGGAAGGCGAGGACGTGGGCACTTTAATCACCGCCGAATGAGCGACCGCCATGACCGACTCCCTCTCCCCCGACACCGACCAACGCCATCACATGGCCTCCCTACTGATGCGGGAAAGCCTGGTCGACAAAGACTTGCTGGCCTCCACCGAAAACCAGACTGCCTTGGTGCGGATGCTGCCCGACGCCCAAGTAGTGAAGATTGGCGGGCGCTCCATCGTAGACCGTGGCAGCGCCGCCTTGCCCGCGCTGGCCGAGGCGCTGGGCGAAGTTTTGCGCGAGCACAAGCTCATCCTCTCGACTGGCGGCGGGGCGCGCAGCCGCCATGTGTTTTCCATCGGCCTGGACTTGGGACTGCCCACGGGCGTCCTCGCCCAGCTTGCCGTCGCCGACGCCCTGGGCAACGCCCATATCTTAGGCACCTTGCTGGCCCCGCTGGGCGTGGTGGCGATTCCGCCGGAAATCTTCGGCCATCTGCTGCCGCTGTTCCTGAACAGCGCCCCCGGTGTGATTTTCAATGGCGACCCGCCGTATTCGCTGTGGGAGCATCCGCCGGAGATTGGCCGCATCCCGCCGCACCGCACCGACGTGGGTTCCTACCTAGTCGCCGAGTGTTTCGGCTGCCGACGGCTCACCTTGGTCAAGGATGTGGACGGCTTGTACGACGAAGACCCGAAAACCCACCCGAAGGCGCGTTTCATCCCGGAGATCAGCGTAGGCGAATTGCGCCGGCGCGGGGTGCGCACGTTTCCGTTCGACGAAGTGTTGCTGGATTTGCTGGTGCGGGGGCGGCTGTTGCGGCAGTTCCAGGTGGTCAACGGCCTGAAGCCGGAGTTGCTGGGCGCGGCCTTGCGCGGCGAGCATGTGGGGACGATTGTCCACCACGACTGAGGCGGCGGACGTCGCGCCGGTGCGGGCAAGCGGCTTGCGTTTGCGCTATTCGGGCGGGGTGGAGGGCTTGCGCGGCGTGGACCTGGAATTGAGGCCGGGAAGCCTGACCGCCTTGATTGGCGGCAACGGGGCCGGCAAATCCAGCCTGTTGCGCATCCTCGGCGGCTTCCTGCGCCCCACCGAGGGATGGGCCGAAATCCTAGGCCAAACCGAACCCCGGCAGATCCGCCACCGCTTGGGCTATGTGCCGCAGGACGCGGCCTTGGACCCCGAACTCACCGGCAGGGAAACCTTGGATTTGATGGCGGCGCTCTACGGCGTCAAGCGCCGGTCGCGGGCCAGGAAAGTGGAGGAACTGGCCGCGGCCTACGGCATTGCCGAGCCTTTGCGGCGGCGGGTAGGCACTTGGTCCGGCGGGCTGAAACAACGCCTGCACTTAGCCGCTAGTCTGATCCATGAGCCTGAATTGCTGCTGCTGGACGAACCCACGGCGGGATTGGACGCGGAAGGGTCCGCGCTGTTTTGGCAAGACATGCGGCGGCGCTGTGGCGGCGGGAATACGGTGTTGGTTGCCACCCACGACCTGGAGGCCGTCGCCCGCCATGCAGGCCGGGCAGTCTTGCTGGATCATGGGCAGATTGTCGCCGACGGCCCGCCGCAGGACCTGCCCAGGCTGCACGGCGAGGCCGATTTGACGGCCTTGTTCCTGCGCTTTTGCAAGCGCGAGGCGGGCAACCGGCACGGGCAGAAAAAAGGCCAACACCAGTGAAGGGCGGGCCGGACATCGTGCTGCTGGTCGCCCGCCGCTCTCTGCTGGCGGTGCTGCGCCGGCCCGTGGTGTTGACCTTCTCGCTGGGCCAGCCCTTGATCTGGATGGCGTTCTTCGGCTTTTTGTTCCAACGCTACCCGCTGCACGGTTTGCCCCGCGACATCGCCTACCCCGACTTCCTCGCTCCCGGCGTCGCGGCGATGACTGTGCTGTTCGGCGCGTCGCAATCCGGCATCGCCTGGATACGCGACCTGCAAACAGGCTTCCTGCCCCGGATGTTGGCCACCCCCGCCGATGCCCGCCTTATCTTGCTGGGCAAGCTCCTGGCGGATGCCCTCCGGCTGACTGTCCAAGCCATGCTGGTGTTGGGCCTGGCCTTGCTGCTGGGGGTGCAAGCCCATCCCGACCCCGCCGCGCTGGGCTTGGCGTTCCTCAACCTGCTGCTATTCGCCGCCGCCTTCTCCGCCCTGTCCTGCGCCATCGCCTTGCGCGTCCAGGCCCAAGAAGCCATGGCGACTTTCGTGCATCTGGTCAACATGCCCTTGCTGTTCACCAGCACCGCCCTGGCTCCCGCCCGCCAAATGCCGGACTGGCTGGCGCAAGCCGCCGCCATCAACCCCTTGACTGCCGTGGTGGAAGCCTTGCGCCATGCTCTGCTGTTCGGGGAATGCCCGCCGTCGCCGCTGGCCGGCTTGGCGTTGTCGGCGCTGCTGGCCGGCCTGTTGTGCGCGCTCGCGGCGGCGCAAATGCGTTATGCCGCAGGGCGTTATTAGCCCTTGGCCGACTGCTGCCCCCTGATTTGACTTATAATTCCAAGCGGTTGAATCGCATCTGACGTCAACTCTTTCATTGGCTCCCTTATCACCTATCAGATCAAAGCGTGGCGCGAAACGCCCGTAGGAGCGCCCCATGGGCGCGACCGGCCCCTTGTTCGTCGCGGGCATGGCCCGCTCCTACGGCAAAACCGATAGATGGCGGGCATTGGTCCCCGAATTCGGTTGCGTTTGCAAATCTGCCGGAAGCATGGAAGTCGTGGCGGTCCGCAATCTTGATCTTCATCCCAACCGTAACCCATGTCCAAACGCCCCAATCGTAAAAAACTCCCCGAAACCCCCGTCGCAACCCGCATCGAATCCTTCGCCCACGACTTGCGCGGAGTGGCGCATGTGGATGGCAAGGCGGTGTTCATCGACGGTGGCCTGCCCGGCGAAGAAGTCAGTTTTGTTTATACCCTCATCAAGCGCGATTTCGCCGAGGGCCGGGTGGTGGAAGTCATCACGCCTTCGCCGTATCGGGCAATCCCGCGTTGCGCCCATTTCCACATCTGCGGCGGTTGCAGCTTGCAGCATTTGGCGGAAAGCCAGCAGATTGCGGAGAAGCAGGATCTGTTGCTGGAGCAATTCCGCCGCATCGGCAAGGTCGAGCCGCAGGCCATTTGGGAACCTTTGACCGGGCCGCAGTGGGGCTACCGGCACAAAGCGCGGTTGGGGGTGAAATGGGTGGCGAAGAAGAACAAGATGCTGGTGGGTTTCCGCGAGAAATCCAGTGCCTTGGTCGCCGAGCTTGAATCCTGCCCGGTGTTGCACCCGCAAGTCGGCGAGCGGCTGCGTGATTTGGCGGCGATGATTGCCAGCCTCAGCATCAAAGACCGCGTGCCGCAAATCGAGGTCGCGGTGGGCGACGGACGCGCCGCCTTGGTGTTTCGGGTATTGGAGCCGCCTAGTGCTGGGGATTTGGAGATTTTCAGCCGCTTCGGCCAAGATTTCGGTTTTGATATTTATTTGCAGCCGAAGGGGCCGGATTCGGTGTTTGCCTTGTGGCCGGAGAATCCGCCGTTATTGGAGTATGGCTTGCCGGAGGCGGGAATTAGTTTCCGTTTCCAGCCCACCGACTTTACCCAGGTGAATGTCGCAATCAACCGCAAGATGGTGGCGCGGGTGTTGGATGTGCTGGACCCGCAGCCGGGCGAGGAAATATTGGATTTGTTCTGCGGCATCGGCAATTTCACGCTGCCGCTGGCGCGTAAGGCAGGGCGAGTGGTCGGTGTCGAGGGCGGGGCGGAGGCGGTGGCGCGGGCGCGGCAAAACGCGGCGGACAATGGCTTGGGCAATGTGGAATTCCATGTCGCCGACCTGACCCAGCCGCAGGAGGCGGCGCCTTGGGCCAACCGCCGCTACGACAAAGTGTTGCTAGACCCTTCCCGCGCCGGGGCGATGGAGATCCTGGCCTATGCGGGGAAGTGGAAGGCTTCCCGCATCGTGTATGTGTCCTGTAATCCCTCGACCCTGGCCCGCGACGCTGGCATTCTGGTCAACGAACAGGGCTACCGGCTAGTGCGGGCGGGCGTCATGGACATGTTCCCGCACACGTCCCATGTCGAATCCATCGCTTGGTTTGAAAAGCCATGAATCCTCCCGGCTTTTATCTTCGGGTCAGCATCCCGGAGCAGCGCCTGGACATCGTCGAAAACGGCAATGTGCTGAAAAGCTATCCGGTTTCCACCGCCAAAAACGGGCCGGGGGAGTTGCAAGG
>CAZOTR010000200.1:3211-7506 GCA_964582755.1 uncultured Methylococcaceae bacterium | reverse complement strand
GAATGGCTGCTAGATTTGGTGCCGCCGTTTGAATGGCTGCTAGATTTGGTGCCGCCGTTTGAATGGCTGCTAGATTTGGTGCCGCCGTTTGAATGGCTGCTAGATTTGGTGCCGCCGTTTGAATGGCTGCTAGATTTGGTGCCGCTCCTTTAATGGACCGCTTCAAAGGAAGACTATAAAAAAAACGAGGAAATTTGTCCAGTGTCGCAAATCTTACCCAAAGCACGGCGAGGCTTCCAACCCGTCAACAGTGGATGTTTTTGCACAAACGGATAAAAACTCTCACAGGATTTCGTGCGTCCTCGCCGGGAACCACCAAGCCCAGAGAAGGGGGCTTACCTCGCCATAAGCGCCCGTCCGAGCATCCACATCAGTCATAGAGCGACGCGCCCAGCCGCGACTTGCGTCCCGCCAACCTCAAAGGCCCGCAGAACCGCCACATCCAAAATGCGCCCCGGAAAACGGGCCGGAACCGGGAGGTCAAAATCCTGAGCAAACCGGCACGGAGCCTGGCTTTCGCAAAATCCTGTGAGAGTTTTTATCCGTTTGTGCAAACGTACCCAACAGTCCTAAAGAACAGTCCAGTAACCCAAGGTTTTTTAGACAACTCGCAAAGCCAATGAAAACAATTGGTTGCGCGTATAAGAATTTTGTCTAAGAACGTCTTAACGATAGAAATGGCTACAACTTCATTCCAAGCTGGATTTTGATCGCCTTTTCCACCGCCAGCATGTCCTCCCGCGACAGCGTGCCAAGCTTGTCCCGCAGCCGCTCCTTGGCGGCGGTCGCGAGCTGGTCGGCCATCGCCTTGCTCGGCTTGCCGCCGACGCTGACCGCGGCCTCGCCCGGATAAAGCCGCCCCGTGTTGCTGGTCAGCGGCACCACCTGGACCCGGTTCAGCGCCGCGTTGGCCTGGTCGTTGCTCACCACCACGGCGGGCCTCGTCTTGCGGATCTCGCCCCCGACCGCCGGGTCGAAGTCCACCCACCAGACCTCACCGCGCCGCATTGCCCGCGTCCCCGACCAGCGCCTCGCTCCACTCCAGGGCCTCGCGCTCGCGCTCCGCGTCCGCCGCCATGGCCCGGTAGCCGTCCGCGAGTTCGTCGTTCACCACATGCGGACGCGCCAGGTCTTCCAGAAAACGGCTGATCCTGCGCCGCCCGACGACGCGCACCAACCCGTCATAAACCGCTTCGTCAATCGAGATCGTCATTCGCTTCTGCATCGTTCCGCCTCTTTTATGTTTGCATATATGCAATATAGCAAATCTGCGCGGGTGCCGCCGCCGGGACAGGCGCGGATTCCGGGGCCTAAACGAGCTCGACGCGCAACGTGCGCCCAACCGCGTTTGCGGCCCGCCGCAGGGTGTCCAGGGTCACGGACGGGACGGTGGGGCCGAACAGCCGGTCCAGCGGGCGGCGGCTGGTCTGCATCCGCTCTGCCATCGCGGTCTTGCCCAGCCCGCGCTCCTTCGTCGCGGCGGCAAGCTGCGCGGCGATGATCTCCTTGATCGCGTGGTTCTCGCAGGCTTGCAGCAAGCCTTGCCCTGCGAGGAAGTCGTCAAAGGTCTCCTCGCTCACGCTGCCTTTTTCCCGCCGCACCATCGCGCCGCCGCCCGCTAGCGGGCGTTGGCCAGGGCTTCCGCCGCCCACTGGTTCAGGCTCTTGCCGCTGGCCTCGGCCATCATGGCGGCGTGGGCGTGGACTTCCGGGGCGATGCGGAGCATCAGCTTGCCCGAGTAGGGCCTTTGCGGCGGCCTGCCGATCTTCGCGCAGGCCTCCAGGTAGTCGTCCACCGCCTCCTCAAACGCGGCCCGCAGCTCGGCCACGGACTCGCCGTGGAACCCCACCACGTCGCGGATGCCGGCGAGGTGGCCGACAAAGCAGCCGTCCTCGTCGCTGTATTCGATGCGGGCGGCGTAGCCCTGGTAAGTCATCGTTTTCACGGTTTCACTCCTGCCTGTTCAAGAAACGCCCGCGCGTCGCGCACCTGGTAGGGCTTGGCCTCCTTGTGCGGGTGGGGGCGGTGGAAGGTGCCGACCACACCGTTCAGCACGAACCGGACGCGGGAACCGCGCCCTTCGACGGTCTGCGCGCCCAGCGCGGCGAACAGCAGATCGACGCTACGCCATTCCAGGGCGGACGGGACGGGGCTGCTGAAAATCGCTTCCAGGGTTTTTCGGTGCTTGGCATTCATGCCCATCATGATAGCGTGTTTTGCTATCTTTATGCTGTAAGCACTCTCTTTTTACGCGGTAGCGTCAAAAGAGAGTGCTGTTGGCTGCTGCGTCAATCCGCGGAAAATATGGCTTGATCCGGGAAAAATACAACAATCCAACTAATAGCCGATGGTGAAGGTTTAGTTGACATGCTATCTTGCGCCCCATGATCTGGAAAATCGCTTGGATCGCCGCCGCCGCGCTTGTCGGCGGGCTGGGCCTGTTGCTGTGGCGCGTCTTGCCCGCCTGCGCCTGGGCGGAATGGGACGGCCGCAAGTGGCAGTTGGTCGCCTCGGGCTGGCCGGTGCTTTGGCGGGCCTGGCCCGCCGTCCTCGCCGGGGGGCTGGCGGGGTTCCTGGGCGCGGGCGGGCTGCTGGGGTGGGCGGCAAAAGTCGCCCGGGACGCGGCCGTCAAGGCCGAGGCCGGGCGCTTGCAGCGGAAATGGGACTCAGCCCTGGCCGAGGTCGAAAACCGCGCCAGGGGACGGGAGGAGGATGCCGGCCGGCGCGAGTCCGAGGCGCTCAAGGCCCAACAGGCGGCGAATTTGGCCAGGCATGAGGCGGAGGCGGCAAAGCGGCGGGCCGAGCAAGCCTGCCTGGACGCGGAGGCCGTCCAGCAAGATGCCCAGCGCCGGATAAGGAACGCCGTTGGCGCGGCGGAGCGCATCAAGCGCAAAGCGAATATCAGCGCCCTGGCAGGCGGTCCGAAGCCTGCCCGCAACAGCCCGCCGGAGCCGCCGCGTTAAGGCAATCCGAGAAACAGAACCCCGACTGCCAAAAATGGGAGATACCAGTGCCGACTGCCAAAATCGGAACCTTTTGACGTGGATGATAGATGGGGATGGCGCCAATCTCGGATATGAGGCTTTAGGCTTGGCTCCTTACGGGGGCTGTCCTTTCGGCGAGGCGCCGCCGGACCTTCCAGCCGGTAAGCAGGCTGGGGCGCAAGGCCGGTTGTTTTATGGTTTTCATTGGGTCCGACAGGACTCGCCGGAGTGCTTCGCACTGTCCGCCCTTTCGGGGGTTTTTGCCTTGGCTGGAAACAGACGGGCAGAAAGCAAGTAAACGCTCAAGTAAGCTACGCGCACGAATATTAGAAAAACCATGGCGAAACCTTCCTCTTCCGGGGGGTGGAAAGCCAGCTTGGCGGCTGTCTTGAAAACCCACAACGGCGCAAAGGCCGACGGTTCGGTGGCGAGCCACGCCACGCAGGACAAGCGGGCCGACATTCTGTATGCCGGGTTCAGGGATTTGCGGGGGAAGGGTTACAAGCTGGACGATGTCCGCAGCTTCCGGGGCAGGCACATGGAGGTGCTGGCCGCGCTGTGGGAGGAAAGGAGGCTGTCGGCCTCGACGATCCAGAACAACCTCTCGACCTTCCGCACCTTCGCGGGCTGGATCGGCAAGGCGGGGATGGTCGAGCGGGCGGACAGGTACGTCAGCGCCGGGGCCGCGTCGCGCTCCTCGGTCAACACCCAAGACAAGTCGTGGACGGCCCAGGGGATCGACATCGAGGCGAAGATCGCCGAGGTGGCCGCGAAGGATGCCCGTGTGGGCCTCCAGCTTGCCCTACAGGCGGCTTTCGGGCTTAGGGCGCTAGAGGCCATGCGGCTGCGCCCGCACGTCGCCGACAAGGGCTCCTACCTCGCCCTGACGGTGGGCACCAAGGGCGGGCGGGACCGGGTGGTCCCCGTCGACACGTCGGCGAAGCGGGCCTTGCTCGACCGGGCCAAGGCGTTCGCCGCCTCCAAGCTGGCCAGCACCAGCGACCCGGCGCGGACGCTGGCCCAGGCCAAGAACCACTACTACCACGTCCTGCGCTCGTGCGGGATCGCGCGGGCGGACGGCATCACCGGCCACGGCCTGCGCCACGGCTACGCCAACGACCGCTACGGGCAGATCGCCGGCGCGGCCTCGCCGGTGCGCGGCGGCCAGTCCCCCGGCCGGGACGCGGACAAGGCCGCCCGCCTGGAAGTCGCCGAGGAGCTCGGACACTCGCGGGAATCCGTCACCACGCACTACCTCGGGCGCTGATCCGCCTCATCTCCCCCTGAAGAGCGCTTTTGCTTTTCGCCCTT
>CAZOTR010000200.1:0-3111 GCA_964582755.1 uncultured Methylococcaceae bacterium | reverse complement strand
GCCCTTGCCCTTGCCCTTGCGGTGCCTGCCCGTGCTGCGGCCTTGGGGCTTGCGGCGGTCTTGATCGGAGTTACTGACCCCCTGAAGAGCGCTTTTGCTTTTCGCCCTTGCCCTTGCCCTTGCCCTTGCGGTGCCTGCCCGTGCTGCGGCCTTGGGGCTTGCGGGGCTGTTGGCCCTTGCCATCCCCTGGTCGGGGCTTTTGCTCTTCCGGCCTGCGGGTCCAGGGGGTGCAACCCCCTGGTGGGGGTTTGGGGGCGAAGCCCCCAATTCAAAGCTCTTGGTTGTGCCGCTAGGCACTCCTTTTTCGGCAACCGCGCGTTTTTTTTCGCGCGCGCGTTTTGTTGTTTTTTTTCCCAACATCTCGTTTTAAGAGCTTTTAGGCGGGCTGTAGGCCGCGCAGTCCGTGGCCTACAGCGGCCATTAAGGGACAGATTCCGACTAATAAAGGGACAGATTCCGACTATAAAATGGCTGAATCACGGGTAATAAAGGGACAGATTCCGACTAATAAAGGGACAGATTCCGACTAAAAAGGGGCGTATCTTTTTTTGCCTATTTATATGCTACCATGACCCCTTTGCATGACGTGTGAACGCTATGGACAACAAAAATGAGCTAGTGGTGAAATCGAACCGGCTGATCGAGGCGAGCTATCGGCTTACCTTGGTGGAGCAGCGCATCGTCCTGCTGGCCATTGCCGAGGCACGGCGGACCGGGAAGGGCTTGAACGCTACTGACTTTGTAAGCGTCCAGGCAACGGATTACGCAGAAGTTTATGATCTTCCGCCCAACCAGGCTTACGAGCAGACCAAGGAAGCCGCGCGGACGTTGTTTTATCGGGAGTTCATCCTGTACGACACGCACCCGGATACAGGCAAGGATCGGGTGACCAAGGCCCGCTGGGTGTCCGCCGCCAGCTACATCGACGGGGACGGGGTGATCCAGCTTCAGTTTTCCGGCGTGATCGTGCCGTACATCGCCCGCCTGGAGGCCGAGTTCACCCGCTACAAGCTGGAAAAAATCGCCGACATGTCCAGCCCCTACGCCATCCGGCTCTATGAGTTGTTGATCCAGTGGGGCAGCGTCGGAAAGCGGGAAATCGAACTGGAATGGTTCAAGAGAACCTTGATGGTTGACAAGGAATACACGGCTATCAAGGATTTCAAAAAGCGCGTCCTTGACGTGGCCCTGTCCCAAATCAACGCGCATTCTGACCTCACCGCCAGCTACGCCCAGCGCAAGACCGGCCGCAACGTCACCCACCTGATTTTCACCTTCGCGCCGAAAGAGGAAGTCGCGCCGGCGAAAGCCTCGTCCAAGGCTGATGACGCGCCCGCCGAGATCCGCGACTCCGCCCTGTTCAAGCGCCTGCGCGGCCACGGCATTGGCGCCAAGCTGGCCGCGGCCTGGATCAAGCAGGACGAGGCCCGCGCCATGGCCGCAGTCGAGTACGTCGAGGCGCGGGCGAAGAACGGCCAAGTCAAGGGATCTACAGCGGGCTACCTGCGCACGGTATTTGAAAGCGGGGCCGAAGTCGGCCCGTCCGACTTCGAAAACGGGTTGAAGGCACAAGCCCGCGAGGCGGCAAGGCGAAGTAAGCAGCAGGAATCCGAGGCCAAGCGGGCCGAGGTGGAGAAAAGGGAGGGGGGGCGGGCTGAAATGAACCGCGCATTTGAATGGTTCGAAGCTTTGCCGGTGGAAACCCAAAAGACGCTGGAAGCCGAATATTTAGCGGAATCAAACAGTATCGATGCCGGTATGTTCAAAAAAAAGGGGCGGGGGTACACCGGCTTCCGGTTTTTTGTTAAAAAAAAATGGTTGGCAATCAAATCTCCAGGCTACGAATAACCATACATCAAGCAAGGCGCGGCAAGAATGGTAGCGCCTGGGTTGTCTAATAAACGAAGGTTTTTTTAGACATTTTCCACACCACCACATGAAATTTGAAATTGAAAAAAACCGCCCAAAATGGCGGTTTATAGAGTAAATAAATCTAAGGGTCTTAGTTCCAGCGTTGATATGCTTTGTAGCTCAGCGAAACAACTATTAAAACACCTATGCCTATTAGTAGAGGGGGAACAGCGGCTGATAATACTGCTGTAGGCATTGTGCTCATTACTGCGGTACTCGCAGCCGTGCCAGCATTAGCTGCAATTGTAGTAGCTCCAACAGCCATACCACCACCACCAGCAGCTAGCGTACCGCCACCAGCCGTCGCTAGTGTTGTGGCTAAAGCAGGTACAGTTGAAGCTGTTCCAAGGGCTACTGCTACAGAAGAACCAGCCGCCGCCCCTCCTGTGAGCGTAGCAACAGTTACTGTCGCCGCCACGCCACCAGAAATGCTACCACCTGCGGCCACCATTGCCGAACCAACCACAGCCACATTAGCGGCAGAGCCTAAAGCTGTGGTTACTGCTGCTGTTGTAGCCACAGCAGCAGCTTCAGCCGCTGTGGCTACGCCAACCGCAGCAACTATACCGTTACCCACACTAGCAGCAGCCGTGAGACCTGCTCCCACTTTAGCAGCAGTAGCAATTTTTTCGTTATTTTCGTCGTTTGAATTTATTTCGTTACTCATTTTTCTCTCCATGCACTTTGTCCGTAACCCACCCCTGCGCACAGGTGTCGGAGATCCCGTTCAAGGTTCTTGATGCCTCGCCTATCAGAACCAGAGATCGGTGCAATAACAAACCCGTTTGTTTTTGGATCGATAATTTTAATATGCCGCCTTGTCCGCGTCACATCAAATTGCTTGTAGTGCGCCAAAAGTTTCTTTAAATCTTTGTTCATAACTTGCTTGCCTTCCACAAAAAAGTTTAAAACCTTTCCCTAATCAAATTCTGATTTAATATGTCGAGAAAGGTTAGTGAGCCGCTTGATGCTTAATGATGAATAATAGGTATATGCAAACCGTTTGAATGGCTGCTAGATTTGGTGCCGCCGTTTGAATGGCTGCTAGATTTGATGCGCCGTTTGAATGGCTGCTAGATTTGGTGCCGCCGTTTGAATGGCTGCTAGATTTGGTGCCGCCGTTTGAATGGCTGCTAGATTTGATGCGCCGTTTGAATGGCTGCTAGATTTGGTGCCGCCGTTTGAATGGCTGCTAGATTT
>CAZOTR010000199.1:2041-7510 GCA_964582755.1 uncultured Methylococcaceae bacterium | reverse complement strand
CGCCTCAAAAAATTCGCCAGCAACTCATGCCCTTGTTCCGTCAAAATGGACTCAGGGTGGAATTGCACGCCTTCAATGTCCAAGGTCTTGTGCCTGACCCCCATGATTTCATCCACTCCGCCGTTGTCATCCGCCGTCCACGCGGTGATTTCCAAACACGCCGGCAGCGTCGCCTGCTCAATCACCAAAGAATGGTAGCGCGTCGCTTGCAAAGGGTTTTTCAGCCCATGGAACACGCCGATGTTGTGGTGATGCACCAGCGAGGTCTTGCCGTGCATGATACTCTTGGCATGGATGATATTGCCGCCAAACGCATGGCCTATGCTTTGGTGGCCTAGGCAAACCCCGAGAATCGGATAACGCCCCTGATACCGCAGGATCGTCGCCACTGAGATACCCGCCTCCTTCGGTGTGCAGGGGCCGGGGGAAATGACGATCTTGTCGGGCTTGATCGTGTCGATTTCCTCGACCGGGATTTGGTCATTGCGCACGACCTCCACTTCCGCACCCAGTTCGCCAAAATACTGCACTAGGTTATATGTGAAGGAATCGTAATTGTCGATCATCAAAACGCGGATGCTCACAGGGATTCTCCTCTTTCCAGTCCGGCTTCGGCCAGCGCCACGGCGCGGAACACGGCGCGGCCTTTGTTCATGGTTTCCTCCCATTCGTTCAGGGGAATGGAATCGTGGACGATGCCCGCCCCGGCTTGGATGTGCAGCAAACCGTCTTTGATGACGGCAGTGCGGATGGCAATGGCGGTGTCCAGGTTTCCAGACCAGCCAATATACCCCACCGCGCCGGAATAAACGCCGCGTTTGACCGGCTCTAACTCGGCGATGATTTCCATGGCACGGATTTTCGGCGCGCCGCTGACGGTGCCGGCCGGAAACGTCGCCGCCAGCACGTCGAAAGCGTCCATGCCGTCTTTCAGTTTGCCGTTGACGTTGGAAACGATGTGCATGACATGCGAATAGTGTTCGACAATCATTTTGTCGGTCAACCTCACCGTGCCGGTCTGCGCCACGCGGCCGGCGTCGTTGCGCCCCAAGTCGATGAGCATCAAATGCTCGGCGAGTTCCTTGGGGTCGGCCAGCAGGTCTTTTTCCAGTTCCAAGTCCTCCTCATACGTCTTGCCGCGCTTGCGGGTGCCGGCGATGGGGCGCACGGTGACGGTGCCGTCTTCCAGGCGCACGAGGATTTCCGGCGAGGAGCCGACGACATGGAAATCGCCGAAATTCAGGTTGAACATGTACGGCGAAGGATTCAGACAGCGCAGGGCGCGGTACAAGTCCAGTGGCGCGGCGGAGTAGGGGATGGACAGCCGCTGCGACAGCACCACCTGCATGGTGTCGCCCTCGACGATGTATTCCTTGACCCGGCGCACGGCGTTCTCGAAGCCCTCCTGGGTGAAGCCGGAGACGAAATCGGCCTCGTCCACTTGCTTAGGCGGGCGGGTTTCCTGTTTGGGCAAAGTTTTGTCCCGCAAGGTATGCACCAATCCGTCTAGCTTGGCTTCGGCCTTGGCAAGCGCGTCGGCTTCGGCGGGGTTGGCGTGGGTGATGAACAAGAGTTTGCCGGAGAGGTTGTCGAACACCAGCACATCTTCGGAAACCATCAGCAAAATATCCGGCGCGCCTATCGGGTCGGGCTTGTCGGTCTTCAGGCGCGGTTCGATATAAGCCATGGTTTCATAGCCGAAATACCCCACCAAGCCGCCGGTGAAACGCGGCAGGTAGTCGAATTCTGGCGTTTTGAATTGCCGAGAATAGGCTTCGATCCAATGCAGCGGGTTTTCCGCCGTAATAGTCTCTTGAATTTGCCCGTCTTGTTCAACCGTGATGGTTTGCCCATGCACTTTGACGACGCTGCGGCAGGGCAGGCCAATAATGGAATAACGGCCCCATGTTTCACCGCCCTGCACTGATTCAAACAAATAGGTGTAAGGCGCGTCGGCGAGTTTGAGGTAGGCGCTTAATGGCGTATCCAGGTCGGCGAGGACTTGCCGCGCCACCGGGATGCGGTTGTAGCCCTGTCGGGCATAATCTTGGAATTGCTCAGGGGTCATGATGTTCTTCACTGAATGCGGGCAGGCGGCTTATTGTATCGCCTGTTTGTTGCCCAAGGGGGAATGGCGGGCAACGGAGGTTGTCCAGCCTTGTCTTATTGCGATTTAGCCGAAGTCATGGACGCCATCGTTCGCGCAGCGGGGGCAGGTTTGCCAAGGTATTGGTCATGGATTATGCGGCCTTCAAGACAAAATCCACATGCACAGCGTCATAGGGGAAAACAATTTTACCGCCCCCGGCTTGTTCCAGAAAACCGGTATTCGATAAGACTTCGACATCACCTTGTACCGCCTTCTCATCACGATCCACGCGCCTTGCCACCTCGCAGATGGCCATAGGCCCCGAGCCAGTCAACACCTTAAGAATTTCCCAACGTTCCAAGGTCAGCGTCTTCCATAACAAGCGCTCACTCTCGAAAGTAATATATGTACCTTGCGGCTTGCCCGTTTCAAACGCCTCGATAAATCGAGATGAAACCGCATCTCGGTTCGCCACGCCGATAGTTATACTATTCATGAACTCTTCTCCAAGCATCCACATCGTTCCAGAAATCAGCCAGCAAGCGTTGCGGTGAGGTAAAAACATAAGCGTATTCAGTTCCACCAATATATTTGTGGTCACCATTGCCTGTTTCATTGTCATGGCGCAGTGCGCAAATGCCATCCACCACGAACGCCAATCGGTATTTGAAAGCGTGTAAGCTTCCCTGAACAGGTTGTGGCACACGCCACAGCGTTAGTTCGGCAAAGCTGTTGTCGCTCAGGACAAGGCGTTCCTTGATTAACGGTTCTGCTTTCATGAATGGGCATGTGCCATGTGGCGGGATTTACATTCGGCGCAATACGCTTCGCTATGCCCCGGTATCGTAGGGTGCGGTGAGGAACGAACCGCACCGCACCAGCCGCGAACGGTGCGGTTCGTTCCTCACCGCACCCTACGATTGCCGAATTACCGCCCCTTACCGAGTTAGTAATGAAAGCGACAAGAAATGATCCTAATCGCATTATCACCAACCTCATAAACCAAGCGATGTTCACTATCAATTCGTCTTGACCAACACCCTTGCAATGAATGTTTCAAAGGTTCTGGCTTGCCTATGCCAGTAAATGGTGTGCGCTGTATATCTTTGATGAGTTGATTGACCTTCTTGAGGATTGTTTTATTCGTTTCTTGCCAATATAAATATTCTTCCCACGCATCGTCCGTGAATAACATGTTCATTCTTCTATCAACTCCCGTTGCGTGAGTTTTCCACTCCGGGCAGCGGCCAAAGAACGCAATAGTCTTTCCGCATTGGCCGGGGTCGATAGCAAGTATTGGGTTTCTTGCCACGCATTGAAGTCTTCCAGCGACATGACCACCACATGGTTATGATTGGCCCGGTTGATGATATAAGGCTCATGGTCTTGACAGGCTTTCTCACATAGGCTGTCAAACTGTTGTTTGGCTTCTTCAAGCATGACGCTTTGCATAAATCCCCGCTTTGCTGCCGTTACGTTACAAACGATTTTTCCCTATGACATATAAAGGAACGATGGGCAAGCAAAAAGCCGCTTGCCCACCCTACGGTGTTAATCCTTTAGACTTTGGCCGCAGCCAACTCGTCCCGCAGCGCCTTGATGATGGTGTCATAGCGGTTCGGGTCGCTGTCTTTGCCCTGGCCGAACACGGCGGAGCCGGCGACAAAGGTGTCCACGCCGGCTTCGCGCACTTCGCGGATGTTCTTAGGGCCCACGCCGCCGTCGATCTCCAGGCGGATGTTGCGGCCCGAGGCTTTGATGCGGGCGGCGGCTTCTTTCGCCTTGTCCATCACATAGGGGATGAAGCTCTGGCCGCCGAAGCCGGGGTTGACCGACATCAACAAGATGATGTCCACCTTGTCCATCACATAGTCGAGGTAGTGCAAGGGCGTGGCGGGGTTGAACGTCAGGCCGCACTGGCAGCCGAGATCCTTGATGAGTTGCAGGCTGCGGTCGATGTGCTCGGAGGCTTCCGGGTGGAAGGTGATGATGGAAGCGCCGGCCTTGGCGAAATCGGGGATGATGCGGTCCACCGGCTTGACCATCAAATGCACGTCGATGGGCGCGGTGACGCCGTGCTTGCGCAGGGCCTCGCAAACCAGCGGGCCGATGGTCAGGTTGGGGACGAAATGGTTGTCCATCACGTCGAAGTGGACGATGTCCGCGCCGGATTTCAGCACGTTCTGCACCTCTTCGCCCAGGCGCGCGAAATCGGCGGATAAAATCGAAGGGGCAATCCAGTTGTCGTTCATTTGCGTAATGCTCGTTTGAATAATGGGGAAACGGGGCGTTGGGCGTCCCGGCGGTTGTCCGGTTGGGGGGCGTCTTGCCACGATGCGTCGATCTAACCCAAGGAAAGCGGCCTATTTTCACATTTGGCCGGCGGGCGGGCAAGCCGATCAACGCTAGGGGCTTTCAGTCCGGGCCGTGGAAGCGCTCTCCCAAGCGCGGCTTCCTGCCTGTCACGCTAGTGAAAGCGCTCCCACGGGCATCCGGGTTAGAATGCCCCATATTGCCCTTTTCCCGGAAATCCCTGCCATGTCCGACACTCCCGCCAAAACCCTGGTCCTCATCGACGGTTCGTCTTTCCTGTACCGCGCCTTCCACGCCTTGCCGGATCTGAGCAATTCCCAGGGCGAACCCACCGGGGCGATCTTTGGCGTCGCCAACATGCTGCGCAAGTTGCTGGCCGATTATCCCAAAGCCCATGTCGGCCTGGTGTTCGACGCGCCGGGGCGGAATTTCCGCGACGATCTGTACGCCGAGTACAAGGCCCACCGCCCGCCGATGCCGGACAACCTGCGGGCGCAGCTCGGGCTTTTGGACGAGCTGGTCCAGGCCATGGGCTTTCCGGTGTTGCGGGTGCCGGGCGTGGAGGCGGACGATGTGATCGGCACTTTGGCGCGGCAAGGCGAGCGGCAAGGCTTCAAAGTGGTGATTTCCACCGGCGACAAGGACATGGCGCAGTTGGTCAGCGACAACGTAACCTTGGAGGACACCATGAAAAACGCGCGCATGGACAGCGCCGGGGTGGCGGAGAAATTCGGCGTGCCGCCGACGCTAATCGTCGATTATTTGGCCTTGATGGGCGACAGCTCCGACAACATCCCCGGCGTGCCAAAATGCGGCCCGAAGACGGCGGCGAAGTGGCTGAACGAGTTCGGCTCGCTGGATGCCTTGATGGAGCGGGCGGGGGAGGTGGGCGGCAAGGTCGGCGAAAGCCTCCGCGCCAGCTTGGAAACCATTCCGCTATCCCGGCAGTTGGCGACAATCAAATGCGATGTGGAATTGGATCTGGGGCCGCAGGATTTGCACATGGGAGAACCGGATCTCGCCAAGCAAAAGGAACTGTTCACCCGGCTGGAATTCCATGCTTGGCT
>CAZOTR010000199.1:0-1941 GCA_964582755.1 uncultured Methylococcaceae bacterium | reverse complement strand
AACCATGGCATTGCCTTAAAAGGCATCGCCCACGATACCATGCTGGAATCGTATGTGTTCAACAGCACGGCGACCCGCCACGACATGGATTCCTTGGCCGAGTTATATCTGCACGAAAAGACTGTCCACTACGAAGACGTGGCGGGGAAGGGCGCGAAGCAGATTCCGTTTTCCCAAGTGGATATCGAAACCGCCGCCAACTATGCCGCCGAGGATGCCGATATTACTTTGCGTCTGCATGAATATCTGTGGCCGCAACTGCAAGCCATTCCGAGTTTGGAGAAACTTTACACGGAAATCGAAATCCCTCTGGCGCCGGTGCTGTCGCGCATGGAACGCACCGGGGTTTTGGTCGATGTGTTCATGCTGGCCGGGCAAAGCGGCGAGTTGGCGGGGCGGATGAAGGAGATTGAAAAGGAAGCCCACGAGGCCGCCGGCCAGCCGTTCAACCTGGGTTCGCCGAAACAAATCCAGGCGATTTTATACGACAAACTGAACCTGCCGGTCATCAAGAAAACCCCCACCGGACAGCCGTCCACGGACGAATCGGTGTTGCAGGATTTGGCGGAAATGTACGACTTGCCGCGCCTGATTCTCGAACACCGCTCGATGAGCAAGCTGAAATCCACTTATGCCGACCGCCTGCCGGAGCAGGTTAACCCGAAGTCGGGCCGCGTCCACACCTCTTACCATCAAGCCGTCGCGGCGACCGGGCGCTTGTCCTCGTCGGACCCGAACCTGCAAAACATCCCGGTGCGCACCCCGGAAGGCCGGCGCATCCGCCAGGCCTTCATCGCCCCGGAAGGCTGCAAGCTGGTGGCGGCGGATTATTCGCAGATCGAACTGCGCATCATGGCCCATTTATCCGGCGACCAGCGTTTATTGGAGGCTTTCGCGCAAGGCGAGGACATCCACCGCGCAACCGCCGCCGAGGTGTTCAACCACAGTTTGGAGGAAGTGACGACCGAGCAGCGCCGCGCCGCCAAGGCGATCAATTTCGGCCTGATTTACGGCATGTCCGCGTTTGGCCTCGCCAAGCAGCTAGGCGTGGCCCGCGAAAAGGCCCAGCTTTACATTGACCTGTACTTTTTGCGCTATCCCGGCGTGAAAGCCTATATGGACAAAACCCGCGAACAGGCCCGCCAGCAGGGTTATGTCGAAACCCTGTTTGGCCGCCGTTTATATATCCCCGACATCAACGCCAAAAACGTCCAAAAACGCCAATACGCCGAGCGCACCGCCATCAACGCGCCGATGCAAGGCACGGCGGCGGACATTATCAAAAAGGCGATGATTGCGGTGGATGGCTGGATACAATCAGCCAAACCATCTGTGAAGATGATTATGCAGGTGCATGACGAATTGGTGTTTGAAATGGCGGAGGATGCGGTGGATTCCTCCATTCCGGTAATTCGGGATTTGATGACCCATGCGGCGGTGTTGGATGTGCCGCTGGTGGTGGATGTGGGGGTGGGGGCGAATTGGGACAAGGCGCATTGAGATACTCTTTTAGGATATGGGAATGCACCCCCGGGCGTTCTGGCTTTGCGTGATGGCCAGCAGGATCGGACAAGGCAAGTTTCCACGTTGGAGCGTGGAAGCTAGAAAATTTCTCTGATACCAATTATTAGAACATGTTATCGCTACCTGACACGCCTGCCTTCCGAAATCTGTTGTCTTCGTTGACCGTAACCACAGGCGAAGGTGATCTCCAAGTCAGTTCGAAAACTCAAGGAATAACAGCGAATCGTGAAGTAATAATATATCCAGCTCTGTTCTTAAATTCAAGCCAGACAGATGACTGCAAACTCTCGGTACTGACTCGAAAGCTGCGTGATTCATGGAAAGACACACAGCATCCATCTACTACACGGCTCGCGGAGCTTGCCCTTGCTGTGTTTGCAGTGCTGAAGGCTGGTTATCTGGATTCCTTCACCCTCT
>CAZOTR010000198.1:3509-7586 GCA_964582755.1 uncultured Methylococcaceae bacterium | reverse complement strand
TCAATCAATTAAACCCATCTCCGTATCCTGCGCAATGCGGCTTCGCCCGTCGCGCCCCACACGCTATGCGCTGCCGGAATGACACGGCTTTGGGCCAAACTGAAAATTGCCCGCAAACGTTCCGCCCGGAATTGCAAACCCCAACCGGCTTCTGAACCGGCGAGACGCCAGCATTCCCGGACCAAACTCGCCCCCGGCCCGCCTTGCCCTTACAATACCCGCCAAGCCCGCGCCAGCGGCCCCCCCACCCTCAACGCAACGGTCAAACCATGGACACACTGAAATGCGCCGTCGTCGGCGTCGGCTACCTGGGCAAATTCCACGCGCAAAAATACGCCGCCCTGCCGGACTGCGAGTTGGTGGCGGTGGTGGACAGCAACCCAGAGAACGCGCAGGCCATCGCGGAACTACACCAAACCCAAGCCCTCAGCGATTACCGCGAATTGTTGGGGAAGGTGGACGCCGTCAGCATCGTCACGCCGACCACCTTGCATTTCGAGGTCGCCCGCGACTTCCTGGAGTCCGGCGTGCATGTGCTGGTGGAAAAGCCCATCACCGTCACCGTCGAGGAGGCCGACGAATTGATCCGCATCGCCGAGGCGAAAAACCTGCGGCTGATGGTCGGCCATCTGGAGCGCTTCAACGCCGCCCTGCTCGGCCTGGATCTCACCGACAAGCCGCTGTTCATCGAGTCCCACCGCCTCGCGCCGTTCAACCCCAGGGCCAATGACGTGAGCGTCGTGCTGGATCTGATGATCCACGACATCGACATCATCCTCGACGTGGTGGACTCCGAGGTCGAGCGCATCGACGCCAAGGGCGTCACCGTGCTGACCCACGACACCGACATCGCCAACGCCCGCATCACCTTCAAAAGCGGCTGCGTGGCCAATGTCACCGCCAGCCGCGCCAGCCTGAAAGTCGAGCGCAAGATGCGCATGTTCATGCCCTCGTGCTATGTGTCGGTGGATTTCCAAAACCGTGTGCTGGCCCGCTACCGCAAAGGCGACAAGGAGATGTTCCCCGGCGTGCCGGAAATCCTCGGCGAGGAGTCCACGTTTGAAAACGGCGATGCCTTGATGGAGGAGATCAAGCATTTCACCGCCTGCATCCGTGAAGGGCGCGAGCCGATCTGCTCCGGCAAGGCGGGACGGCGGGCCTTGGCGACGGCGACGGAAATCACCCGGCTGTTGCGCCTATAACCGTCATTATTAAAAACCAACGTTTTACGGTATCATTCGCGGATCTTTTTCACCGGTTTGGAATTGAATCACAATGCTGGGCAAGCTAGTCAAAAAAATCATCGGCAGCCGCAACGAACGGCTGGTCAAGAAAAAAAGGAAAGTCGTCAAGAAGATCAATTCCTTGGAGCCCCAGATTGCAAAGCTTACGGACGCCGGGCTAAGAGGGAAGACCGAGGAGTTCAGAGCGCGGCTGGCGCAGGGCGAGAAGCTGGAGGCGCTGTTGCCGGAGGCTTTCGCCGTGGTCCGCGAGGCGTCCAAGCGCGTCTTGAACATGCGCCATTTCGACGTGCAGTTGATCGGCGGCATGGTGCTGAACGACGGCAAGATCGCCGAAATGAAGACCGGCGAAGGCAAGACCCTGGTCGCCACCCTGGCCGCTTACCTCAACGCCCTACCCGGCAAGGGTGTGCATGTGGTCACGGTGAACGACTACTTGGCCAAGCGCGACTCGGAATGGATGGGCCGGCTGTATGGCTTCCTGGGGTTGACCACGGGCGTGATCGTCAGCGCCTTGGACAACGAGGAGCGCCGCGCCGCCTACGCCGCCGACATCACCTACGGCACCAACAACGAATTCGGCTTCGACTACCTGCGCGACAACATGGCTTTCCGGCCGGAAGACCGGGTGCAGCGCGGCCGCCATTTCGCCATCATCGACGAAGTTGACTCGATCCTCATCGACGAGGCCCGCACCCCGCTCATCATCTCCGGTCCCACCGAAGACCGCAGCGACTTGTACCACCAAGTCAACCGCCTGATCCCGATGCTGGTCAAGCAAGAAATGGTCAAGCAGCAGGATGGCAAGGACAAGCCCGTAGGCACCGGCGATTACACCGTGGACGAGAAGGCCAAACAGGCATTGTTGACCGAGCAAGGCCATGAGCATATGGAGCAGGAAATGGAGCGGCAAGGGCTGATAAAGCCCGGCCAGAGCCTGTACGACGCCGTCAACATCCGCCTGATGCATTACATCAACGCCTGTTTGCGCGCCCATGTGCTGTTCCAGCGCGATGTGGATTACATCGTCCGCGACAACCAAGTCATCATCATCGACGAATTCACCGGCCGCGCCATGCTGGGCCGGCGCTGGTCGGAAGGTCTGCACCAAGCGGTGGAGGCCAAGGAAGGCGTGACGGTGCAGAACGAAAACCAGACCCTGGCCTCGATCACCTTCCAGAACTATTTCCGCCTGTACGAAAAACTCTCCGGCATGACCGGCACGGCGGACACCGAAGCCTTCGAGTTCCAGCAGATCTACAACCTGGAAGTGGTGGTGATCCCGTCCAACCGCCCGAACGCCCGCAAAGACATGGGCGATCTGGTCTATCTCACCACGCAGGAAAAATACAAAGCCATCCTTGAAGACATCCAGGATTGCGTCAGCCGGAACCAGCCGGTGCTGGTGGGCACCACCTCCATCGAAAACTCCGAGTTGCTGTCCGGGCTGCTGGCCCAGGCCGGGGTGCCGCACGAAGTGCTAAACGCCAAGCACCACGAGCGCGAGGCGCACATCGTCGCCGAGGCCGGCCGGCCGGGCGCGGTGACCATCGCCACCAACATGGCGGGCCGAGGCACCGACATCGTGCTGGGCGGCAACCTGGACGAGGAAATCGCCCGCCGGGGACTGTCCGACCCCGCCGACATCGAGCAGGCGCGGCACGAGTGGGAGCAGCGCCACGAAGCCGTAGTCGCCAGCGGCGGCTTGCATGTCATCGGCTCCGAGCGCCACGAATCGCGCCGCATCGACAACCAATTGCGCGGACGTTCGGGTCGCCAAGGCGATCCCGGCTCGACCCGCTTCTACCTGTCCTTGCAGGACAGCCTGATGCGCATCTTCGCCTCCGATCGCGTCGCCGCCATCATGCAAAGGCTGGGCATGCAGGAAGGCGAGGCCATCGAGCATCCCTGGGTCACCAAAGCCATCGAAAACGCGCAGCGCAAAGTCGAGGCGCGCAACTTCGACATCCGCAAGCAATTGCTGGAATACGACAATGTCGCCAACGACCAGCGCCGGGTGATCTACTTCCAGCGCGACGCCTTGATGGAGGCCGAAGACATCTCCGAGACCATCACCGCCGTCCGCGAAGACGTGGTCGGCGCGATGTTCGAGCAATACATCCCGCCGCACACCATGGAGGAGCAATGGGATGTGAAGGGGCTGGAAGAAACCCTGGCCCAGGAGTTGAACGTCACCGCCCCGGTCAGCCAGTGGCTGGAGGAAGACCACTACCTGCATGAGGAAAAGCTCAAGCACATGATCCAGGAGCGGGCGCAGGCAGAGTACGACGCCAAGGCTGCCGCCATCGGCGGCGAAGTGATGCGCCATTTTGAAAAGTCGGTGATGCTGCAAGTGCTGGACAACGCCTGGAAGGAACATTTGGCGGCCATGGACCATTTGCGCATGGGCATCCACCTGCGCGGCTACGCGCAGAAAGACCCCAAGCAGGAATACAAGCGCGAAGCCTTTGAGATGTTCACCGACATGCTGGACAGCGTGAAGCAAGAAGTCATTTCCATCGTCTCCAAGGTCCAAGTCCGCAGCGAAGACGAGGTTAAGATCATGGAAGAACAAGCCCGCCAGCACCAGGAGATGCAGTTCCAACACGCCGAGGCCAGCAGCGCCTTGCTGGAAGAGCCGGAAGAACAGCCGGCCTTGCCCGAGGAAGGCCAGAGAAGGCCCAGCCACCACGCCCAGCCCTTCGTCCGCGACGGGGTGAAAGTCGGCAGGAACGACCCCTGCCCCTGCGGCTCCGGCTTGAAGTACAAGCAATGCCACGGCAGGCTCGACGCCTGATTCTCGATGCCTGCATAAAGCGCGGGTTCAATCTTAAAA
>CAZOTR010000198.1:0-3409 GCA_964582755.1 uncultured Methylococcaceae bacterium | reverse complement strand
TGGGGTGAGGGCAAATGACCAATCCAGACAATCCAACCGCCTTGCCAAAAATCGCCGGCCTTAAACTCGGCACGACCGGGGCGGGCATCAAACAAGGCCGCGACGACCTCCTGCTCATCGAACTGGCGGAAGGCTCGACCTGCGCCGCCGTGTTCACCCGCAACGCCTTCTGCGCCGCCCCGGTGACGGTGGCCCGCGGGCATCTGGCCCACGGCCCGCGCTGGCTGCTGGTCAATGCCGGCAACGCCAACGCCGGCACTGGCAGCCGTGGCCTGGAAGACGCCCAGGAAACGTGCCGGCTGGTGGCGGCGCTGACCGGCGGCGACCCCAAGCAAGTGCTGCCCTTCTCCACCGGCGTCATCGGCGAATACCTGCCGGTGGACAAAATCGCCACCGCCCTGCCCCAAGCCGTCGCGGCGCTGGCCGAAGACGGCTGGGCGCGGGCTGCGCGGGCCATCATGACCACCGACACGGTGCCAAAGCTCGCCCAGCGCCAAATCAGCCTGTCCGGCCAAACCGTGACAATTATCGGCATCGCCAAAGGCGCGGGGATGATCCATCCCAACATGGCGACCCTGCTATCCTACGTCGGCACCGACGCGCAAGTGGAAGCCGGGTTATTGCAGGAATTGCTGGCGGAGGCGGCGGAGCAATCCTTCAACCGCATCACCGTGGACGGCGACACCTCGACGAATGATTCGCTGGTGTTGATGGCGATGGGTTCTTCCGGCGTGGCCATAGGCGGCGACAATCTCCCGGCTTTCAAAGCCGCCCTGCAAGCCGTCTGCGACGAACTGGCCGAAGCCATCGTGCGCGACGGCGAAGGCGCGACCAAGCTGATGCGCGTCGTCGTCGAACAAGCCCGCGACGAAGCCGAAGCCCACCAAGTGGCGAACACCGTCGCGCTTTCCCCTTTAGTCAAGACCGCGTTTTTCGCCAGCGACCCCAACTGGGGCCGCATCCTCGCCGCCGTGGGCCGCGCCGGCTGCCCCGGCCTGGACATCGACAAGGTTTCCATCTGGCTGGGCGACGTGCAAATCGTCGAAAACGGCGGACGCGCCTTGAACTACACCGAAGAAGCCGGCCAGAAAGCCATGGCCGCAAGCGACATCACCATCCGCATAGCGCTGGGACGCGGCGAAGCCCGGCAGCGGGTGCTGACCTGTGATTTCTCTTACGACTATGTGAAGATCAACGCGGAATACCGGACCTAGGCCAGGCCAAACCTCCGCCCAAGTCCGTGGAAGCCCAAAAAACCCGCCAAAGCCAAAAACTTAGGCGGGTTTTTTTATTTGCTGAAAGCCGCCATAAGCCGTTCAATCGGGCAACGCGAACGACGCGCTTCGTACCTCAGCGCATCCTATAACGGATTGGCGCATCTTATGGCCTTACGGGCTCGTTCCCAAGCTCCGCTTGGGAATGCGGTTTTGGCAAGCTCTGCTTGCCGGAGTTTCGGGTAGCATCGGGAAGCAGAGCTTCCAAGACTTGGGTTCCCAAGCAGAGCTTGGGAACCAGAACAAACCAGAACAATGGGATAATGGATGGATGGCATTATGCCAAAATCCCGGGGGCGAAGGGTGGGTTCTTTCACAGTCTCGCACCCTACCTGACTCAACCCCTTGGCGGCGGCGGCAATCTTCCTCGTGATTGCGCTAGTTCGCGCCGGCGAGGTAGTCCAAGATCGCAGGAGCCGCAGGCGCCAATCACGGCAATGAGGCAAAACGCATTGCCGCGGGGCGCAGGCCAAGTAGGGCGCGCATCGCGCGCCGTTTGAAAAATGTTCAATAGCGCGCCAATGGGGATTTTGGCGCTGGCGCTGCCTATATTTTCCACTTCTGAATTATGCGGTTCGCCACCGCCCGCCGCGTCTCGCGTTTGGCGGGTTTCCGGCCTGGGGCGGCAAGCCGGGCGGCACCGGCCTGCCCGCCGCGCTATTTGGGCGGGGATGCCAGGAGGCCGCGCAGAAGCTGGATTCTGCCGGCCTGGTCGGCGGGGACGAAGCGTTGCGGATGGTCGGCGAGGTACAGGGCCTCGCCGGCGGCCTGCGGATGCGCCCGCAGCAGCCACAGGCCCTTCTGGCCGACATGGTGGATGAGGTCGGTGCTGGAGCGGGGGGCGCCGGCGGCGGGGCCGGCCAGAAGCGCCTGCGCGAAGGCGCCGCAGCCTTTGAGGCACTCGGCTATGCGCAGCACCAGCCGGCCGTCGGGCCGGGCCTCGGCGATTTCGCCGGTCGCGACCAAATCCGACTGGGCGAGGAGTTCGGCGTCCGACATGCGGAACCACATCGCCCCGACCGGGGCGGACAGGCCGAGCCAGAACGCGGCGAGTAAAAACAGGCCAGGGATTGTCGGCGGGCGGGGCTTGATGGTCGGCATGGCGGTTTTCTCCCCGGAATAAAGCCCCCTCCCGCCAGGGGAGGGGGAAGGATGCCTCAGGCGGCTTGGCGTCTTCTCGCCAGGCCCCACAGCCCCACGGCCAGAAGGCTCAGGCTGCCCGGCTCCGGCAGGCCGATCGGCGCGCCGTAAATGGCCTGGATGCCGGCGATGTCGTCGGCCTGCGGGCCGGTGAAGGCTTCGCTGTAGTAGGGGTACATGAGCGCGTTGATGTCGGTCGAATGGGCCAGGCCCAGCGCGTGGCCGATCTCGTGCGCCGCCACCTGGAAGATGCTGATGCCGGTGCCGCCGGAGACGCCCAGCTTCCAGGTTTCGCCGCTGTCGAAATGGCAGTCGCCGGCGGCGGTGTTGCCGTTGGCCGGGGGGTAGTAGCAATGCGCCAAGACGCCGAGTGCGCCGTCGAAAGCGTGGCCGCCGAAGCGAATATCGCCGCTGGCGGTGGGGGCGTTGAAAGCCGCGCCGTCGTCGGGGACTTGCACGAAGGTGACGTTGGCGACCGCCGACCAGGCGGCCAGGGCGTTTTGGATTTCGGTCAGATAGCCCGCCGGCATGAAGCTGGAGAGCGCCGTGGTGGTGCAGCCGGCATCCTCCGCCGTGCAGGAGACGCCGCCCGACATCAGGCTCCAGGTGATCGTCGCGCCGGTCCCCATCACCGAGCTGCCCCATTTGCCGGGCGAGGTCGGGCCCAGCGCGTAGTCGCCTGGGAGCAGGAAGCTCTCGGAAGGGCCTTCGTACATCAGGACTTCGGTCGTCGAGCCCGCGAAGGCCACCCCCGGCAAGTAAAGGAGGCTTGCGCCCAGTAAAGCGAGAAGTGATTTTTTCATGGCATTTCCTTAGGAAAGTTTTTATGAATGTGGAAAACAAACGGCGCAAGCCTTTGGGGTCGGCATCACCTAAGGATGCCGCCTTTAAGCCGCCCATACTTCTCCTAAGACTTCCAGCGCAAGCGCAAGCCGTGGTCGTGCGGGAAGGCTTGGCGGCGATGATACAGCAATCATATACTTGCCAGAAGTAGG
>CAZOTR010000197.1:0-7593 GCA_964582755.1 uncultured Methylococcaceae bacterium | reverse complement strand
ATGCGCACCCTACCGGACTCTAGCTTTTAAGCCTCCGCTTTACCATAATGGCTTTGCACATACCGCTCGACGAGTTCTTGGAATTCCCCGGCGATATTGTCGCCCTTCAAGGTGACTGTCTTCACGCCGTCCTCGAACACTGGGGCGACGGGCTGCTCGCCGGTGCCGGGCAGGGAGATGCCGATGTTGGCGTTCTTGCTTTCGCCGGGGCCGTTGACCACGCAGCCCATGACGGCGACGTGCATGTCTTCCACGCCCTTGTATTGCTTCTTCCAAATCGGCATCTGGTGGCGCATGTGGCTTTGGATGTCTTGCGCCAGCTTTTGGAAATAATCGCTGGTGGTGCGCCCGCAGCCGGGGCAGGAGATGACCGTGGGCGTGAACGCCCGCACTCCCAGGCTTTGCAGGATTTCCTGGGCGACGATGACTTCCAGGCTGCGGTCCGCGCCAGGCTCGGGGGTCAGGGAGATGCGGATGGTGTCGCCGATGCCTTGGGCCAGCAGGATGGACAGCGCGGCGGTGGAGGCGACGATGCCCTTGGAACCCATGCCGGCCTCGGTCAGGCCGAGGTGCAGGGCGTAGTCGGTGCGCGCGGCCATGGATTCATAAACGGCAATCAATTCCTGCACGCCGCTCATCTTGCAGGACAGCACGATGCGGTCTTTCGGCAGGCCGAGTTCCACGGCCTTCGCGGCGCTTTCCAGCGCGGAGGTGATGACCGCCTCGCGCATCACTTCCGGCAAGGGGCGCGGTTCGGCCAGTTGCGCGTTCTCGTCCAGCAAGCGGGCCAAGACGCTCTGGTCCAGGCTGCCCCAGTTGACGCCGATGCGCACCGGCTTGCCGTAGCGGCAGGCGAATTCGACCATCTGGGCGAATTGCGGGTCGCGCTTGGAGCCGCGGCCGACGTTGCCGGGGTTGATGCGGTATTTGCCCAGGGCTTCGGCGCAGTCGGGGTAGGCTTCCAGCAGCTTGTGGCCGTTGAAATGGAAGTCGCCGATGATCGGCACTTCGCAGCCTTTGGCGGCCAGCTTGTCGCGGATATGGGCGACGGCGGCGGCGGACTCGTCGCGGTCCACGGTGATGCGCACCAGTTCCGAACCGGCGCGGGCCAGTTCGTAGATTTGCTGGACGGTGCCGGCTATGTCGGCGGTGTCGGTGTTGGTCATGGACTGCACGACGACGGGCGCGCCGCCGCCGATCTGGACCTGGCCGACCTTGACGCCGACGGTGTTTCTACGGTTCATAAATTTAAAACCTCGGGGGTGTTGCGGATGGGTTGGAAAGCATTTTACCAGCAGCGGCCCTGCCTTATCACGAAATGGGCGGTTTTTGGACAAGCAGTGCAGACGAAACGGCGGTTGGCGGCTGATTCCCGCACACAATGGCAGCTTGCTGTAGGATGGCCTTCAGGCCACCCAATTGCGGGCTTTCAGCCACGGAAGCGGCCTGAAGGCCGCCCTACAGTATTCTTCATTCGCCCATCCGGTGCGCCGAAGGCGAATGGCTACACACCGGCAAACGCAAAACGAAAGGCGCTAGCCCCACGTCCCCCGCAAACAACGCAAGATCCCATAGTCGTAACGCCCGCCCAAAGCCTCGAACAAAGGCCTGAGCGCAATCCCCCTGTCCGCATCGGGCAAAGCCTGCCAGACGGCTTTGATGCGCTCGGCTTCTTCCTTACTCAAGCCGGTGACTTCCAACACATCCAACGCGCCCTCGGCGATGGGCTGGGCCAGATGGCCGTAAATCGTGCTGGCCTTGAGTCCGCGCCGGGCGGCAATCTGCTCCACACTCATCCCCAGGCGGAATAGCGACAGGCTTTCCGAGGCGGTGGGCAAGTCCAGGGTTTCTCCGGTGCCGGGCGCGTGTTGGCGGATCAGGCTGAGGAATTCGTCGCCGTACAAGGTCAGCTTGCGTTCGCCGATGCCGGCGATGCGGCCTAGTTGGGCGGGGTTTTGCGGACGGCGTTGGACCATTTCCAGCAAGCTTGCGTCTTGCAGGATGATATAAGGCGGCACATTCTGTTCGTCCGCCAGGCGTTTGCGCAGGGCGCGCAAGTCTTGCCACAGCTTTTCATCGACGGCGGTGGCAAAACGGATGGCCGAACGCCGGGTTTCGCGGGAGGCGGCTTTGCTTTCCTCATCTTTCCGCAGGAACAGCGGCTGCTCGCCGCGCAAAAGAGGTCGGCAGGAATCCGCCAGCCGCAAAGCGCCATGGGCTTCCCAATCCACCGCTAGGAAGCCTTGCGTGACCAGTTGGCGGAACACCGACTGCCATTGCTGTTCGGCCAGTTCCTTGCCGATGCCGTAGGTGCTGAGGCGCTCGTGGCCGAAGCGGCGAATCCGCTCGGTGGCCTTGCCCAGCAGCACGTCGATGACATGGCGCGCGCCGAAACGCTGGCCGCTGCGGTAGACACAGGACAGCGCCTTGCGCGCCGCTTCGGTGGCGTCCCAGGTTTGCGGCGGGGACAGGCAGTTGTCGCAATTGCCGCAGGGCTTATCCAGCCGGTCGCCGAAATAGTTCAGCAAAGTCTGGCGGCGGCAGGAGGTCAGCTCGCAATAGCCCAGCATGGACTCCAGCTTGTGGCGCTCCACTTGCTTGTGCAACTCGTCCGCCTCGGACTCCTCCACCATGCGGCGCAGGGTGATGACATCTTGCAGGCCGTAGACCATCCAGGCGTTGGCGGGCAGGCCGTCGCGGCCGGCCCGGCCAGTCTCCTGGTAATAGGCCTCCAGGCTTTTCGGCAGATCCAAATGGGCGACGAAGCGCACATTCGGCTTGTCGATGCCCATGCCGAAGGCAATCGTCGCCACCACGATGACGCCGTCCTCCTGTAAGAAGCGCCGCTGGTTTTCCTGCTTCACCTCGGGCGGCAGCCGGGCGTGGTAGGGCAGGGCGGTCAGCCCCTTGGACGAGAGCCATTCGGCGGTGTCCTCGGTCTTGTCGCGGGACAGGCAATAGACAATGCCGGCGTCGCCCTCGTGTTCGCGGCGGATGAAGTCCAATACTTGCTCACGCGGGCTGCGCTTGAGCCCGACGGTGTAGCGGATGTTGGGCCGGTCGAAGCCGCCCAAGAAAACTTTCGCGCCTTTGAGGCCCAGCCGTTCGATGATTTCCAGCCGGGTGCGCTCGTCGGCGGTGGCGGTGAGGGCGATGCGCGGGATCTGCGGGTAACGCTCGTGCAGCAGCGACAATTGCCAATAGTCGGCACGGAAATCATGCCCCCATTGGGACACGCAATGCGCCTCGTCGATGGCGAACAGGCTCACCTTCGCCCGGTCCAGTTGCGCGAGGAAACGCTCGGTCAACAGGCGCTCGGGGGCGACGTACAGCAAGTCCAGTTCGCCGGCCAAGAAGCGGCTTTCCACCTCGCGCTGGGCGTCCAGGCTCAACGAGGAATTCAGGAAGGCCGCCTTGACGCCCAGTTGCAGCAAGGCGCTGACCTGGTCCTGCATCAGCGCGATCAACGGCGAAACCACCACGCCTGTCCCAGGGCGCAGCAAAGCCGGAATCTGGTAGCACAGCGATTTTCCGCCGCCGGTGGGCATCAACACCAGGGCGTCGCCGCCGGCCAGCATCTGCTCGATGATTTTGGCCTGCAAACCCCGGAAATGTTCGTAGCCGAAGAGGGAGTGGAGAAGTTGTGAGGGCGTGGGCTGGGTGTCTGGCATAGTGGCTGAAGAGTGCTGGCTTTAGGGCCGTCCGGCTAACCGAAGGCTTCGGTGATGTCCATTGGTTTGCCGGTATAATACCCTTGCGAGTAATCCACCCCGTATTCCTTTAACAAGGCGAGGGTTTCCGCGTCCTCCACTTGCTCGGCGATGGTCTTCTTCTTGAAGGCCACGGCGATGTCCACCATCGCCTTGACCAAGACTTGGTCGTCCGGCCGGCTGCGCAGATTGCGGATGAACGACCCGTCAATCTTGATGTACTCGAAAGGCAATTGCCGCAAATAGGAAAAGGAAGAAAAGCCGGTGCCGAAATCATCCAGGGCGAAATGGCAGCCAATCTGGTTGATCGCCTCCATCAAGCGGCGGGCGGCGGCGATGTCGGACACGGCGGCGGTTTCGGTCATCTCGAAGATGATCTGTTTGGGGTCCAGCCGGTGTTCGGCCAACACCGCCTTGAGGTGGTCCAGAAATTGCCCGTCGTTGAAGGCATGGCCGGACAGGTTGATAGTCAAGGTGATGGCCCGGCCAAGGTCGCGCATCAGCGCCAAATGCGCCGCAGCCTCCGCCAACACCATGCGGTCCAGCGCGTGGATCAGCCCGGTGTTCTCCGCGACCTCGATAAAATGGGACGGGGCGATCAAGTGGCCGCCCTCGCCGCGCATGCGCAGCAGCACCTCCCAATGCCGGGCCAAGCCAGTCTTGATGTCCACGATGGGCTGGACAAACAGAACGAAGCGCTTCTCCGCCAGCGCGTTCTCCACCCGCTGCTTCCACAACACACGCTCCTGCATGACGCGGTGGCTGCGGTCGTCGGTGGACAACAGATACCAGCCGCCGCGCCCGCTTTCCTTGACTTGGTACATGGCGAGGTCGGTGCGGGCCAGCAAATCCTGGACATCGCTGCCATGCTCGGGAAACAAGGCCACGCCTATGCTCGCCGACACCTTGTGGATGCGGTCCCCCCAGGGGAATTCCGTCTCGCTGATATGCGCCAGGATCTTACGGGCGACATGGATGGCCTCGTCGGCATTCGCATGGCTTAAGATTACCCCGAACTCGTCTCCGCCCAGCCGTCCGATGACATCCACCTCGCGCAACACGCTGGGCAGGCTGTTGCTGAGGATCACCAGCAAGCGGTCGCCCGCCCCGTGACCGCTGGTGTCGTTGACGTATTTGAACTGGTCCAGGTCGAAAAACAACAGGGCGCCGGTGTGCCGGTAGCGCTTGGACGAGGCGATGGCCTCTTCCAGTTCCTTTTCAAAGCGTCGGCGGTTGAACAGCCCGGTCAAAGGATCGTGGTCGGCCAGCCAGGCCAGGCGCAACTCGGCCTTTTTCCGCGCGGTGATGTCCATGCCCACGGAGAGGATGACGGGGCCTTCGAAGGATTGCCCTTGCAGCCTGGAATGCTGCCAGACGATGTTCAGCGTGCCGCCGTCTTTGCATTCGAGGTCGGCTTCCAGTTCGAAATGCTCCTGCTTGCCCTCGGCCAGTTCGTCGAGATATTCGCTGATCTCGATTCCCGCCTCCTCTTGGCGGATCAGCTTGAAGAACGGCATCCCCTTCAGCTCGCCCGGCTCATAACCCATCAGCGCCCGCCCGTAAGGGTTGACCATCAAAATCTCCTGGTTGCGGTTCTGGGTCAGGATGATGGCCTGGGCGGTGTCGAGGACGTTGGTGACAAAATTTCTCTCCCGGGTGATTTCCTCCATGCGTTCGGAAAGATCTTGCGTGTGCTTGGCCACCTCGTCGTTCAGCGTCTCCAGTTGGTGCGACAGGGCGATGGCCGTGTCGTTCAGGTCGTCCACCTCGTCCCGAAACAGATGGGTGGGGCGCAGGTCGAGGATTGCCGCGCGCGCGGCGGTGAACGTCCCTTCGGCCAGCCGTGGCAAGATCGCCGCCGCGCGCTTGAGCCGGGACATCGGGGGCCAGAGGATCGCCAACAGCAGCAACTCCGAGATCAGCAAGCCGGCCATGCCCAGGAAGATGCTGCGTTGCGTCGTGCTGCGGATGCGCGAAATGGCTTCGCCAATGTCGGCGATGACCACCAGGTAGGCGATTTGGCGCTGGCCGAAGCCATGCAGGGAGAATACGCGGACTTCAAGTTCCTGCCCCTGGACATCCACATAGACCGAACCGGAAAACTGGTTCAATGCCGGCACCGAGCCCGTCACGGAACGCAACACCGGCATGTTTTTGTGGGCGTTGCTGAGGGCGATCACACCGGCCTTCCACGCGGGCAGCCAGCGCTCGGCATCCATGTTGGCCGGGATGGCGGAGCTTTGCTCGACAATCAGCCCAAGATCCGTGCCGGACACGCGCTTAAAGTCCATCACCAAGTCGGCCAAAGACGCGCCGAGGATTAGCGCGCCGACGCTGCCTTTGTCGCCCAACACCGGCACGACGGTGAATTGCAGGCAAGTGGCGGAACAGTCGATCAGACTGAGCGGGCTTTCCGTCTTGACCACTTGCCTGACGGCTTCGGCGACCGCCTCAGGCTCTCCCGAACTCGCATACATCCGGTTCGCCGCGAGGCGCTCTCCCGTCGCGGAGATCAGTGCGATGCTTTCCACGCCCATGTCCACTTCGAGAATGGGGATCAACACTTCCACCGCCGCGACCACCGATTTTTGCCGGTCTTTGGCGGTGCCGGTCTGTTTGTTGAGCAACGAAGCCACTGCCGCGCTCACCTGCTGCAAGCGGTTGCTCGACTGGTCGAGCAAGCCTTGCACCTGGAGAGCGTATTGCTCTTGTAAGTTTTCCCGCCGCTGATGGAACAGCTCCCAAAATTCAAGGTAATTGAAGGCTGCAAACGAGGCGGTCACCGCGACCAAGACCAGGCTGGTGAACAGCAGTGCTTTCCACTTGAGGCTGAGAAAAAAGCGTCGGCGGGGTATCTTGTCCATTTTCTGACGAAACCGGTGCTGCTGGGGCCTGTTTATTTTCGGGGTGCCATTTTAAACCCAACCACCAGGAAACGCCGGGTTTAAGTGATCTCGTTGCCATCAGCGCGTAGCGACTTGACCATGTCAGGATCGCTTTCTTGCCAAAAGTTACCATGATTGGTCAGCACCTTCCATATGTCGATGTTCTTGAGCTTGGCACCGGCAAGCAAATCGGCAATTTTGATAAGGTATGGACGCCGCCATCCATGATATTCGACTAAAGGCCCGAGAGGGGTGGAACTAATCCCCCATCCCCGCAACAGCCTGGCAAACGGAAGCTCCATGAAGGCAAACCAGTGGGTGATGCCATGCTGAACGCTCATGCGAACCAGGCAGGCAATAAGGGCAAGGGTGAAATAATTGCCAAAAACCCGCTTGCGGCTGTCGCCGCCCAATAGGTTATGAAATGTATAAGGGCCAATCCCGGCAAGGGTATGGCTTTCACCTTCCCGTCGCTTAAAATGATCAGATAGACAAAAGCGCGACACCTCTGCGATCCGGTTGCGCGGGATGTTTTCCAGTAGGTCGGTGCGCTCAAGTCGGGAATGGCGCTCTATGGGAAAAACCCATTCCGGCTTGTTTGCGTCAGGCAGGATCAGGCGCGTCGTGGCGGCGTACTCATTGGTTCCACGGTGGCGGATAAGATAATGTTCAGAATAATCGTCGTACTCATCTTTTTCCAAACCATCGGGAAAATCCTCTGGTTTTTCAAAGCCAGTTTCTAGGCAATAAACCTTATATCTAAGGCGGTAGGAAAACTCTTTCGAGGTTTCGCTGGTGGCGGGTACCATATCAAAGTACTCATGAAACGACTCGACAATATCGGCTACCATAAATAATCTCGAAAACTTCTTGCAATTAAGTGAAACCCCGCAAGTTGAGCTAGTGTTAAAACTTACTTTCCGGAAAAGTCACATAAACCGGTAGCGTGCTGGCGGTATTGCTGAATATGGGGTGCGGCAAAACGAGCTAGAAACTCA
>CAZOTR010000196.1:0-7630 GCA_964582755.1 uncultured Methylococcaceae bacterium | reverse complement strand
GCTGGAGCGCAAGATCCATCTTGCACTTCAGTTTTTAGCAAGGGCAATGCCCTCAAGCCACCTGCGGCCCGCGCTCGCCGGTGTTGATGCGCCCGCCTTCAACCACCTCGACCACATAAACCTTGCCGGCCCCGTGCTGGCGGGTGTTGGCGTGTTTCATGACGGTGGCGAAGATCAGCTCCACCATCTCGTCGGGGGCGAAGATTTCGATGCGCTTCTTCGCCACGAAGGGGGTGTAGTCTTGGGCGACCGCCACATGCGCCCGCCCGAAGCCCTCGCAGTCCGACACGCTCATCCCTGGAAAATTGGGGATCTCCAGCAGCGCCTGGGTGAGTTTGGGCAGCATGAAGGGCTGGATGTAAGCGCGGATTTCTTTCATGGCGGTTCCTCAACTTTGCGGATTTTCTTCAAAGTTCCGGTACAGGGCCGGCAACAGGGTCAAAGTCAGCACAGTCGCGCTGACCAGCCCACCGATAATCACCACGGCGAAGGGCTTGGCGGTCTCCGAGCCTACGCTGGTGGACACGGCGGCGGGGATCAGGCCCAGCATCGCCATCAGCGCGGTCATCACCACCGGCCGCAGGCGGCTGACCGAACCCTGGATGATGGCCTCGTGCAAGGGCTGGCCCTCGCGGCGCAGATGGTTGATCTGCGAAATCAAGATAACCCCGTTCTGCACGGCGATGCCGAACAAGGCGATGAAGCCCACGGCGGCGGAAATGCTTAAGTTGATGCCGGTAGCCAGCAGGATCACCAAGCCGCCGATCAACGCAAACGGCACGTTCATGACGATCAGCGCGGCATTTTTGACCGAATGGAAGGCCCAAAACAATAGCACGAAAATCAGCGCCAAACTGACCGGCACAATGACGTAAAGCCGCTTCATGGCACGCTGCTGGTTCTCGAACTGGCCGCTCCAGAAAATGCGGTAGCCCGGCGGCAAAACGACCTGCCGGGCGACTTTCTCCTGCGCCTCGGCGACGAAGCTGCCTTGGTCGCGGTCGATCAAGTTGCACTTGATGGCGATGCGGCGCATGTTGTCCTCGCGGCTGATGCGCGAAGCGCCCTGGTCCACTTGGATCTCCGCCACCGACGCCAGGGGAATGCGGCTGCCGTCCGCAGTCGGCACCAGCAGGTCTTCCAAAGCCCCCACCGAGTCGCGGGCGTCCTCGGCCAGGCGGACAACGATGTCGAAGCGCCGCTCGCCCTCCAGCATCTGCGAGGCGGCCTTGCCGCCCACCGCCATCTCGATCACATCTTCCACGTCGCGCACGGCTATGCCATAGCGGGCGATTTTGGCGCGGTCGATGTCGATCAACACTTGCGCCAAGCCGGACTGCTGCTCGGCTGCCACGTCGGTGGCCCCCCGTGTGTTGCGCAGGATATGGGTGATCTGGTTGGCCTTTTCTTGTAGGACTTTGAGATCCTCGCCGAAAATCTTGATGGCAATCTCGCCTTTCACGCCGGAAATGGCCTCCTCCACGTTGTCCTGGATCACCTGCGAGAAGTTGAATTGCAAACCGGGGAAGACCGCCAATTTTTCCTGCATGGCCTCCACCAGCTTGTCCTTGCTGGGATAGCGCCAAGTTTCCTTGTCGTTCAGGTCGATCAGCACCTCCAGGTTGTTGAAGCCCTTGGGGTCGGTGCCGTCCTCGGGCCGGCCCAACTGGGTCAGGACGGATTTCGCCTCGCCGAACTGGGTCAACCGGGCGCGGATGTCCTGCTCCAGATCCTTCGCCTTGGTAAGGGAAACCGGTGTGGGCAGGGTGATGGTCAGCCAGATGTTGCCTTCGTCCAGCTTGGGCATGAACTCGGTGCCGATGAAATGGGTGGCCCCCAAGGACAGCGCCAAGGCGGCGAACGCGCCGGCGAACAGTTTCCTAGGATGTCTCAGGCAGGACTCCAACACGGCCTTGTAGCCCGCTTCCATGCCATGCACCAGAGGGTTGTGGGTCTCGGTCAGGCGGGGGCCGAGCATATAGCTCAACAGCACAGGGACCAAGGTCAGGCTGATGACCAGCGAGCCGAGCAGGGCGAAACTGAGGGTGAAGGCCATCGGCGAGAAAATTTTCGCCTCCACCCGCTGGAAGGTGAAAATGGGCAGGAAGGCGGTGATGATGATGGCCTTGGAAAACAGGATCGGCCTGCCCATGTCGGCGGCGGTGATGAGCATGGACTGGCGCATGTGCGCCACGCTGGCCTGCTGGGCCACCTCCCAAGTCACTTTCACCATGATGGCCTCGACCAGCACCACGGCGCTGTCAACGATGATGCCGAAGTCGATGGCCCCCAGCGAAATCAGATTGGCGGAGAAGTGCTCGACGTCGATGAGGATGAAGGCGAACAGCAAGGACAGCGGAATAACCAGGATCACCACCAACGAAGCCAGAATCCGGCGCAGGAACACCACCAAAATCAGCAGGATCAAGCCCGCGCCCTCGACCATGTTGTGTTCGACGGTATGCACGGTGTGGTGGACCAGTTCCGTGCGGTCGTAAATTGGCACGATCTTGACGCCCGGCGGCAGGCCGTGGGCGTTCAGGTCGGCGATCTTCTCCTTGACCCCTTCCAGCACTTCAATGGCGTCGCGCCCCTTCATCAACAACACGATGCCCTCCACCACATCGTCTATTTGGTTGTAGCCGACGATGCCGTTGCGCGGCTGCGGGCCGACGCCGACCTCGGCGACATGCCGCACCAACACTGGCGTGCCGTCGCGGCTGGCCACCACAATATCGCCGATTTCCTCGGCGGACTTCAGCAGGCCCGCTCCGCGCACCACCAGCGCCTCATAACCATGCTCGATGTAACCGCCACCGATGTTGGCGTTGTTGTTGGCGATGGCGCTGAACACATCCGGCAAGGTGAGCTTGTAATTTTTCAGCCGGTCCGGGTCGATGCGCACCTGATACTGCTTGACGCCGCCGCCGAAGGCCACCACATCGGCTACGCCCTGCACGGTGCGGATGCGGCGCTCGACCACCCAGTCTTGCAAGGCGCGTTGCTCCAGCAAAGCCATGCCCGGCGCTTCGATGCGGTAGCGATAGATCTCGCCCACGCCGGTCGACAAGGGGCCGAGCAACGGCTGGGTGTTGGCCGGCAGGCTGACAGCGCGCAGGCGCTCCAGCACCTGCTGGCGGGAGAAATAGTCCTCGGCGTCGTCGTCGAAGGTCAGGGTGACCACGGACAGGCCGAAAATCGACACCGAGCGCAGGTTGATGAGATGCGGCAGGCCGTTCATCTCCTTCTCGATGGGCAGGCTGACGAGCTTCTCCACTTCCTCCGGGGCTTGCCCCGGAAACTGGGTCACCACCTGCACAAAGACATTCTGCACATCCGGGAAAGCCTGCACCGGCATCTTTTCAAATGAAAATATCCCGACCGCCGCCAGGAACACCGCCGCGCCGATGATTAACAGCCGCTGCTGTAGGCAGAACGCGATGAGATGATGGATCACGGCGCGCTCTCCCCGCTTTGCACCTCGGTGTCCTGCTCGGTGCGCAACAGCAAGGCGCCGCCCACCACCAGGCGCTCGCCCGGCTTAAGCCCTGCGCTGATGACCGCCTTGCCCTTGAGGCGCAGGCCGACCTTCACCGGGCGTTTCTGGTAGCGGTCTTTGTCGATGGCGACGAACACCCAGTCAAACTCGCCCTCGGTGAACAGCGAATTCAAGGGCACGACCACCCCTAAATCATCCGGGTCGCTTTGCACCTCCACGGAGGCATACATGGCCGGCAAGAGTTTTTTCTCCGGGTTGGGCAGGACGCAACGCACTTTCACCGTCCGCGTGTTGGCGTCCACCACCCGGCTGATGTAATCGACCGTCGCCGGAAAGCCGCGATCGGGATAAGCCTGCACCTTGACCAAGACGCGCTGGCCGGTGTGGATCAAGCCGATGTCTTTCTCAAACACGTCCATCAACACCCACAGATGGCTCAGTTCTGACAGGACGAACAGCGGGGCGGGCAGATCAGGGCGCACCTCCATGCCGGGATTGATGTTGCGCTCGGTGATTTCCCCGGCAATAGGCGCGTGCAGGATGAAGCGGTTGTCGGTGTGCTCGCCCTTCACCCCCAGGTTGGCCAGCTTCAGCCGCGCCCGCTCCGTCTCGCTGCGCACCCGCGCCAGCTCGTCCTGGGCCTGCTCGAAATCCTTGCGCGGGGCCACGCCATGCTCGAACAGATCTTTCTGGCGCTGGAACGTGCGTTCGGCCAGATTCTGGTCGGCCTGCGCCCGGACATAATCCGACTGCGCCTGGCCCAAATCCGGGCTGTCCAACGTCGCCAGAGTATCGCCCGCTTGCAGCTTTGCGCCCAGCGCCGCGATGTTGCCGGTCACTCGGCCCGCGATGGGCGAGGACACGCGCACGGTGCGGGTTTCGTCGTAGGCTATCGTGCCGGTCACCTGCTCCATCAGCGGCCTTGGGGTCAACTCGACCAACGCCTCCTTGATGTAGCCACGCTTAGGCGAAGCGGGGCTTAACCTCACCTCGTCTTGCGGGACGGCAGGGGGTGGCGGCTTTTTCGGTTCGGACTGGGGATGGCAGGCCAACAGGGAAAAACAAACCAAGCCCAGCGCGAGGCGGGCCGTTTGCCTAGACAAGGACATCATTTGACTTCTTCTCCAAGGGCCATCAACAGGTCCGCCCAAGCATTGCTGCGGTTGGCCAAGGCCGTGTAATAGTCCAGCATCATCGACTTGTAATTGCGCTCCGCGTCGATCAAATCGAGCAGGCCGGCCGCGCCTTTTTGGTAAGCGAACTCCTGGGCGGCGCGCAGTTTCTCGATGCGCGCCACCACCGATGTCTCAAAGCGCCGGGCGATGGCCTCGGCGCTCTTCCAGCCCGACAGCGCCTTGGCCACCTCGGCGCGGACGCTTTGCTCGGCTTGGCGCAGGTTTAGTTCGGCGGTGTTCATCGCCACGCCGGCCTTGGCGATTTCGCCCTCCTGGCGGTAGAAAACCGGCAGCGGCACGCTGAAGCCGACCATGCCGGTATTAGTGAAATAGTTGCCGGGGTCGCGGGCGTAGCCGGCCATCACCGTCACATCGGGAATCGCCAGCCGCCGCGCCAGCGTCAGGTTTTTCTCGGCCTGGAGGATGCGTGTTTTGGCCGCGCGCAGATCAGGCCGGCGCTCCAGCGCCTGCCGCGTCAAGTTCTCCTCCTTGGAAACCTCGTCGGCCAGATTCGCCGCCGGCCAGGCGTCGGCGGCGGATAGGTTGACGCTGTTCTCCGGCCAGCCCAGCAACACCAGCAAGTCGGTCCGCGCCTGGGCCAGCGCCGTTTGCGCCCGGTCCAAATCGCCCTGGGCCTTCAGGCTTTCCACCTCGATGCGGGTGAAGTCGGTTTCCGCAATGTCCCCCGCCCGCAGCCGGACCTCGTTGGCCCCCATGATTTGCTTGTAGCGCTCGACCGTGTCCTCCGCCACATCCAGATTCTTTTGCGCCAGCAGCAGCGCGTAAAAGGCGTGGCGCACGGCATTGGTCAAGGTCCGTGCCACATCCTGCACATCGAACTCCGTGGCTTCCGCGCCCAATTCCGCGCCCTCCATGCGCAGGCCGCGCTTGCCGGCGGTCTCGATCAATTGCTGGATTTGCGGGCTGACCCCCGGCAGCGACCTGGAATCGGCGGCCTTGGACATTTGGTTGCTCAATTCGGACACGGCCAGGCTGAACACCGGGTTGGGGATGGCGGAGGCGATGATTTCCTCCGCACGGGCTTGGTCCACGTTGTACTTCGCCGCGATCAGGGCTAGGTTGCGCTGGTAGAACAAGGCGATGGCTTGTTGCTCGGTCAGCGTGACGCCTTCCGCCTTGGGGGCATCCGCCAACACGGCGAAGCTCCACAAAGCCAGCGTCAAACTCAGGGTTCGGATAATCGTCATGGAATGCCGGGGCTTGCCTATGGCAGAAGATTTTGGAGACTGGCTTTACTGGCTACAGAGCCGATAGTTTCGAGTAAAAATTATTGTATCGGGAAATTCAGGCCCGCGCCAGCCCAAGCCTGCCTGGTTGATATAAACCATTGCCCGCCAGAAGTGGTTTAAATAACCCAGCCGCTGCCATCCAGCCCCCGCTAAAACTCGACATGCACCCTCGCACCATACACATCGACCGGCCCCCGGTCCGCGTTATAGCCGGGATTCTCAATATGCTGATAGTCGGCGGTCAGCCAAGTCGAACTGAAAAGGCTATAACTATAGAACAAATTGACGACTTTCTCCGGCCTGTAGTTGATTGCGCCATCGCCGATGAATCCGTCGATGCCCCCCATGCCCAGATAACTCACATGCGCGGAAGACAGCCAACCCTGCCCATAGCCTATCCCGAAACTATCGCGTGGCCGCCCCCAGCGTGTGCCTTGGACCAATGCGCCTAGGGACACCGAGCGGTCGGTGGACGTATAAGAATAGACCTCGGTATTGCCGTCGGACCACATGCCCCGGAAAAACAAACCGACATCGTCCCAAACCTGCTGCTCCCAGTTAATGCCCACGCCCATTTTTATATTCGGCCTGCGCACCCAGCACAAATCCGGTGCCGAGGCATTGCCCGAAGCATAATTAAACCATGGGCAAGTCGTGGCGTTTAAATTGGGGTTGGCGTGGTAAACGGCGATGGCATCATTGAAGCCGCCCATGAATTCATGGTTGCGGTAAGCCAGCAGACGCACCGCGCCGGGCTGGCCATACAGCGTGTGCCGATGCTCAAGCTCAAACTGCTGGCCGAAGTATTTAAATATCCGGGTGTCGATGGGAAGCTGGTTGGGGTTGTCCGGCGCGGCGGTATGGCCGAAGCGCAGCGACCAGTCGTCATGGATATATTCTGCCACCAAGCCCCAAGTGTAACCCCGCGCATCCGCCGCGAAGTCATAGGCGGCATAGCTCAAAAAAGCCATATTATTAAACTGCCTGCGCAAATCTCCTGAAAACGTATTCTTATCGAAGAAATCCAGGATACTGAAATTTCCCACCCGCAAAACCAAGCGCCGGCTATCGACGGTCGTGCCCAATTGCATGGGATCGGATGTCAGCACCACCGGCTCGCCGCCAAACCCAAAAGTCTGCTTGAAAAATACTCTGGACAAATACGTCGTGGGCTGCTGTCCGCCGGTCTTTTGCAACTCAAAGTTTTGGATCACGCTGCCCAAGCCCTTTAAATCGGACAAAGGCTGCTCCGAGATGATTTCCGGCACCGCGTAAACCTCGCCGCCGTGCCATAACCTAAGCCCCAGGAAAAACGTGGCCGAGCCGGTGAAACTGCGCTCCTGCCCAGGCAACAAGGAATTCGGACTGCCATTGAGATTGGTATATTTCGCGGAAAAGTTGCTTTTCCAACTGTTAATAAAGGTGAGTTGCCCATAGGCATTCCACGTCTCATTCTGCAAGTCATGCAAGCCTTGGCGCGACAACTCATTCATGATGTCAAATTGCTCGTCGTCGCGGGGCGCCGGCTCGACGACATGGGCCAGCGCCGCATTGCAGGCGATGGCGCACAACACCGGCAAGCCGCTTAATAACCGCCTTGCCACCCCCCGGAAAGAACCGCCAACCACCCTACCCTGCATCGACATCCGCCTCATTGATCGTTTGCTTGCCTGACCCGTTGTGGGCCAGGAATGATTATATGACGG
>CAZOTR010000195.1:0-7683 GCA_964582755.1 uncultured Methylococcaceae bacterium | reverse complement strand
CGTGGGAAAGACAGGAGTGCGCCCATTGTATACACTTCGCTACCACAACCCATTACGGCATAAACCTTATTAGTTGAACAGGCATACCACCATGCGCATCTACAATCTCTTCCCCCTGCTCGCGGGGCCGTTTGAACACTGGAAGCCCCACCTGACCGATGCGGCGGAAATGGGCTTCAACTGGATTTTCGTCAACCCGATCCAGAAGCTGGGCAACTCGGGAAGCCTGTATTCGATCAAGGATTATTTTGCCATCAACCCGGCGCTGTGCGTGGGGCCGCAGCCGGCGGAAGCCCAAGTCCTCGCCATGGCGAAGGAGGCCGGGGAACTGGGGCTGAAGCTGATGATCGACCTGGTCATCAACCACTGCGCCTATGACTCCGACCTGCTCAAGCAGCATCCCGAGTGGTTTGTGAAGGAAAACGGGCGCATCGCCAACCCGTTCTGCATGCATGACGGCCAAAAAGTGGTCTGGCAGGATCTGGCCCAGTTCGACCATTACCATTCCTCCGACTCGGAAGGCTTGTTCCGTTATTGCCGGAAGATCGTCGATTATTTGTTGGGGCTGGGCTTTCGAGGCTTCCGCTGCGACGCCGCCTACCAGATTCCTTCCGGGTTCTGGAGGCGCCTGATCGAGGATGTCAAGCGCGAGCATCCCGATGCCGTGTTCGTCGCCGAAACCCTGGGCTGTTCGCCCGAGCAGACCCGGCAGACGGCGGAGGCCGGCTTCGCCGCCGTGTTCAACAGCTCGAAATGGTGGGATTTTGAAAGCCCCTGGCTGATGGAGCAATACCACCTGACCCGCGCCACCGCGCCCTCGATCAGCTTCGCCGAGAGCCACGACACGCCCCGGCTGTTCGCGGAACAACACGGCAACCTCGACGCGATGAAGCAGCGTTACCTGTTCTCCGCCCTGTTCTCGGCGGGGGTGATGATGCCCATGGGCTTTGAATACGGCTTCCTCAAGCAGTTGCATGTGGTGGACACCAAGCCGACGGACTGGGAGGAAACCGACGTGGATCTCAGCGCGTTCATCCGCGAGGTCAATCTAATCAAAAGCCATTACCGGGTATTCCAGGAGGAGAGCATCACCGAGATGCTGGCCTGCTCCAACCCGGCGGTGCTGGTGATCTGGAAAGCCTCCACGGTGGATTCCTCGCAAGCCTTGATCTTCCTCAACAAGGATGTCTGGAACCGGCAGCATTTCCGCATCGACAACCTCCAGCATTATGTGCAGAACCTGCCCACGCTGGTGGATGTGTCGCCGCAGTGGCCGATGGATTTCCTGCCCGTGCCTTTCGACTACGAGCTATTGCCCGGCATGGCGCGGGTGTTGGTGACCGGGCCGAAAGTGGCCGCGGAAGGCTGAACTTTTCCACAGGGGGCCGGTCTTATCGGCAGGCGTCGGGAACGATGCCCGCCGCTCGCACTCCCTGAGTGGCGATTCTACCCCGGCCCCCCCTAGCCGGGATTTACAAGCTCCGAAGCCGCCCCCCATAGGCTTCGGAGTTTTTTTTGCCCCGCCTCCTGGATTCCCCTGCTCCAGCGCGGGCAAAAAACCGGCGCCGGCCAGCCCGTTCGGCGTTACAATCCTGACAAGCGGATGACAGGAGCGAACATGTCCAACCCCGATGATGAACTGCGCAGAAAAGTCGAACGCCAGGCCCGGCGCATGCGGCAGGCCGACCGCGAGCGCCCTACCCTGCTGGCCCAGACTGTGTATGTGGGAACCCTGGGGCTGCTGTTCGTCCTGCCGATGATCCTCGGCGCTTACCTGGGGCGCTGGCTGGACGGGCGGGTGGAAGGCTATTCGCTGCACTGGACCCTGGGGCTGCTTACCGTCGGCGTCGTGGTCGGCGTGGCCAACGTCTATCTGTTCATCCAGGAGAAGGAGTAAGCCATGCACGATAACTTGAACGCCGCCGTGCTGTTCGCTTTCGGGGGGTTCCAGGTCACCGCCACGGCGGCGACCACCTGGGGCATCATGGCCGCGCTGGGCGGCCTGTCCTGGCTCGCCACGCGGCGGCCCGCCGCCAGCCCCGGCTTCCTGCAAACCGTCGCCGAGGGGGTGGTCGCCACGCTGGAGGACGCCATCGCCGCCGCCGCCCCCCGCCATGCGCGGGAATTGCTGCCTTTCATCGGCACATTGTGGATCTATCTAGTCGTGGCCAACCTGGTCGGCTTGATCCCCGGCCTGCATTCGCCCAACCGCGACCTGTCCGCCACCTCGGCGCTGGCAATCCTGGTGTTTTTCTCGGTACACTGGTACGGCATCCGCTCGCAAGGCTTGCAAAGCTATCTGCGCCATTATTTAAGCCCCAGCCCCATCCTGCTGCCGTTCCACGTCATCAGCGAAGTCACCCGCACCATCGCCCTGGCCATCCGCCTGTTTGGCAATATGATGAGCCTGGAAATGGCGGCGCTGCTGGTGCTGATGGTGGCGGGCTTTCTGGCGCCGGTGCCGCTGCTCATGCTGCATGTCATCGAGGCGCTGGTGCAGGCTTACATTTTCGGCATGTTGGCGCTGATTTATGTGGCCGGCGGAATGCAGTCGCAGGAATTGCGCCAAGGCAAAGACGATTGACGCCCCGCCTGCCCAGCCCGTAACCAACCCCGCCCGCCCCCCGAGGAAAAGCAATGTCGCCGATCACCCTTGTCCGCCAGCTTCCGCCAAAGTTATTGGCAGCGACGGCCTTCTGTGTAGTTTTCTTCTGCTATTACCTAATTGCCATCGATTTCTTTCCCAATCGAAACAATACCATTGGACATGATTATTCGCTCACTCTTCCAAGCTTTTTAGATGCTTACTTCTGGCACCGGAATAATTCGTTCTTCACCGTCCCTTGGTTTACGCCGTCGTTTTGCGGGGGCATACCGGCTTTTGCCGATGTCGGCAACGCCTATTACTCCATACCCCTGTTTTTGACCTTCCACTTCGCGCCTTTGACCAGCGTTTGCCTGTCGATTTTCCTGTTTGCCGCAGCGGGGTTCTGGGGCATGCACCGCTTGTTGCGCGAGGTTTTCAGTGTCGGCGCACTGCCCGCTTTCCTAGGCGGCACGCTGTTCTTGTTCAATGGGTTTTATCTGCACCGGATGATTGTCGGGCATTTGGGCTACCAAGTCTTCATGCTGTTGCCTTGGGTGGCTTTGCTGTTGTTGCGCAGCCCCACCGCGGAAACCGGCGGCCCGCTACTGGGGAAGCTGCGGCAAAGCGCCTGCCCTGTTCTGGCCGGGGTATTGACCGCCTTGCTGTTGCAATCGAGCTTTGCCAGCCTGATGGCCCCCGGCGCGTTAGCGGTGCTGGCGGTGGCCTGCTTGCACTTGGCAGGCCATGACGCCTGGCGCTTGTTTTTAGTCCGCTCCGCCATCGCCCTCGCGGTCGCGCTCGCCTTGTCCGCGTCCAAACTGGTGGCCGGCCAGGCTTTCCTGGGCAACTTCCCGCGCAGCGACTATCTGCTGCCGGGCATCGACGGCATTGTGAATGCTGTGCTCATTTTATTCACCAGCCTGTTCATCGCTCCCGCCAGCATAGAACAAATCGCCATCCCCCGGATGGCCAACATGCAATGGATGCTGGCGCGCCACGAATGGGAATTCGGCATGACTTTTGTCCCACCCGTCATCATCGCCTTGTACTGGGCAAACCGCTACGCGCACAGGGCGCGGTCCGCCGCGCCGCGCCCAGACGCCAAGCCGGGGCGGGTGGCGGCGATGGGCCTGCTGGGCCTGATCCTGATCCTGCCGTTGGCGATCAATGTCTATCACCCGGACTGGAATGCCTTGCTCAAACGCCTGCCCGTATTTAAAAACAGCAGCGCGCTCATCCGCTGGTGGATCATCTACATTCCGGTCGTGATTGTGTATGCCGCGCTGGCCTTGGAGAAAATCAACTGGACGGAACAACACAAAATCAGGTTCGCCATCGCTGCGATTACCGCCGTCGTCCTCATCAACGCCAACCAAGACAGGGCGCGCTACCATGCCGAACCGTACAATCCTTATGTCATCACCAACGCCTACGAGCAAACCCAGGACGGGACTTTCAACCCTGAAATCCAACGCATAGGCGCCACGGTGAACCTCCAGGGGCAGGTCGAAACGCCGCTTAACCGCAACGATCTGCTCGCTTACGGCCAATCCCAACTGGCCTGCTACAATCCCGCCTTTGGCTACCGGCTGGAAAATTTTCCCGTCAAGGGCCTCCGCCCAGGCAGCATTTACCAGGAGACGGACGGCAGGCTGAACCTGAAAAACCCGGCCTGCTATGTGTTTCCGCAGGAAAACCATTGCCAGCCCGGCGACCATTTCCTCGCCAGCCAGATCGAAGACGCTAAGGCTTTCGCCCGCTACAAGCCCTTCCCGTTTGCCTTCTCGGCCAAGCAGAAAATAGCCAACGCCGTGACCGTTTCCGCCCTGATCCTCGTCGCGGCCTTGTGCGCCTTCTATGCGGCCTCCCTGGCCGCGCGCAAGCTGGGCGGGAAGAGCAACCCGCCCGGACTCAACTGATGCGCTGGTGCAAAGGACTCTTGCGCGGAAAATGAGCCTTGAGGAATTCCATCTGGTCGCTGAGGACGCGGCGGCCTTGCAGATAGACATACTCGGCGTGGGTGGGGGTGAAGGGGATGGCCAGAAGCTGGATGCCCGCCTGCTCCGGGGTACGGCCGGCCTTGTGGTTGTTGCAGCGCTTGCAGGCGGTGACCACATTGTTCCAGACATCCTCGCCGCGCTGGCTCAACGGGGTGATATGGTCGCGGGACAAGGCGCTGTCATGGAAATGCTGGCCGCAATATAGGCACAGGTGGTTGTCGCGGCGGAACAGCGCCGGGTTGTTGAGGGGCGGAACGTAGTTTTGCAGCAGCGCCTTGTGGCCGCCGGCATGGCTGTAAGTGGCGAGGATCGAATTGATCTCGATGAAGCTGCGCAGGCCGGTCTTGGCGTTGCGGCCACCGCGCAAGGTGAACAGCTTTGAGCCGCAGGCGTAAGCGACCTGCCCAAGATAGTAAAGCTTGGCGGCTTCCTGGTAACCGATCCATTCCAGCGGCATGCCGGAAGCGTCGGTACGCAGCACCTGCAAACGACCAATCTCCATTGCTCCTCCCCGTTAGTGTGGGTTGTTTTCTGACGTTAGGCGTTAAACGGTTGATTCATTAAAGTTTTGTCAAGTGGGTTATGCACAGTGTATAGAATTTGCTTGGCTAGGGGAATATTCTCCGCTCCCTGCCCTGCCCAGCTTTCCTTGACTTTCCCAAACGCATGATTTAAATCAACATTGCCGGTTGCTGAAAAATTTTCAACGCATCGCGAAGCCAGCAAGCGCAACGTTTTTCCACCGCTAGCAGCGTTGTGTCCACACACTTATCCACAGCTTTTTCCCACCCACTGCGCACCCCCGCCGACCAAACATCAGGATCAAATTATGACGGAACCGGTTGACAGCTTGTTGACAGAAACCGTGCAAGCAAATCCTGCCGGCCTCGTCCTTAAAATCGCCATTCCCCGCCCGCTGCGGCGCAGCTTCGATTACCTGCCCCCCGCAGGCGTCGATCCCGCCGGCTTGCCGGCCGGCATTCGTGTCGAGGTTCCGTTCGGGCCGCACAAAACCGTCGGCTACCTGCTGGGCGTGGGCGCCAGCGACATCAAGGACGCCTCCCCGCTCAAACCGGCGCTGTCCCTGTTAGACCGCAAACCGCTGGTTTCCGCTGACGATTGCGCGGTCCTTGCGTGGGCCAGCCGTTATTACCACTATCCCCTGGGCGAAGTCTTTGCCACCGCCTTCCCGGCCTTGCTACGCGAGGGCAAGCCGTCGGAGACCCAGGAACGCTGGCTGTGCCTGACTGCGGCGGGCCAAGAGCCTCCCCCGGCCAAACCCTCGCCGAGGCAAGCCCTGCTGCTGCAATGGCTGCGGGAAAGCGACGGCGGCATCGCGCTGCACGAACTGGACAAGCTGGGCTGGAACTGGAGCCGCTCGGCGAAGGCGCTGATCGACCGGGGCTTGGCCGCTTACCAGGACGGCAAGGGCGGCGACGCAGCCCCGCCGCCCTTGCGGATCGCCCATCCGCACGCGCCCACCCTCGCCCAACAAAGCGCCGTGGACGCCGTGTCACAAGCCTTGGGCGGCTACCGGGCTTTCCTGTTGGAAGGCGTCACCGGCAGCGGCAAGACCGAGGTTTACCTCCGGCTGGCCGAACAAGTGCTGGCCATGGGCAAGCAAGCGATGGTCCTGGTGCCGGAAATCAACCTCACCCCGCAGTTGGAAGCCCGCTTCCGCGCCCGCCTGTCCGCCCCGCTGGCGGTGTTCCATTCCGGGCTAACCGACCCCGAGCGCTGCCGCGCCTGGCTGGCCATGCAGCGCGGCGAGGCATCCATCCTGCTCGGCACGCGCTCCGCCGTGTTCACGCCGCTGGCCCGGCCCGGCATCATCATCCTCGACGAGGAACACGACGCCTCCTTCAAGCAACAAGACCATTTCCGCTTCTCCGCCCGCGACGTGGCGGTGATGCGCGCCCGCCAACTGCGCGTCCCCATCCTCATGGGTTCGGCCACGCCCTCGCTGGAAAGCCTGTGCAACGTCCAGCGCGGGCGCTATGTCCGGCTGGCCCTGCCGGAGCGCACCGGCGCCGCCGCGCACCCGGCCTTCCACCTCATCGACATCCGCAACCAACACCTCAACGCCGGACTCTCCCCCGCCCTGGCCGCGCAAATCACCGCGACCCTGGGGCGTGGCGAACAGGCGCTATTGATGCTCAACCGGCGCGGCTACGCGCCCACCTTGATCTGCCACGCCTGCGGCTGGGTGGCGGAATGCACACGCTGCGACGCCCGCCTAGTCATCCACTCCGCCGAGCGCATCTTGCGTTGCCACCACTGCGGCCACGAAGAGCGCGTGCTGCGCGACTGCCCCAAATGCCGCACCGCCGACCTGCGCCCGCTGGGCCTGGGCACGGAGCGGCTGGAGCAAGCCTTGGCGAAAGCCTTCCCCAAGGCCCGGACGCTGCGCATCGACCGCGACAGCACCCGCCGCAAAGGCAGCCTGGAAGGCATGTTGGACCAGATCCACGCCGGCGAGGTGGACATCCTGCTGGGTACGCAAATGTTGGCAAAAGGCCACCATTTCCCCAACGTCACCCTGGTGGGCATCCTTGACGTGGACGGCGGGCTGTTCAGCCTAGACTTTCGGGCCGGCGAGCGCACCGCGCAATTGATCGTGCAAGTGGCCGGACGCGCCGGGCGCGAACAACGCCCCGGCCTGGTGCTGCTGCAAACCCGCCAGCCCGACCACCCGCTGCTGCGCAAGCTCATCCGCGAAGGCTACCCCGCCTTCGCCGAAGCGGCACTGGCGGAGCGCCGCGAAGCCGGCCTGCCGCCCTACTCCCACCAAGCCCTGTGGCGGGCCGACGCCACCGACGAGGAAGCGCCGACGCTGTTTCTCACAAGGCTACTGGAACTGGCCTGCGGGCAAGAAGAAGTCTTGGCGCTAGGCCCGGTCCCCGCCCCCATGCCCCGCCAAGCCGGCCGCTGGCGCGCCCAATTGCTGCTGCAAAGCGCCGAGCGCAAACCTTTGCACGCATTGGTCGAAACGCTGATCCGGCACATACCCCAAATCCCCGAAACCAAAAAAGTGCGCTGGTCGGTGGATATTGACCCGGTGGATTTGTATTAGGCCATGGGATATGGGTTTCATTG
>CAZOTR010000194.1:2884-7709 GCA_964582755.1 uncultured Methylococcaceae bacterium | reverse complement strand
TGGCTTCGGTCTCGGCAGGTTGGTCGGCGTCGCGAGGGCGCTTGCCCAGGCGCGATTTTTTGGCGCGTAGCTTACCCGAATGGCGCCCCATCACGCCAATGCAACAGAACCGCCGCGTTTGCCTGCCCCTGCAACCGTCGTTTCCGCCCGGCGTCTGCATCGGCCCACGCCCGGCTGAAACATTTTGCCAAATACACATATAAAAGTGTTGACTTGGAAATAGAGTCGGGATATAAAACGCGCAAATCATACATGGCATGAATATGATTGCTCCCGCACAGCCACATTTTTGTCGTTGTCCAACTTTTGATCAAAAGGGTTATTATCCAAGCTGAATAAAAACAGGAAGTTGCATAGCCGATAACCTGCCATTTCGGATGCAGGGCGATATTGGTCGCATGGATGGCAGGGGAGCCATGAGTTTCTCGCCGCTCCAGTTTTCGTCGTTGGATCGAAGTGGATCGAATTCGGTTTTAATCGGAAAATGGCGATCCGCTTGATGATTAGGCTCTACTCGGGCCGTAATAACAGGATGGACAAGACATGACAGTCAAAATCAAAAACACCGCGAACCGCATGGTGGCACTGCGCTTAAACGGCGGCAACACCGTGTATTTGCCGGTCGGATCCAGCCTCGAACTTGAGGCGGCGGAAATCACCGCCAATCCCGCGTTCGAAAAACTCCATCTCAACAAACTACTCCAGATCATCGACAAGCCCAAGCCCGCTATGGCCCAGAAGGGGGAAAAGGCTAGGGCTGCCGAAAAAGTCACCGACGAACCTAAGGCGGTTCCCAAAAAGCCAAAGCCTTAGGGCTTTGGACAACGTCGGCGCAGCCCAGTAACCGGCAACCCACCCGCGCATTGGGCGTTTGATTGACTTCACTCGTAAGGGAGATCAGCTACCATGACCATACCTAGTTATCCGGGCGTTTATGTCGAAGAGGTTTCAAGCGGAGTCAGGCCGATCACGGCGGCGAGCACTTCGACCGCGGCTTTCATCGGCGAGGCGGAGAAGGGCAGCCTTAGCGAGGCCGTCCTGATTTACAACTTCACCCAGTTTCAAAACCTTTACGGGGGGTTCCTGGACAACTCCCGTTTGGCCCATGCCGTCTACCAGTTCTTCAACAACGGCGGATCGCAGTGTTACATCATCCGCGTGTCTGGCACGAACACGCATACCGCCAGCATCGGCTTGGCCGACCGGGGCGCCACGCCGCAACTGAGCCTGACCGTCAGCGCCGTCAGCCCTGGCGATTGGGGCAACCGCATCGAGCTGGCCGTCAGTGACGGTATCCGCGATCCTGCGAACGAATTCAACCTCAAGGTTTACATGGAGGGCGAGACGACGCCTCGCGAATCCTTTGAAAACCTCAGCATGGTGCCCGGCGCGCCCAATTTTGCCGAAACCGCCACCGGCAATTCCAAATCCATCCGCATCACCGTCAACCCAGCCAATAGCAATGACACCGCCGGTTCGAGCCTAGGCGCAGGCGCGCCGTCCCTGCCGTTGCCGGCCGGGCGCACCCGCCTGAGGGTCAACGTGAACAACGACGGCTACCAGGAAATCAACCTGCAAGACGGCGTGGGCGCGGACGCGGGCCAGGCGGCGGATCTCAGCACCGCCGCGAACATTGCGACGGCGATCCAGTTCGTGGCGCGACAATTGGCGCGGCAACGCAGCACCACCGACCCCCAAGCCTTTGCCAGCTTCACCGCCAGCGTGTCTTCCGGCGCGTTGTTGTTAAGCTCGGGCACCACCGGGGTGGCTTCTTCGGTCAGCGTGGCGCCGGCCTCCGACGCCGCCGCGGACGCATCCAATGCGCTGAAGCTCGGACGCTTGATGTTGGGCGCCAAAGAAACCCTGGGCGGCGCCGTGACCCGTCCGGCCAACAACTCGGTTGCCGTGCCGCGTTACCTGGTGGGCGACCATGCCACCCCGGCGGCGGGCGTGTTCGCGGGTAGCGTCGTGAAAGGCAGCGACGGCGATCCCGTCACCACCGACCAGCCTTTCATCGACGCCTTCGGCTTGCTCGACAGGATCACCGACGTGAGCTTGCTGGCCGTCCCCGGCCGGGGTTCCAACGTGCTGGTGGGCGAGGGGATGAACTACTGCGCCAAGCGTCCATTGAGCGATTGCTTCTTCATCGGCGACCTGTCAGAGGACGATGACGCGGTGGGCGAGTTGCAGGCTTTCGTCAACGGCATATCGCCGAAGAATTCCTACGGCGCCGTTTACGCCCCCTGGTTGCTGATGCTCGATCCCACGGGGCGGTCCAAGGAGCCCGTTGCCGTGCCGCCCAGCGGTTTCGTGGCGGGCCTGTACGCGAAGACCGATGCGCAGCGCGGCGTCTGGAAAGCGCCGGCCGGCACGGCCGCCGCCTTGGCGGGCGCCACCGGCCTGAAGATAAACTTTACCGACGTGGAGCAGGGCAACCTTAACCCTGACCCCTACCATGTCAACCTCATCCGGCAGTTCCCGGCGGCGGGCCGCATCATCTGGGGCGCCCGGACCATCACCAGCGACGCCGAATGGCGCTACGTCCCGGTGCGCAGGACGGCCATTTTCCTGCGGGTCAGCATCTACAACGGCATCCAGTGGGCGGTGTTCGAGCCCAACGACGAGCCGCTGTGGAGCCAACTGCGGCTCAACATAAACTCTTTCATGATGACTTTGTTCCGCCGCGGGGCTTTCCAGGGGGCGACCCCGGCGCAGGCGTTCTTCGTCAAGTGCGATGGCGAATCCACCACCCAGGACGACATCGACCAAGGCATCGTCAACGTCCTGGTGGGCTTTGCCCCGCTCAAGCCCGCTGAATTTGTCGTGGTCAAGATCAGCCAAAAAGCCGGGCAATCGTCATGAGCATTTGTCCTGGCCGCCTAAAAACCCTAAAGGAGGAGCGCCGCCGTGCCTAAGTTCACAGTCAATTCCCATCGGTTTGATCCCTATCTAAACTTTAAATTCAAGGTCAAATGGGACGGCCAATATGTGGCAGGGTTGAGCAAGTGCAGCGCTCTGAAGAAAACGACCGAGGTCACCGCCTGGCATGAGGCCGGCGACCAAAGCGTGGCCCGGAAAATCCCAGGGAAGACCAGCTTCGACGCGATTACCCTGTCCGCCGGGGTGACCCACGACACCGCCTTCGAGTCATGGGCCAATCTCGTCAACAATTACCAAGGCGAAGCGGCCATGTCGTTGAAAAACTTCCGCAAGGATCTGACCATCGAGGTCTGCAACCTACAGGGCAAGACCGTCCTGGCCTATAACGTCCACCGCTGCTGGGTGTCGGAATACCAAGCCTTGCCCGAACTCGATGCCGGCGGGAATGCCGTGATGATCCAGACGATCAAGCTAGAGCACGAGGGCTGGGAGCGGGATGCTTCCGTGGCCGAGCCGACCGAGACCTAAGCGGGCAGCCCAAGCTCGATGGATCGGCGGTGGGACAGCGCCATCGTCCGGCTTCCAGGCGGTTTCGTCGATGGACAAGGCACGACCCACCGGGATGCGGAGATTGTGCCCCTCACCGGGCGCGAGGAAGAATGGCTGGCCGGGGAAGCAGGGCAGGACTTTGCGCCTCGCGTCACGGCTTTGCTCAGCCGGTGCGTCCGCCGCATCGGCCCGCTGGCCCCGGTGACGGAAGCGGTGGCGCGGCGGCTACTCGTCGCCGACCGCCAATTCTTGATGCTCAAGTTGCGCGAGTTGACCCTAGGCGGGCAGATTCGCGCGCATTTGGCCTGCCCAGCGCCGGGCTGCGGGAAAAAACTGACGGTCAGCTTTTCCGTCGAGGACATTCCCGTCTTCGAGTCCAAGGCGCAGGGCTTGGTCCACACCTTGGCTCTTTCGCCGCAGGCGGCGTTTCAGGCTGAAGATGGCGGGCATTGCGGCGAAATCGCTTTCCGCCTTCCCAACGGGGGCGACGAGGAAGCGGTTTCGCCCATCGCGGCAAGGGACGAGGAACGGGCGTCGGCCTTGATGTTGGAGCGCTGCATCGAGCGCATTGGCCCGTTCCACCGGCCTCCGGCCGAGTGGGTGGACAAGCTTCCCGTGTTGGCACGGATGGAGCTTGAGCGTGAGATGGAAGCCCTGGCCCCCCGCTTGGATTTGACCTTCGAATCGGAGTGCCCCGAATGCGGACAGGACTATGCCATGCCCTTCGACCCTGTGCGGTTTCTATTTGACGAATTGCGCCTAAGCCACGCCAGCCTGCGCCGCGAAGTCCATTACCTCGCCTACCACTACCATTGGAGCGAGCAGGAAATCATGGGGATGGCCAGGCCCAGGCGCCTCACCTACATCGAAGTGCTGGCAGGGGAAATCGAGAGGATGAACAATGCCGAATGAGACGCCGCCGCCCCCGGACAATGCCGCACCGCCCCAGGCCGGGGGATTGGTTTTCCCGTCCAGGGTGCGGGTTCTGCTGGGCCTGCCAAGCGCCCAGACGGTGTTGACGCCCGCAGCCCCTACGCTGGCCCAATTTCCCTATCCCGGCGTGGCGGTTGATGCCGGGTTGGGGCAGTGGCCCCCGGCGGCGGAACCGGCCCCACCCTTGGAAGACCCGGCAATGGCGGCGGACAGCACGATCCTCGATATTCCGGGGTTTTCAACGCCTAAGCCTTCCCCTAGGTTTGAACCTGCCGATGGCACCTCCACAGGCTTTGCCGAACCGGGCTGGGCTGTCGATTCCACGGGGACGCAGCCAGCCGACGCGAACCCCCGTGTCGGCGGCAGCCAACCCGCTCCGTCCCCCAGCGATGACGCTGATTTCTACGCCCATTTGCAGAGGGTGGTTTCCGTCTTGTCGGGAAATTCCAAGGCCAGCCCCCCG
>CAZOTR010000194.1:0-2784 GCA_964582755.1 uncultured Methylococcaceae bacterium | reverse complement strand
CCCCCCGGCAAGCCCGCCAACCCTGCCCCTGCCGCACGGAGCAGCAGCGCGTTTTGGGAACGCAGCCATGTGAGCCGCCTGTGCGGCTGGAACAGGGGCTAAGGGGAAAACCATGAGCGCATCGACCGCCATCGGCAGGGTCAGCGAATCCCTAAGAAACCTCTTGCTGGGGGAAATGCGGATTTCGCCTGTGGCGCCCGTGACCATTTTGGCTCCCGATGAAGCGGGCGGAGGCCGCCGGATCAATCTTTTCCTCTACCAAGTGCGGGAGAATCCCGCCTTCAAGAATATGGACTGGCAATTGAAGAGTGGGTCGGACAGCATCTTGGTTCCGCCGCCGTTGTCCTTGGACTTGTTCTACTTGATGACGGCTTACGCGCAAAACGACGCGCAGACCGGCAACTCCGCCGCCCATGAAATCCTGGGCGAGGCGATGCGGGTGTTCTTCGAGTTTCCGGCCATCCCCAAGACCTATTTGGCGGACGGCCTGCAGGATGCCCACGAACATATCCAGATTATCCAAAACACCTTGGACATGGAGGAGCTTGCCCGGGTGTGGAGCACCTTCACCCAGCCATTCCGCCTATCGGTGTTGTACAAGGTTGCCGTCGTGCAAATCGACGCCAGCCCGGAAAGCGAAAAGCCCATGCCCGCAAGGGTTCGCCATATCGGCGTTGCGATGCCGCAAGCGCCTTACGTCCCGCCCAGCATCGACGGAATGTCCCCCGTCCAAGGGAAGGCCGGGACCACCGTCAGCTTCCAAGGGCGGCATTGGGAGGGCTGGCGGGCCACGGTGCAAATCACCGGCAAGACCATCGTCGATGCCATGAAACTAGACCATGACCAATTCTCGGTGGCCTTGCCGGCCGACTTGCCGCCTGGATTCCACCAGATCGTGGTCGATATTGCCCGCTTGTCGCGGAAATCCTTCTTCTTTGAGGTGGTTCCGTGAGCGCGCAGCCAGAATTCCAGGCACAAGCCCCGGCGGCCTACCGGGACTTTGGGGAACACCTCGCCGATGAATTGCGGAGCCTGGATTTGCTGATCCAACGCCAGGCCCAGTCCTTGCGGGCGCGGACCCAGCCTTTTCAGCGCTTGGCTTCCGAGCGCCATGTGTTCATCGCCCCGGAAGAAGTGGACTGGCTGCTGGGCGAGGGCCGGTCGCCCGCCCCAAAACCCTGGGAGGCCGACAGCCTGCTGCGCCGCCACGGGCATCTCCAGGCTGAGATCCATGCCAAGCTTGCCGCCAGCCTTGAGCAAGGCGTTGCGCTGCCTTTGGCCCAGTTGGCGAGGATCTTCGGCCTCTCCGGCTTTGAAGTCCAGACCGTGCTCATCTGCCTGGCGCCCGAACTGGATCGCAAATACGACCGGCTTTATGCCTATCTCCAAGACGACATCACCCGCAAGCGGCCGAGCATCGACCTGGCCTTGACCCTGCTTTGCGAAGACGAGTCTGGCCGCTGGCAGGCCAGGGCGAGTTTTTCCGCCCATTCCCCGTTGTTCCAGGCAGGCTTGCTCGAACTGCTCGACGATCCGCAAAGCCCTTCCGGCTCCAGCGATTTGGGCAAGATGCTGCGGCTGGACTCCCGCATCTTGCAGTATCTCTTGGGCCATCCGCAGATCGACGGGCGCTTGCTGGGCATTGCCAGCCTGCACCGTCCAGGGGCCGGTTCGCCGCCTGAATGGCTGGCGGCGGACGCGAAAGCCCAACTCACGGCCTTGTTGCAACGCCATATCACTAGCCCGCCCGGCCCGCCCCGTCGGGTCGCCGTGCATTGCCACGGGCCACGCGGCGTGGGCAAATTCGAGCTGGCCCTGGATGCCTGCGCCCAACTGGGCTGCCCGCTGCTGCGAATAGACTTGGACCTGCTGCCAGTGCGGGAGGCGGAAGCCGGGGATCTGCTGCGGCTGGGTTTGCGCGAGGGGCTGCTGCTCCAAGCCGCCGTTTATCTCAGTCCGCTGGACGTTCTGCTGGGCGATGAGCCTAGGGCCAAAGTGTTGTTGAAGGTGCTTTCAAGGCTCATGGACGAGTATGGCTGGCTGGTATTCCTGGGCGGCGAAAAGCCCTGGCAAGCCGCCGAAGGGTCCGGGCGGCTGGTGTTTCAATCCATCGCCTTGCCGCTGCCCGGCGTGCCTGTGCGGGAAACCGCGTGGAGGCAGGTCTTGGCCGGGTTGCCCGGCGCGGAAGGCTGGGCCTTGCCTTTGGCCCGGCAGTTCCAATTGACACCAGGGCAAATCCAAGCGGCCTACCAAACGGTCGAGGCCAAAGCCCCGCTGCAAGCCGGCCGGCCGGCCCTGGGCCTGGCGGATTTGCGCGACGCCTGCCGCGGCCAGTCCAATCAAAAGCTGGGTGAAATGGCGGTGAAGATCGAAGCGCGTTGCGGCTTTGAAGACATCGTGCTGCCGCAAGACACCTTGAGCCAGCTTAAGGAGATTTGCAGCCACGCCCGGCAAGCCCACCGGGTCTTCGGCGAATGGGGTTTCGGGCGCAAGCTGTCCCATGGCAAAGGCTTGAGCGCCTTGTTCACCGGCCCGCCCGGCACCGGCAAGACCCTGGCCGCCGAGGTGGTCGCCCGCGAACTGGGCATCGACCTGTACAAGGTGGACCTCTCCGCCGTGGTCAGCAAATACATCGGCGAGACCGAGAAAAACCTCTCGGCCATCTTCAAGGAAGCCGAAACCGGCAACGCCATCTTGTTTTTCGACGAGGCCGACGCCCTGTTCGGCAAGCGCACCGAAGTTGCCGACGCCCACGACCGCTACGCCAACATCGAAACCAGCTAT
>CAZOTR010000193.1:0-7714 GCA_964582755.1 uncultured Methylococcaceae bacterium | reverse complement strand
CTGCTTGGGAACCCGGGTATTGGAAGCTCTGCTTCCCGATACCGATCCCAGCAAGCAGAGCTTGCTAGATATGCGTTCCCAAGCGGAGCTTCGGAACGAGCGAAATTACCAATACGATAAGACTGTAGGGTGCGCACCGCGCACCTTAACGAAGATTGGGCATTGGAAATGGTGCGCAATGCGCACCCTCCTCCGCTCAGATTATAGTTGGCGATACGATAGAGGATTTTAACTTTCATGCAATGGCAAGAAGTATGCGAACATCCAAGCCTGCAAAATCTGCCTTTTAAAATCGAACTTAATGAAAAAGGGCAAATCTTGATGTCGCCAGTAAAAGTGTATCATTCTGCCTTCCAAGGAAAAATTTCTCGCCTACTGCCGGAAAACGGAATGGCCCTTCCTGAATGTGCCATTGCAACCACAAAAGGCACAAAAGTGGCTGACATTGCTTGGTGTTCAGAGCAAAGGTTTAATTTAATTAAGCATGAAGCAGAATGCTCTATTGCCCCAGAAGTTTGCATAGAAGTCGTGTCTTCAAGCAACACAAAACTAGAAATGGAAGAAAAAAGAGGGCTATATTTTTCGGCTGGCGCTGTAGAAGTTTGGATTTGCAATGAAAATGGCGTAATCAATTTTTTTGATGCCGGTGGGCAATTAGAAAAATCTAATTTAATACCTGAGTTTCCAAGCGTGGTCAGGTTGTTGGCCGGGTAAGGTGGACAGGCGTCTTTTTGCCTGCCCACCGATTTTTCAAAGATTCGTGGAGATTTCGCATGGGCAAACGATAGAGCCGTTTGCCCGCCCTACTCCGCTTTTGAGGCCGACATCATGTTGTGCATCATAGGAGATGAACAGTGCCTGTATTGTCCCAAGGTGACATCTTTCAAGCTGCATCGCGGGTGCAGCTCGCTATTGTCTTCGGTCATGTTGGCTTCAATGAAATGCGGCAGCGGTGGGTGACTTTTGCTGCGAACCAAGCCCATTTGAGCCATGTAGGAGATCCATTCGCGGAGCTTACCGGTCGTGCCATCGAGTGGTCTCCTCAGAAGTGGCTTTGGTTCATCGCGGAGCAAGAGAACCACGGCATCACAGATGCACAGTTAATCAGTGCGCTGGATAAAGCCTTTTCATGGGCATCGCAGAAAGGTATCGCGTCGGTAGCAACAAACGGCATCGCTGATACGGATCACGGGCCAAACACCGCTGACAATCGGCGCAGTGATGAAAGGCGGGTCGCCTTGTTGGAGAACTACGCGACAAATGCAGAAAAAAGACACAGCGTGACCGTCGAGCTCATCAGCCTGAACGACGTATTCACCCGTAACCACCAATGACGCACAACAAGGCGTTCCACGCGACGGTCCTCGCGCTGCGCACTCGGCCCGCGCGTGAACGCCGACGTTAAACCCCAATAGCCCTGTAGGGTGTGCATCGCGCACCATTAACGGATGCCGATAGCCCTATGGATACGGATTCTTGCGGCAATATTGCGTATGCTTTTAAACCTATCGCAATAACCGGCATCGTAAACGGTGCGCGATGCGCACCCTACTGGACTTGACTTGCGCCCATCGTATTCCGCTAAAAACACTATGTCCACTTCTCCATCCCCCCCGCCCAAACCCGGCACCTACCTAGGCTTCGACTACGGCGACAAACATATTGGCGTGGCCGTGGGCCAGCGTCTGACTTGCACCGCGACCGGCTTGGAAACCATTCCCGCGCAGCGCAAGCAAGCCGTCTGGGATGCCGTCACCCGTTTGGTGGAAACTTGGCAGCCACAAGGTTTTGTGGTCGGCTTGTCCTATCAAGAAGACGGCAGCGAAAACCCGATTACTCCGTATATCCTCAAGTTTTGCCGCCAGCTCGAAGGCCGTTACCGCTTGCCCGTGTATACCATGGACGAGACGCTGTCCACCGTCGAATCCAAAAGCCTTTATTACCAAAGCCGCGCCAAGCAATCGGCCAAATTTGGCGCGGTGAAAGACGTGCTGGCCGCGCAGTTGATTTTGCAGACATGGCTGGAACATGTCGCCCAACAGGAAAGACACAATGCTTGATTTCCAATTGCACATAGACGAATTGCTGGACCGGCTTCATGCCGGCTTGGTGGCCGAGATTGCCCGGCGGAATTTGAACGACCCGGCGATGGTCGGCATCCACACCGGCGGCGGCTGGATTGCCGAAAAGCTCCATGCCCGGCTGGGCCTGCGCGAGCCTTTGGGGCTGCTGAACATTTCGTTTTACCGCGACGATTTCTCGCAAATCGGCATGCATCCGCAGGTCTTGCCTAGCAAGCTGCCGTTTCGCGTCGAAGGCCGCAATATCATCCTGATCGACGACGTGCTGCACACCGGCCGGACCATTCGCGCCGCGCTAAACGAGATTTTCGATTATGGCCGACCGGCGCAGGTGGTGCTGGGCGTGTTGATCGAGCGCGACGGCCGGCAGATTCCGGTGCAGGCCGATTGCATCGGCGGCCGGATGGAGCTGGGCAGCAACGAAAAAATCAAGCTGACCGGCCCGGCGCCTCTGGCTTTGAGCCTCCATTCTTCCGCAACCGCGTAGGCACTCCATGAACAAAGCCCTACAATTCGACGCCGCCGGACGGCTGCGCCATTTCCTGACCATCGACGGCCTGGGCCGGGATCTGCTGGTGCGCATCATGGATGTCGCCGAGTCGTTCGCCAGCGTCACCGAGCAGCAGGTCAAGAAGGTGCCGCTGCTGCGCGGCAAGACCGTGGTCAACCTGTTTTTCGAGAACAGCACGCGCACCCGCACGACTTTTGAGCTCGCCGCCAAGCGGCTGTCGGCGGATGTGCTGAACGTCAACATCGCCACCTCCTCGACCTCCAAGGGCGAGGGCTTGCTGGACACCATCCGCAACATCGAGGCCATGCAGGTGGACATGTTCGTGGTGCGCCACGCCGAGAGCGGGGCGGCGCATTTCATCGCCCGCCATGTCGCCCCGCATATCAGCGTGGTCAACGGCGGCGACGGCAGCCATTCCCACCCCACCCAGGCCATGCTGGACATGTTCACCATCCGCAAGCTGAAAGGCGATTTCTCAAAGCTGAAAGTCGCCATCGTCGGCGACATCCTGCATTCGCGGGTCGCCCGCTCGGAAATCCTCGCCTTGAACACGCTGGGTGTGGCGGAAGTGCGCGTGGTCGCGCCGAAAACCCTGCTGCCGGCCGATGCCGAGAGCCTGGGCGTGCAAGTGTTCCATGAACTCGATCCCGGCCTGGCCGATGCCGATGTGGTCATCATGCTGCGCTTGCAAAGGGAGCGCATGAGCGGCGCCTTCCTGCCCAGCGCCCATGAATATTTCACCTATTTCGGTCTGACCGAGGCGCGTTTGCGGCAGGCCAAGCCGGATGCCATCGTCATGCATCCGGGGCCGATCAACCGGGGCGTGGAGATCGACTCGCGGGTCGCCGACGGGCCGCAGTCGGTGATTTTGCAACAGGTCCGCAATGGCATCGCGGTGCGCATGGCGGTGATGTCCATGCTGCTAGGCGGACACGAAGAAGCAATGGGAGGGGTTGCGATATGAGCGGGGAGCGTTTAATCATCCGGGGCGGGCGGGTCATCGACCCGGCCAACGGCGTGGACGCGGTGTTGCCTGTGGCGATAGCCGAGGGCGTGATCGCCGCCGTCGGGGCGGTGCCGGACGGCTTCGCCGCTACCCAAGAAATCGACGCCAGCGGCTGGGTGGTCTGCCCCGGCTTCGTCGATCTGTGCGCCCGCTTGCGCGAACCGGGCCAGGAACACAAAGCCACCATCGCCAGCGAAACGGCGGCGGCGGCGGCGGCGGGCGTGACCACGCTGTGCTGCCCGCCCGACACGCACCGGGTCATCGACACGGCGGCGGTGGCGCATCTGGTGCGCGAACGGGCAGAGGCCGTCGGCAAGGCGCGGGTGGTTCCCATCGGCGCGTTGACCCGCGGCTTGCAAGGCCAGGAACTCAGCTCCATGGCCACATTGAAGGAGGCCGGTTGCCTGGCCGTCAGCAACGCCTACGCGCCGGTCGAAAACCTGTTGATTTTGCGGAGGGCCTTGGAATACGCGGCGGGCTGCGGCTTGCTCGTTATCGTCCGCCCGGAGGAGCCTAGCCTGCGCAACAAGGGCTGCGTCCACGACGGCGCGGTCGGCAGCCGTTTGGGCCTGCCCGGCATCCCGACGGCGGCGGAGACCGTCGCCGTGGCGCAGACGCTGGTGCTGGCCGAACAGACCGGGGCGCGGGTGCATTTCGGCCAATTGAGCAGCGCCCGCGCCGTCGCCATGGTCGCCGAGGCGCAAAGCCGGGGGGTGGCGGTCAGCGCCGATGTCGCCATCCACCAACTGCACCTCACCGAGAGCGCCGTCGAAGGCTTCGACGCCAACGCCCATGTCTACCCGCCGTTCCGCGCAGAATCTGACCGCGACGCCTTGCGCTTGGGGCTGGCGGCGGGAACCCTCGCCGCCATCTGCTCCGACCACCAGCCGCACGAGCCGAACGCCAAGCTCGACGCCTTCCCCTCCACCGAGGCCGGCATCGCCTCCCTGGAAACCCTGCTGCCCTTGACGCTGCGGCTGGTGGAGGCCGGTGTGTTGGACCTGCCCACGGCCATCGCCCGCCTGACCTGCGGCCCGGCGGCGATCATGGGGCTGGACGCAGGAACCTTGGGCGTCGGGGCGCGGGCGGATGTTTGCCTGTTCGATCCCGGTCGGGAATGGATTGCGCAAGCGCCGGATTGGTGGAGCCGGGGCGTCAATACGCCGTTTTACGGAGAGCGCTTCAAAGGGCGCGTGACCCGGACTTTGCTGGGGGGGCGGGGGGTGTATTCGTCTGCGGGAGGCTAAAAGTTATTTCCACTGGTGTTGTCGCCTATCCTTACAGCCCCCGATTCCTGAACCAGTTTTTCAAACTACCTTTTCAAGAACATCGCATGAAGAGTTTATATTTTATGAAATCGAAAATTTCTGCCACATTAGCCCTGCTTGCTCTGGCCTCGGGTGGCAGTTGTGCCGACACCTACGATGCCGCCACCCAGCAATTGTCCATCCCTGCCGTCTTGGCCGGGAACACCAAATATACTAACGTGGTGGTTGTGGTTGATAGCGTGGTTGGCATCTTTGGCGGTGCCGCCAAAGGGAGTTATGATATCTATGACGGCGCGTCCAACACACTGGCTATTCCTTCTGTCGTGGCTGGCAACACCAGCTATACCAATGTGCTAGTCAAAATCAAAAGCATCTCCTCCCCAGGCACCAGCAGCGGCAGTTACGATACTTACAACACTCAGAGCAATCAATTGTTCATTCCTTCGGTGGCGGTAGGCAACAGCATTTATAGCAATGTGCTTGCGACGGTCCAGACTGTGGTCAATACGGGGGGCGGCGCGCCGAACGGCAACCAAGACACATACAACGCCAGCACCAACCAACTGAGCATTCCCTTGGTTTTAGTGGGTGACACGACTTATACCAATGTGGTGGTGACCCTTGGCTCGGTGTTGAGTGTTGGCGGCAAGACAGACATCGGCAACGCTGCCGCCGCCGTGGCAAAGCTCTGCCCCACCACGCTGGACAATGGCATTTATGGAAATTGCAAAGGCACGGGCACATCCACAACAGCCGACGTTTTTTCACCCTTGATGGACCGAGTCAAAGCGCTTAGTGGCTCACCCGGATCAATCAACAACAGCACTCGTGCGGATATTGCGGTAGGGACTAGCTGCTCCTTTTCCATACCCGAGCCGTTTATTCCCCTATTTTCAACAACCGTCAACGGCAAACAGGAAGTGCTGACTTTCAAGGGACTGGCTACCGACCAAATTGCCCTAGATTCCACTGGAACCATCGTACAGGTGACCGTAGGCGACACAAGCTCATCCTTTGAAATCAACTTGTTCGATGGCGGCCTTGAGGCTGTCCTCTGGGACAAAAACGGCAATTATGCCGTCTGCAAAATAAAGTAATCTTCCTGCCATAGCCAGCGGAATCTGGGACATGCCCCATACCCAACCCAACAACCCCCTGCACGGCCTCACCCTGGAAAACATACTCACCCAACTAGTCGAGCATTACGGCTGGGAGAGGCTGGGCCAAGAGGTCAAGATCAAATGCTTCAACCAAGACCCCAGCCTGAAATCCAGCCTGAAATTCCTGCGCACCACGCCTTGGGCGAGGAAAGAGGTTGAGGAGCTTTATTTGCGCTTCATCCAAGAACGCGGGGAATGACATGGACACACGCATAGAACCCTCCATCGCCATCATCGGCGGCGGGCCGGCGGGATTGATGGCGGCGGAGGCGGCGGCGGCAGGCGGCGTGCGCGTCGATGTCTACGACGCGATGGCCTCGGTGGGCCGCAAGTTCCTGCTGGCCGGCAAGGGCGGCTTGAACCTGACCCATGCCGAGCCGATGCCAGCCTTCCTCTCCCGCTACGGCAAGCGGCTGGCCGACCTAAAACCCATCCTCGCCGAATTCGGCCCGGAAGATTTGCGCGCATGGGCCAAGGGGCTGGGCATCGAGACTTTCGTCGGCACGTCGAACCGCGTCTTCCCCGCCGATCAGAAAGCCGCGCCGCTGCTACGCGCCTGGCTGCACCGCTTGCGCAAAGCCGGCGTGGTGTTCCATAGCCGCCACCGCTGGGAAGGCTGGGACGAAAACGGCAGCTTGCGCTTCGCCACGCCGCAAGGCGAGCATCTGGCCCAAGCCGGAGCGGTGGTGCTGGCCTTGGGCGGCGGTAGTTGGCCCAAGCTGGGTTCCGACGGGGCTTGGGTGCCGTTGCTGGCCGGGCGCGGCGTGGCGGTGACGACCCTGCGGCCCGCCAACTGCGGCTTTGATTGCGATTGGAGCGAGCATCTGCAAAGCCGCTGCGCCGGCCAGCCGGTCAAGACAGTGGGCGCGGAATTCACCGACGCGGAGGGGGAAGAACACAGCCTGGTCGGCGAGTTTGTCGTCACCGCGACCGGCGTCGAAGGCGGCTTGATCTACAACTTGTCCGCCCCGCTGCGCGACACCCTCGCCGCCTTGGGCGTCGCCACCCTGCGCTTGGATTTGGCGCCGGGTCGGCCTCTGAAACGCTTGCTCCACGACTTGTCCAAGCCGCGTGGCTCGGCCTCGCTGGCGAAGCATCTGCAAAAACGGGCGGGGATCGAAGGCGTGAAAGCGGGCTTGTTGCGGGAATTGGCCGACCCGGAGGATTTCGCCGACCCGGCGCGGCTGGCGGCGGCGATCAAGTCCTTGCCGCTGCGGCTGAAAGCCACGCGGCCCTTGGCAGAAGCCATCAGCACGGCGGGCGGCGTCGCCTTCGAGGCTTTGGACCGGCGCTTGATGATTAGGGATTTGCCGGGGGTGTTCTGCGCCGGGGAAATGCTGGACTGGGAAGCGCCCACCGGCGGCTATCTGCTCACCGCCTGCTTCGCCACGGGCAAGGCGGCGGGGGAAGGGGCTTTGGCTTGGCTAGGCCAGCAGGAATAAGCTGACCGTATAGGGTGAGGCAACGTCTTTTTGTTGCCCACCGATCATGCTACTCCGACTTTTTCATTTCCTCAATGCCAGAAAAAATCTCCTCCAATGTCATGGAATCAACCATTGCCCGGCGCTCCTCCGTATAATTTCCACACCCGACAGAAAATTGACCAATAAAACGGATGGTGTCTACCACTCCCATTTCCCGAACCAAAATATCGGTGGCGTTTTCGTTGACCAAGGACATCGGTTTAA
>CAZOTR010000192.1:0-7729 GCA_964582755.1 uncultured Methylococcaceae bacterium | reverse complement strand
CGACCAGCGGTGGAAGTAGTAGTAGACCGCCGCCCAGGCCGGGAACTCGCGGGGAAGCAGCCGCCATTGGCAGCCGGTCTTCAGCGCGTACAGGATCGCGTTCACCACTTGGCGCAGGCTCACCTGCCGGCGCCTGCCCACCGCCGACACCGGCAGCAGCGGCTTCAGGCAGCGCCACGCCCCCTCGCTCAGGTTGCTCGGGTAGCGCTTCTTCCGCTTCTTTTGGCTCATGGCTGGCAAAGGCCAACACCCTATTCCATGTGCCCGGAATTTCCAAACAGCCTCTCAGAGCAGACCGAGGTTTAATGGCCGGAAGCAACAGCGTGGCGGCCTTGTGGCCTAATCCAAGGGGCCGTCACGTTCTTTTGAGTCATACTAACGAATGGCCGCTTTAGAAACAATGGCATGCAGGCGCTTGGGCGGCCAATTCCTGCCGGTCAAAGTTTGTTCGTGAACGGCTATTTTATTCAATAAAGCGGACACATTGGGGTGGCGGGGCCTTGGAGGTGTTGCTCCTCCTGGCAGATTCGTGCGCTGGTAGGAAGGCTGAAAGTGAACCTCGCGCCCAGGCCCTGTGCGCTGAAGGCCTTGATTGTGCTGCCATGTAGTTCAAGGATGCGCTTCGTGATCAAAAGGCCAAGCCCGCCCCCGCTGTGTTTTCGTGGCGCGGCGCGCAAGGGCGAATCCCGCTCGAACAGGCCGGGCAGATGTTCGCTCGCGATTCCGGTTCCGCTGTCCTCGACGGTGACCAGCACCCTGTCTCCGGCTTCCCGGCTCAATGCCAGTTCAATTTGGCCACCTTCCGGGGTGTGTCGCAAAGCGTTGTCGATGAGGTTGGCAAATACCCTTTCAATCATGGCGATATCAGCATAGACCAATGGAATGGTATGCAAAAACTGGGTGCTGATGTGGACCTTTTTATGGGCGGCGGCCAGCTCGAATTTTTGCACCACATCCTGGACTAGATCTTGTAGCGAGAAACGCTCGATGCTGGGTTGCACTTCCTCGCATTCCAGCTTCGCCAGCTCGAATAATTCCTGGGCCATGTGAGCCACTTTCTGGCTTTGGCGCACCGCCACTTCCAAGTATCTTTTTTGCTCCGACGGCGAAAGCTGATCGGATTTGCGCAGCATGGTCTCAAGATAGCCTTGCATGGAAGTCAGCGGGGTGCGCAAGTCATGGGAGACATTGGCGACCATTTCCCGGCGCAGCTCGTCCTGGGACTTGATCTGCTGAACCTGCGCCGCGATGCGTTCCGCCATGCGGAGAAAAGTCGAGGCGAGTTGCCCGATCTCGTCGGGGCTATCCTGGATTGCCCGGTCCAGCTTGAGGCCGCCGGCGAAACCCGTGTCATCAAAGGCGGCTATTGTGTGCGTCAAGGCATTCAGGCGGCGGGTGACCAAGGAGAACAGGCCGAGGCCCGCCGCCAAGGTCAGGAAAAGCGCCCCCGCCCCCGTCCATATGACGCTTTGAAAGACCTGGCCCTGCCAGACGTCTTCGGCCAGCCTTTGGTACTCGTCCCCGGCGAGCACGATATAGAGATAGCCCGCCGTCTGCCCGTCCCTTTGCACCGCCGTGGCGCTGAATACCTCCCTTCGGCCAGGGCGGCGTGGATTGTCGCCTTTCAGGGGGAGAGCCTCCCCTTCCAGGAAGGCTGTGACGGGTGCCAGATCGACTTCGTTCAACCGCACCCGGCCGGGCGGGGCATCGTAGGCGAGGATATGGCCTTTCGCATCCAGGAGATAGAGTTCGATGCTGGGGTTCACGATCATCAGCATATGGAACAGTTCGCTCAGCGCTTTGCCGTCGAACCCTTCATCCTTGGCCAGCGGCCAATGGCTGGCGATGTGTCCGGCCAGGCCGCGGCTGAGCCGCTGGACGATTTCCTGCTGGTGGTTTTTCGCCGCCACCAGGTCGAGGCCGCCGCACAGGCCGCCGAACAGGAGGGTCAGCGCGGCGAAGACGAGCGCGATCCGGCTGTAGAGTGATCGGAACCTCATGAACGAGTCCCCCCGAAATCCGCGAATTTGTAGCCTACGCCCCATACCGTCTGGATGAATTCGGGCTGGGCGGGGTCGCGTTCGATCTTGGCGCGCAGGCGATTGATATGGGAATTCACCGTATGCTCGTAGCCATCGTGGGCATAACCCCACACCCGGTCCAACAGCGTCAACCGTGAAAAGACTTGGCCGGGATTGCGGGCAAAGAACAACAGCAACTCAAATTCCTTGGCGGTCAGCGAGACTGGCAGGCCATCCAGCGTCACCGTGTGCCCAAGCGGGTCGATGTTCAACGGGCCGCAAGCCACGACGCCGGCCTTCGCTTGCGACTCCCTTTCCATCGCCTCGACGCGGCGGAACAGGGCCCGAATCCTGGCGATGAGCTCGAGGATCGAAAACGGCTTGGGAAGATAATCGTCCGCCCCGAGTTCCAAGCCCAGCACCCGCTGGGTTTCCGTGGTCTTGGCGCTGATGATGACGATAGGCTGATAACGCGGCATGCGCCGTATTTCGCGGCAAATTTCCAGGCCGTCGATGCCGGGGAGCATCAAGTCCAGGACCACCAAGTCGTAAGGCTGTGACTTCACCCTCCCCAGGCCTTTCGCGCCGTCCGTGGCGATTTCGACCTCGAATCCCTCATCCCGCAGATTGATGCCGAGCATGTCGCCGATGTCGGCATCGTCTTCGATCACCAAGATACGCTTCATTGCCCGAACCTTGTCCTCGCCGGATATGGATTAACCGAGCGTCGATTATTGACCAACCCGGGGTGCACTGACCATTCATATTTATTTGAACGTCCCGTGAGGATTTCGTGATTTTTCGCCATGCACAATCCACTCGCCTTGGTGCCCTTGACCAAGGGCAGGCCACTTATCAATTTTCGGAGATCAGTCATGAACAAAACCCTCAAGCTTTTGGTTTCTTCGTTTTGTCTCGCCTCACTCGTGCCCGCCAGCGGCTTTGCCGATGCGGAAAACGCCAGCTCCCACGCCAGGGTAGACGCCCTGGAAACGGTTTACACCCTTAGCAATAACGCCACCCAGAATGAGGTGCTTGCCTTCCGTCTCGATGAAAGCGGCCATATGCAGCCGGCAGGCCGCTACGCCACCGGCGGAACCGGAACCGGTTCAGGCCTGGGCAACCAAGGCGCCATGGCCCTGAGTGAAAGCGGGCGCTATTTGTTCGCAATCAACGCGGGCAGCAACGATGTCTCGGTGTTTCGGATCAAGCAGGGAGAACTTCAACTGGTGGACCGGGCCGCAGAGGAAGGCGTGACCCCGGTCAGCGTCACGGTAGACCATAACCGGGTCTACGTGGTCAATTCTGGGGACGATTCCATCTTCGGTTTCCAGTTCGACCCCCCCTCCGGCAAATTGAAGCCATTGCAAGGTTCTTACCAGAAACTCAGCGGCGCCGGCACGGCACCGGCGCAAATCAGTTTTGACCGGGACGGGAACGCCTTGGTCGTGACGGAAAAAGCCACCAACAAGATCACGACTTATGCCCTGGGGGACAACGGCATCCCGCAGGCTAGGCATGTCATCGACTCAGCCGGAAGGACGCCGTTCGGCTTCGCCTTCGGCAAGCGCGACCAGTTCTTTGTCGCCGAAGCGCAAGGCGGGGCCGCCAACGGCGCGACAGCGTCTTCCTATCAATTGCTGGAGGACGGGACGGCCCGGCCCATCGACGGCGCTGTCGCCGTGGGGCAAACAGCCGCCTGCTGGCTGGCCACCACCCCCAACGGGCGAATTGCCTTCACCGCGGACACCCCGGCCAATGCCATTTCTTCATTCACCGTCACCCCCGACGGGCACCTTAAGCTGTGGCAAACCCGGGCAGCCGATGAAAACCATCCGACCGACCTCGCCGTGTCGGCCTATGGCCGTACGCTCTACACGCTCAGCGGCGGAGACCACAGCATCGGCGTTTATCGCATCGGGGATGCGGGCACGTTGCAAAAACAGGACAGCCTAGCCGCCTTGCCGCCCGGCGTCACCGGGCTGGTTGTCCGCTAAACCGAGCTGCCCGATACGCAAGCGAGGGGCTATGCAACCCCGCGCTTGCTTTTTGGATTGGCAATCCTGGCATGGTTGGCTTAATTGGATCGGAGCGGCGCTTATGCAGCCCATGCCTCCACAGAAAAAGCCTCGTCCAGCGGTGTCCGCATGATCCTGTTGGCGTAGTTGGACAATGTTTTCAAGGTGACCGCCAGCACCACGTCCAGCGCGTCGGCTCGGCTAAAGCCCGCATCGAGGAAGGCGTCGATTTCGGCGTCGCCGACCCAGCCGCGCTGCTGGACTATCGCCTTGGTGAACACCGCCAAGGCGTTGAGGCGGGGATTGGGAAGCTCCTGTCCGCTCCGTGCCGCCTCCACGATGGCGTCATCCACGCCAGCCACGGAACGGGCCATATGGGAATGGAACGGCACGCAATAGTCGCAGCGGTTTTCGACACTGGCCGATAGCGCCGCGATATGGCGCTCGGCCGGGCCTAGGCTCGACTGATCCAGCAACTCAGTCAGTTGCAGATAAGCCTTGAGCGCGCCGGGAGACTCGGCGAGGCCGGCCAAAAGGCCGGGAATGAAGCCGAGCTTGGTTTGAACCTCCGCCAGGACAGGCCGTGCGGCGGCAGGGGCGTTGTCGGCGTCATGGAATATGAACGTGGTCATGGTTTTCTCCTCGATAAAGGTTGGAAGCGGTGGAAGGGCGACAGTGTTCGCACCGTCGGCGGCCATGCTAAAGTAGCCGCAGTGAACGCCATAGACCAGATGGTCCAAATTTCATGATTGATCGTTCAGAAGATTTGCTGTCGTCAATTCTTGCGGTGGTTCGTTTGGAGGCACAGGTCTACCACCACGCGCGGTTTTGCGGGGAATGGCGGTTGGAATCTCCGAAGGAACGGCGAGCCTCCTTTCATATCGTGGGGGCGGGGCGGTGCCGACTCGAACTAATGGAGTCCGGCCAAGGCGTGTCGCTCCGCGCCGGCGATTTGGTGCTGCTGCCGAGGAACACCCCGCATCGACTCTTTGGCGACGAAGGGGAGGGGGTCGCCACGCTGCTCTGCGGCTATTTCGAATTCAGCTTAGGCGGTGCCAACCTTCTCTTGGACGCCTTGCCGGATCTGCTCGTCATTTCCATGGAAGGCGACCCCCAAAGCTCAGCGCAGTTGACGGCTCTGTCTGGCCTCATGCTGTCCGAGGCGGAGAGGGTTCAGACTGGAAGCCGCCTCGCCCTTGACCGCTTGGCCGAAGTGCTTTTCGTCATGGCGATTCGCAGCTACGTGGAACAGGCAGCCGAACCCCAAGGGATTCTGGCGGGACTCGCAGATCAGAAAATCGCCCGTGCGCTGGCAGCCATGCATGGCGCACCCGAGCGGGCCTGGCAGGTGGAGACCCTGGCGAAAGTGGCCGGCATGTCCCGCACGGCGTTTGCCCAGCGCTTCGCCGCTTTGGTCGGACAGCCGCCATTGTCCTATCTTTCCGCCTGGCGCATGCTAATGGCCGAGCGCTGGCTGACCGAAGACAGGCTCAGCGTTGCGGCCGTGGCAGAGCGTCTGGGCTATGGATCGGAAACCGCATTCCGAAGAGCGTTCAAGCGTAACCGAGGCAAAGGGCCGGGTAGCGTCAGGCGCCGCCAAACTGCGGATATGCATCCTGGATAGCGGCCCAAGACAGTGTGCCGTGGGCGCTTGATCGCGAAGAGAGCGAGTTTGAAAAACCGCAGCCAGACAGCCAGATCCTGTGAACAAAACTGCTGGCTACGGTTCGAACGGCTCTTTGCCGAGGGCACAACCTGCAAAACCGAACGTCCGCTTATGACTACTGCACCGCCATTCACTGTCTAGGCGGCACCGACAGCAATGGGTCGGTTTTCTCCCTTTTGTTATCGGTGAACGACCGCCTTTCGGCGTTCGCTCACCGAGGTTTAAGTGTACTACACTTCCGTCTGTTCTGAAATTTCTAGGGCGTCATCAACTTCGATGCCCAGATACCGCACGGTGCTTTCTAGCTTGGTGTGCCCCAGCAGCAACTGGACGGCCCTCAGGTTCTTGGTTTTCCTGTAAATCAAGGTCGCCTTCGTCCGGCGCATCGTGTGGGTTCCGTAGGCTGCCGGGTCTAGTCCGATGGATTTGACCCAGTGTTCTACGATGCGGGCATATTGCCGGGTGGAAAGATGGGGCGAGCCGTGTATGCGGCTGGGAAAAATGTACTGGTCCGGCTTGAGTTTGGCCTGGTCGATCCAAGATTTGAGGGATTCACGGGTTTGCTCGGTGATCTCAAATTGCACAGGTCGACGGGTTTTCTGCTGCATGACGATAGCCCGCGAGGCAATGCGCCCCCCTTGGGCGATGTCTGAGACTTTCAGGCCGACCAGGTCGCAGCCGCGCAGTTTGCTGTCGATGGCTAGGTTGAACAGGGCGAGCTCCCGCGCTTGCTTGGCCAGTTGGAGCCGGATTCGGATCGCCCAAATCTCCTTCAGCTTGAGCGGCAGTTTCTGGCCGACGGGCTTGCCCTTGTTCCAAGGGGCATGGGTGGCGTCGTTGTCGGTGGTTTTCGGGGTCATGGCGGATTCCTCGCTTTGATTGAAAAGGAACCCGAGTTTCATGCGGCCTCGCTGGCACTTACATCGAAATGCTTGACGCAAGCCATTTGCCGGATAAAAAAACGCAAGTCTGTGCTATATTGCGTACACAATCACGTTCACAATTTAGAGGGCGTCCATGACACAACGCATTGGCGTGCGCGAGCTTCGCGAAAAGCTCTCCTCCTGCCTTGATTCGGGCGAACCCATCGAGGTGACCCGGCACGGCCAAACCATCGGGTTCTTCATCCCGGTTCCCAGGCGGCCGGGACAAGCCGAACGGGAGGCCTTGTTGCAGGCTGGGAAGAAGGTGGACGAGGAACTGATCCGGCTGGGCCTCAAGGAAGATGCCTTGCTGGAAGAGTTCAAGCAATGGCGGCACCAGCGCGGCCATGCAGCATAAGCGCTTGGTGCTTGACGCCAACATCCTCATCCGCGCGGTGCTGGGGCGGAGGGCCAGGGATCTGATCGAGCGCCACTGTGGTGCCGTGGCCTTCTATGTGGCCGAGGCCAATGCCGACGAAGCTGAGTTTTACCTTTCCAAGGAACTGGCGGCCAAGCGTGGATTGAGTGAAGACGTTTGGCGTCCGGCCTATGACGGAGTTCTGAAGGCGGTCCAGCCCATTGCCGATGATGTCCTCAGCGAAGTCGAAGCACAGGCCAAAGCCCGCATTGCCTCCCGTGACATAAACGACTGGCCCGCCGTGGCCGCCGCCCTGTTGCTGGACTGCCCGGTGTGGACAGAGGACAAGGATTTCCTCGGTGCCGGGGTCGCCACATGGACCACTGCCACCGTGGAAATCTATCTCAGCGATGGCTGAATGATGGATGGCTGTGTAAGCAAGGGAACGGAACGTTACCGGCCAAAAGCCGCCTTCCGAAGCCCATCGAAACCAGCGCGGCGAACGTCAGGTATGGCCTAGCGAAGAAGTCCTTGGCCTTGGTTGGTTCTGAGACGTTAGTTCGGCCATTGCTGACCGTCAGGGGCGTTTCCTAATTTGCGCGAATGACCGCTTAAGGGATTGCCGCCAACCTGGCACATTCGACAAAAAGCGCCAGCGCCAATCAAAGATCGTCGAATCCATCCCAGCCAACATCAGCTATTGTCTAGCGAAGCAGTCATTGAGTCTTTGTCATGAAACAAAG
>CAZOTR010000191.1:3464-7823 GCA_964582755.1 uncultured Methylococcaceae bacterium | reverse complement strand
CGCGGTCGAAGATCAAATGGCGGAAAAACAGCAGGTAGAACACCTCCTGCAAAATCACCAAGCCAACCAAGATGCGGAACACGCCCAGCCCGGTGGCGGACACCTGCTTGGCCAAGCCTTGTTGGAGGAGTTCGCGGAGCAATCGAATCATAGGGGGAACCTTCGGCGGGTTGCGGAGCGCGGGGTCCGCGCCAAGACCGCAAAAGGCGCAAGGTTATCATGGCGAGCGGGGTTTAAGAACGTTTTTGGCGCGTGGGGTTGCATCCCTCGTTGCCAAGCGCCAGCCGTGTGTTACGCCACACGGAGCGCCTGCTACTCATGGTCTGTAGCACCATAGTCATCAATTGGAAACAATGGGTTTTTCAATGTGTTCCGCTGATGCCAAGAATTCCAAGCCCTTCACTACGCGCCACGCTTGCCGAAAATGTCCGGGCCTTTCGGAAAAAGCACGGATACTCGCAAGAGCAACTAGGGCGTGTCATCAATTGATCTTCTGCCCCAGGCAAGACATATTGGGCCTTTTTCTGCGGGATTTGGGCGATGGCGAGACGGTACGGGCTGCGGGACGACCAGTGGGAGCGGATCAAGGATCTGCTGCCGGGGCGGGAGGGCCATGTGGGCGTGACGGCGAAGGACAACCGGCTGTTCGTCGAGGCGGTGCTGTACCGCTACCGGGCGGGCATCCCGTGGCGGGACTTGCCGGAGCGCTTCGGGGACTTCCGGGTGGTGCACACGCGCCACTCGCGCTGGAGCCGGTCGGGGGTCTGGCGGCGGGTGCTCGAGGCGCTGGCCGGGGACGCCGACAACGAGTATGCGATGATCGACGCGACCATCGTCCGGGCGCACCAGCACAGCGCGGGGGCGAAAAAAGGGGGGCCGAAGAGGAGGCCATCGGGCGCAGCCGGGGCGGTTTAAGCACGAAAATCCACGCCACGGTGGACGCGCTGGGCAACCCGACGGGGTTCCACCTGACGCCGGGGCAGGCCCACGACCTGGAGGGGGCCGACGCCCTGCTGGCCGACACCGACGCCGAGGCGGTGATCGCCGACCGGGCCTACGACGCCCGGGAGCGCCTGGTCGGGCCGCTGCAAGCGGCGAGCAAGCAAGTCGTCATCCCGCCCCGCGGCAACCGCAAGGAGCCGCGCGACTACGACCGCGAACTGTACAAGGCCCGCCACCTGATCGAGAACTTCTTTGCCAGGCTCAAGCAATACCGCGCCATCGCCACCCGCTACGACAAGACCGCCCGAAACTTCCTAGGCGGCACCCACCTCGCCGCCGCCGTCGTCTGGCTTAATTGATGACACGCCCTAGCCGATTTTTGCGGACTTCACCGCACTTACATTGGGTCGGTGGAGCGTGAAGAACGCAACGTTTCTTTAAGCACGCTCGAAGTCTTTGCCCAGGCTCTGAGTGTCAGCGTCCCGGAACTGCTGACACCGTGAGCGGAGCATGACAGACAAGACAGCGCTTGATTACAAAAATGCCATTCAATACAATGCGAATATGAATTTGATATTACCTAAGGACTGCCTTGTCGTATTTGTTGACGACACAGGTCACGAAGCCCTTGTTAAAGGGCAGCCTGTTTATGGCTTGGGCGGGTGCGCCGTAGCGGCTTGCAATCTTGATCTTGTTATTCGCCAACCCTGGCGTGAAGTCCGCCGACGCATTACGGGTTCACCGGAAACTCCTCTACATGCCTCGGACTTCGGGCAAAAGGCTAATGCAGAACAGATAAGAGTTGTTGCGGAGTTTTTTAAAACTCAGCAATTCGCTCGCTTTGGAGCAATTATGTCAACGACAACAACCCTCGTTGAGGAGGTGGGATCTGTTCAGTTGATTGCAAAAAGCTTGCAAAACCGGATTGTTGATATATTTAAGTGGACGACATGCAAAGAGGTGAGAGTAATTTTTGAATCTTCTGACAGAGCTAATTCCCTAGTAGAGAATGCATTTCAAGGATTTGAAATTAAGGAGGATAATAAACTAATTCCAGTTGAGTGTTATTTCATGCCGAAGTCTGTGGCAGATCCAGCGCTTGAAGTAGCAGACTTCGTTATGCATGCGGTCGGGAGGCAAGTGCGGAAAAATTTAACAAAGCGAGATGGCTTTACCCTCGACTTTGAGGCTGTCTTTCATTCTGTGGATGAGAGGCTTGTAAGTTTTATGGAGGTTCAAGCGGTGACAAAAACAAAATATACCGACTAGATAATTTGGGCCATCCTGTCTAATGTTACAGCGCAATTGGTGGACAAACAAAAGACATTTACCAACCATGCTTATTTTCAGTGGTTTTATATTTAAATGGTAACTAAATATAATCTTGGAAAGCATGGCGGACTATTGGTTTATTGGTGTTTGCCACTAAAGCCTAAATTTCCATAAGTAAATATTTGATATTGAAACTGCTGTGGCTCTAGTCCAAAAACTCTCCAAATTTTCGCGTCAAGTTCGACAGCAAGTCTGTCAGCTTCGATTGATGGCAGTATGGAGTGTATATTTTTGGCTATGGCGATAATATCCCGCGCTGCTTCACAACTCGGATTAGGCAACGGAAACAACTCAACATATTGCGTGATGAAACGCCGCCGCCCCGCATACAGCTTATTATTAAAGCGATGGTCATAGAAGGCTTCGATGAATGTTGAATTAGCCACCGCCAGTGCCAACCACAGCAGATCTTGCTCGCCGCTGTTTTCGCATTGCAACCAATAGCACTCGCCGTTGACGACACCACTTTCGGTGTCGAGCCAGAATATCGGCTTGTCAGAAATATCCAGAAAGACCAGCTTGGGTAGACTCCATGCGGCGGGGTCTTGCGGCACCCAAAGCTCATACCATCGCCGACCAGCCTCGATGAGGTAGGCACGGGCTTCAAGAACGTCGCGATATTCCGCAAGATAACGAGCCGCTTTCGGGTAAAGCGCCAAATCCACCGGATCCCGGCCCGTTTTAGTCATTTCGTGCTGGTAAAGGATTTCCTTGACATGTTTCGCTAGTGCGGGAATACGGCCCTTGAAGCGGCGGGCGCAGTGCCGGGTTATCAGCGGGCGAAGCAATTCTGGCCGCCCGCCCGGCAGACTCGCCCAATCGCTGCGGACAAAGACTTTATCCGCCGTCGATTTGACGCCGACACGGATTTTGCCGATTCGGCGAAATGTGTCCCAGGTATTGGCCTCCACTGTTGCTAACCAACGATCCGTGGCGGGTGTGGCGACCCGCCAGATGCCTTCCGGGTCGCCGCCGTTGTCCAAGGTTCCATGGCGGACACGAAAACGCCGACCGTCCGGGATAGAAACCACGGTATCATTATCGGCAGACAATGCGGATAGGGCATCTTTGGCTTCCCGGTCCGCAAGGTCTTGGGTTTCGTAAATGGATGAATAGGCGATACCTTCGGCATGGGGATGCCGCAGGCCGGAAGATCCACGGGCCAATAGCACCGACGGGAGGACGGCGGCATCAAATAGTTTGGTGTCGCCCAGATCCCAGACATGCAAAATGTGGAAGCGTGACAGCAGTGCCCGCCGAACCGCTTGTCCCGACTTTGTGGTCATGAAGCGGTTTGAGGTGATGACCCCGGACACGCCATTCTCGGCCAAGACTTGTGAGATTCCCAATAAAAATGGGTAATATAAATCGATCCGGCCCGCCAGGCCAAACCCTTGCGCAAGCTGCCGGGCTTGTTCGGCCCCCATGATTTGGTTTCTGACATAGGGTGGGTTGGCAATGACCAAGTGAAATGGCTCTGTAGCCTCTGCCACGGAAAACGGGTCACTTTGGCTTTGCTGGTTTAAGACATGTCCGACAAAATCAATTTTTTCCAACTGCACATGCAGCCCTGGAAAATTCTGTCCAAGCGTGTGTGAACAAATCCGCAGAGCCTCTGGATTTGTGTCGTATCCAATCACCTCTAAGCGTTTTGTATCTGCGTCCGGCAAACGTTTGAGCAATGCGTCCAGCAATGCCCCGTCCCCGCACGCGGGATCGAGAACGCGGATTTTTCCCTGTTTGGGCAAATCCGCGACTTGAACCATTTGTTCGGCCACAAATGCGCCGAAATCCGCTGGCGTGTAGGTGGCGCCAGACGACTTTTGTTGGCCAACCGCGCTGTAGCGAGGTGCGCGGATGCGCTGGGTGCCGGTGTCGGCATAGCCACTTATAGCCATCGTTTTATCCTGGGTGCAAAGAGAGTGCATGGAAATTTGCGATTATGGGGATAGCAGCGCTTAGAACATGCTTTAAAAGCCCCTCTCCCCAACCCCTCTCCCCGCAGGGAGAGGGGCTTTGCTCCCTTTCTTCCTGCGTTTAGGCCACAAACTCCACATCCACCGCGCAAATCCCTTTGTCGTTGTT
>CAZOTR010000191.1:0-3364 GCA_964582755.1 uncultured Methylococcaceae bacterium | reverse complement strand
CCTGCGTTTAGGCCACAAACTCCACATCCACCGCGCAAATCCCTTTGTCGTTGTTGCCTATGCGGTAAGTCACCTCGTCGCCGACGCGCAGTTCGTTGAAGTCGGCGTTCAGCACCGAGGCATGGAAGAAGAACAGGTTGCTGGACCCGTCGTTGGGGGTGATGAAGCCGAAGCCTTCCCGCAAGGCTTGGATCTTGCCCGACAGATTGCCTGCCGGCGGGACGGTGGCACCGGATGGCGTGGTGGTGGCAGTGCCGGACGGCGCGGCGGGGGGCAAAGGGGGAACAGGGGGCTTTTTGACGGCTTCCGCAGGCTTTTGGAACGCACCCAGGTCTTTGTGCGGCACGAACAGTTGGTCGATCCTGGCGTCGCCCTTGCGTGAACGGTCGTCGATGATCTGGTGCATCAACACCGGGTAAGTCACTTCTTCCAGCAGCACTTGGGCGGTGCGCGTCTCCCGGTCCTTGCCGCTTTGGTCGATGTAGGAGAATCCCCAGCCCAACAGCATGACCCGCGTCCCCAAGGCGTTCAGCTTGCGCACCAGCGGCAGGAAGTCGCCGTCGCAGGCGATCAGCACGATCACGTCGAAGCGTTTGTAGATGGCGAGTTCATAGGTTTCCAAGGCCAGCCAGACATCGATGCCTTTTTCGCCGTCCGGCCCCAAGGGGAGGTAATGCGTGATGACCCCCTCGCGCATCAGAATGTCGTCGAACTGGCGCTCGCGCAGCAACAAGCCCCGCGCCTCCGCCTCCTGCGCGCGTGGCCGGCCGCGAAAATAATGGGCATCGACGATTTGGCAGTATTTGACATCTTCTCCTTCGACTTCCGCCACTTCGTGGCGGATGAATTCATGCAGCCCGTCAATACTAATTCTCGCCTTGCGGGAGTGCTGGTATTGGTAGTAATTGCTGACGTGAAAAAAATAATTTCCATCATAGAAGACGCCGACGCGGGTTAATTTGGATTTTTCAAATGACATTGATATCTCTAGTGGGTTTAATGAAAACGGGCGGCGACCGGCGTGGACGCCGCCCATGGTAGGTCAATCCCTGAAATTGTCGAATTGCAAGGGCTGCTCCAGCGAGGTGGCGCGCAACAGGGCGATGCATTCCTGCAAATCGTCGCGCTTCTTGCCGGTGACCCGCACTTTGTCGCCGTTGATGGCGGCCTGCACTTTGATCTTGCTGTCTTTGAGCAGCTTGACGATTTTCTTCGCCAAGGTGGATTCGATGCCTTGGATGAGGGTGATCTTCTGCTTCGCCTGCCGGCCCAGCAACTCGGGCGGGTCGGCCTTGAGGCTGGCGATGTCCACGCCGCGTTTGGCGAGCTTCATGTGCAGGATTTCCCGCATCTGTTGGAGTTGGAAGTCGCCGCCTTCGGCGCTCAGGGTGATGACGGACTCGGCCAGTTCGTATTTCGCCCCCGAGCCTTTGAAGTCGAAGCGGGTGCCGACCTCGCGGTTGGCCTGGTCCACCGCGTTGGCGGCTTCGTGCAGGTTGGTTTCGGAGATGATGTCGAATGATGGCATGGTGTTGTCCTCGTGGAGAAATGGCGCTTGTCTACAGGTTGCGGGCTTTGCGGACGGCTTCCCAAGCCTTGCGGATCTCGCGGGTCTTGTCGTTGGCCAGCCGGATTTTTTCTTCCGGCATCTCCGCCGCCGCCAGTTTGTCGGGATGGTGCCGGCTCAACAGGCGGCGGTAGGCGCGGCGGATTTCCTCGTCGCCAGCGGCGGCGGACACGCCCAAGGCGGCATAGGATTCCGCCAGCGTGGGTTCGCGCTCCCGCACATACGCCTGCTGCCCGCGCCGGCCACCTTGGGCGACGCGCAATTGCGCCTCCAGCGCAGCCTTTAGCGCGTACAATTCGAAGCGGGAGAAGCGCAGGCGCTCGCAAATCCGCAGCAGGATGCGTTCTTCGGCGGCATGCAGCGCGCCGTCGGCCAAGGCAAGCTCCAACTGGATTTCCACGAAAGCGCGGAGCAGCGCAAAGCTGTTGCGGCATTCGGAACGCAACTGGTCCAGCGTCCCGTCCAGGTTGAAATCCGACCGCTTGCCTTCGGTGAACAGCCGCATGGCGGTCTTGCGCATCGCCTCGCTCAACGGCAGCCGGGCCATGACCTTGCGGGTCAGCTCGATTTCCGCCTCGTTCACGCGCCCGTCGGCCTTGGCGACATAGCCCATGACCGAGAACAGCGCGGTGAAAAAGGCCATCTGCGCCCGATATTGCTCGGCGGACTCGATCTCCGCGCTGAACGGGCCTTGCCCGCCGCGCTTTTGGTCGAATTGATGGCCCACCGCCGCGCCGAACACCGCGCCCATCGGGCCGCCGACGAGCGCGCCAAACGCGAAGCCTACGGCTTTGCCTAGCCAACCCATGGATGCCGACGTCGATTTATTTCACGCTTGCCGCCAAGCGTGACAAAATTACCCAACTGCCCGCTGTGCATCCAAGAAACCCAAGAGAGAAAGCATGAACGCTCCCGAAACCTTATATGAAACCAATCTGGCCAGCCTGCCTTTGCGGGCGCGCGGCAAAGTGCGCGATATTTACGACATCGACGACGAACACATGCTCATCGTCACGACCGACCGGCTCTCGGCCTTCGACGTGATCTTGCCCGACCCCATTCCGGGCAAGGGAAGAGTTCTGACCGCCGTCGCCCATTTCTGGTTCCACAAGATGCGGCACATCATCCCCAACCATTTGTCCGGCTTGCGGCTAGAAGACGCGGTGCAAGACCCTGCCGAATGCGCCCTATTGCAAGGCCGGGCCGTCGTCGTGCGCAAGCTCAAGCCGCTGCCGGTGGAGGCGGTGGTGCGCGGCTATTTGATCGGCTCGGGCTGGAAAGACTACCAAAAGACCGGCGCGGTCTGCGGCATCCCGCTGCCTGCGGGCCTGCAAATGGCGCAACAACTGCCGGAGGCGGTGTTCACCCCTTCCACCAAGGCCGCGATGGGCAGCCACGACGAGAACATCGACTTCGCCAAGACCGTGGAGCTGTTGGGCCAGGACTTGGCGGAACAAGTCCGCGCCGCCAGCCTGCGCATTTACCAGGAGGCCGCCGCCTATGCCTTAGAGCGGGGCATCATCATCGCCGACACCAAATTTGAGTTTGGCTTGGACGAAAAAGGGGAATTGTACCTGATTGACGAGGTGTTGACGCCGGATTCCTCGCGTTTTTGGCCGGTGGACGAGTACCGCGTCGGCATCAGCCCGCCCAGCTTCGACAAGCAAATCATCCGCGACTATTTGGAAACCCTGGACTGGGACAAGACCCCGCCGGGGCCAAGGTTGCCGCCCGAGGTGCTGGCGAAGACCGCCGCCAAATACCGCGAGGCGGAATTGCGTTTGACCGGCGCTTGAC
>CAZOTR010000190.1:3252-7832 GCA_964582755.1 uncultured Methylococcaceae bacterium | reverse complement strand
TCACCGACGCCACCACGGTGTTGGGCGAGCTGATGCAGAACGCCCGCCGGGCCGGTGCGACGAAGGTCGTGATCGACTTTAACCCCGAGTCCAAGACCCTGGTGGTTCGCGATGACGGGTGCGGAATTGAAAGCTTCCAAACCTTGCTCACCGTGGCCGAGTCAGGCTGGGACGCCGAGCTGGTGGAGCGTGAACATCCGTTTGGCATCGGCTTTTTGTCGGCGTTGTTCGCTTGCGAACACCTGACGGTGGAAAGCCGGGGCCAGCGGATCGCCATGCCGACGGCGGACATCCTGTCCTTCCAGCCGGTGGCGGTCACGCCGGTCATCCGCTGCCCGGTGGAACCCCGCTTCGAGGGCGACGCCTGCGGCTGCGGGTCGGACAATCTGACCGGCCCGGACGACGAAGGCGTTTACGATTGTTACGACTGCGGCTTGTTTTTCACCGCCGAAGCCATCGGCCAAGGCGAACGCTGGAACGGCGTGACGACCGTCAAGCTGGACGGCTTCAAGCCCGAACCCGGCAAGGTGGCAGGCCGCTTGGCGGCTTTGGCCGAGGGTTTTCCCATTCCGGTGGTGTTCAACGGCGAGGCACTCAAGCGGCCTTGGGCGCTGGACTCGGGACGCGAGTTCATCCAAACCGGGGTTGGCCAGGTTTACCTGAAAGGGTTTGGCGCCGGCGAGGCGTGGACGGCATCGGTGGAGGATCTGCATATCTACTTGCAAGGCTTGCCGGTTTACCAAACGCCGCGCAGTTGGCACCGGGGGGACAACAGCAATGTGATCCACCTGGATTCCTCGCTGTTTCATGCAAGGCTTCCCGACCGGGACAAACTGGTCGATGAAGACAAAGTGGTCAAGCAGGTGGCCGGTGTCGTCAGGCAGGAGGTTATCCGGAGAATCCAGGCATTGGCGGCGGGCCTTGAGCCCGAGACGTTTGCCAAGGGTTATGACACGCTGAGGAAATGGGATTGCCTTGAGTTGCTGAACGACGTGCCGGTCATTCCCCGGCAAGTGCTGTCTTTCATCCAGAGCTATCCCATCAAGGAAGGCGCTTATCCGGTGAATCTCGACCAGGCGGAAACCGTCACCCGCGAGGACGTGGAGACCGGCAAGGTCGCCATCGCCCAGCTGGAGTGTTTCAGTGAGGAGAACGCGCCGCACTGGATGTACGCGTGGCACAAGGGGATGCTGGTTTACGACCATCCCTTAGCCCAAGGCCATTGGCTGCACCGGCACATGATCGGGATGGACGGGCAGGCGGTCGATGTGGAGATTGTCGGCGAAACCCACCGGGCCAATTTCGAAGGCCAGTGGGTGTGCGGTGATGCGGTATTTTGCGAAAAATACCGCCTGACCTTTGACGGTAATACGGTCGAAATCGAAGGCAATTCGATCTACCTGGAGGGCGAGGGGCTGTTCGTGGTGCCGAAGGGTGACGCCTCCGGTTCAGTGGTGAACCAAGCCTGTTCGTACTTTGACGAGCATGACAGCTACAACCAGTCGGTCAAGGACGAGGATGACTGGGCGTTTGAAAAATTCGTGGTGGCCAACACCTCCGCGACTCCGGCAAAGGCCATTGAACGCCTGCTGCCGTCATTCGCCGGTTGCCCGAAGGTCTTCGGCAAGCGCTTCACGCTGGAATTAGACGCATCCGGGAAAGTCGTGTCGGTGGCGGAATTGGCGGACGGCGAGCTTGCCGGCCATGAGTTGGAGGGATAAGCCATGTACCTGCATGACTTTGACCTGGCGTTTTGTGTGAAGTCCAACATGGCGGAATGGGAAGACCTTGCGCCAGCCGATGTCTTGGCATCCTTGAGAAGAAGGGTGGCGGAACTGGCCGAGGAGGATGTCTTGGATGTGGTTGGGTTTTTAAACACGATCCCGGCGGACGACCCTGAAACCTGTGACGGAGTGCCGGATGCCCACCGGGCCGGGCCGGACGGCAACCCGCCCCGGCCCCAATATCCTATGGGAACACGGATTTTGTCGGTCCTCGGCGAATACGGCGACACCGACGACGAGATCGACGCGCACACAGGCACGAACTCGGTGGGGACGGTGGTTGGCGTTCCTTCAGAGTTGGAAGGCAGCTATGTTTTGCTGTTTGCCAACGGGGTCTGCGCCTACGCCTATGCCGACGACCTGGCTGACGGGGCGTTTTACCGGATTTTGGGCAGCGCGCCCTTGCCGGTTGGAACGCGAATCCTGTCCATCCACGGAGAAACCGCATGGGTGGACGAAGAGGGGGAAGTGGAAACCGGCCCGGAGGCCGTCGGCATTGTCACGCAAGTCTTGCCGGAGCAGGAACACTGCTATGCCGTCGCATTCGACAAGGGCGTGTGGGTGTTTCTGAGCGACGGCGAACTGGCGGACAGCCAGTCTTACCGTGTCTTGGAAGGCGTTTCCGGTTCGGACGCACGGGAAGGGGCGGCGCCATGATCCGCCCGGTGTTTGTCGTGATCTACGAACACCGGCACGGCATGGACGTGTCGGCCCACGCCTCCCACGGACAGGCCCACGCCGCCGTGGCTGAAATCGCAAGGACCTGGTGGCCGGAACGCGCCGACCGGGCGGCACCGGAGGACTGTTCCGGCCTGTCCGACGAGGAGGTGGTCGATGCCTACTTCGAGGGACACGAAGGGGAGTTTTATTCGATTGAGGAAACAAAAGTCGATTTCCCCGACTGAACGGCCCCCCCATCATCCAAGCCTGGCTTCACGCCCCCCCCCACAAGGGGGGGCTTTTCCAAGCCGCTCTTGCGGGAGGCTTGGAAAAGCCGTTACGATAATCATGCAAAACCGTGGCGACTGCGTACTCAGCCGCCGAGGCCTCCGCCCTCGCCAAACCCGGAGACCTTTTGCCGCCGCGAGCCTGCGCCTCCGGCGGCCGCGCCCTTGGGCGCGCCGCAGGCATTGATTCCAATCCAAACCGACCCGGTGGAAAAACTTCCCGCCGGCGTCTCTTTCCACGCCGGCCCGACGGGAGACCATCCTCCCCAAGGGCATGGTTTCCCTGCGGGCCTCACAATCCCAGGAAAAACCATGAACATCCAGGCCGAAACCTACCGGACTTTCCGGCGCAACCTCACGGTTCCCGCCCTCCATGCGCTGCGCAGTGTGCGCAGTCAAACCGCGCTTGCCGCCCGCATTGAGGCTGTGGGATTCCGCTGGCGGGAGGGCCGCCATTGCAACAAGCTCGCCGAATGGGAAGCCGAAGGCTTCACGCTGCGTGCCACCGTCGTCGATGACGAAAACGGCTGGTGGGACTGCGGTGTTGCCGCCATCGGACAGTTCGTCACCCAATGGCAGCATGGCGCCATCAAACACCGCCATGGCGGCCGCAACAGTTGCCAATGGTTTCTGCCTGCCAACCCCGAGTACGGCCACGAGGACTACCGGCGCGCCTGCGCCTATGGGAAGGATTGGTGGTATGTCAGCGTGAACGTGAAAGCCTTTCGTGTCGGTGTCAAGCTGGCGGGGGCCGCGTTGTGCGGCATCGACTACGATCCTTGCGGTGACGGTAGCCATTTGGCCGAGGAGGCCCTCGACCTCGCCGACCAGGCGATCAGGGAGGCCCAAAACAAGCTGCGACAACTTTGCGGTTGCCATTGACATTCGCCTGCGGGGGAAAGCCACCCTTGCGGCGGCTTCTCCCCGCATGGCCTGTAGAAACGAAATATTCAAGGAAAAAAGCCATGAACAGACGAGAAAAGAAAGAGTACGCCGAGAAATTCAAGCGCCTGTTGAAAGAGCGGCTCGCTGCCGAAAAACGCATCGCCGAACTGGATGAATTTCTGACCGGCCTTGCCACGCACAGTCCGTGCTTTGTCCTTGACGTCCTGGACAACGGATCGGCATCCCTCCAGGAGTTGGGCGAAATACCCGACGGAATTGAAGAGACCGAGGGCGAACGCGAGTTCCGAATCCTCAGAAAACTGCTCCGAATTGCATTGAAAGCCAAAGACGCAAAGCCTTGCGTCCCAGGCCGGTAAGCCGCTCCAGCTTCACCAAAAACCACCCGCGGGGGGATTCCCCCTTGCGGCCGGAACCTCCCTGCGCCCATCCCGCGACGTCAAGGAGATTCCCGTGTTGCGATTTTCCCCCGCCGGTTACACGGCCTGCATCCGTTTCGCCATTCCCGGCGGGACAGTCGAGATCCACATACAGCCCGACCCCGAGCCGCCCACTTGGCTGGGCCGGTTTAGCCGACGCCGGGTTCCCGGCGCGGTGCGCAACGGCGGGGACGGCCCGGACATGCCGCGCTGGTATGTCCCCGACGTGCCCGCCCGGCAAATCGAAGAAGCGTCGCTTGCCTTGCACGGCAGGCGGGGCGCCAGGCGGCTCGCCCGCCGGCGCATCCGCGAAGACCGCCTGCGCCTGGCCGAATACGGCAGGACGTGGAGCCTGTACCGGCTCACGGTCTCGCTTCGCCGGGACGGGCATCCCCCGCTCCTGGAGACCGTTGGCGGGCTGTCCGCCCACGACATCCCCTTGGCCGGCGATATGGCGCTCGCCGGGCGGATACTCGCCGGTCTTCTAAGCAAGGCGATGGGGCCGGAATCATCCGACTCTTGACGCC
>CAZOTR010000190.1:0-3152 GCA_964582755.1 uncultured Methylococcaceae bacterium | reverse complement strand
CTCGCCGGTCTTCTAAGCAAGGCGATGGGGCCGGAATCATCCGACTCTTGACGCCACCCATCCCACCCTCAATCCACCCGCCGGGGAAACCTTCCCTGGCGGGCAGGTTTCTCCGGCATTCACTTCCAATGGAGACACCCATGAACACAGCCACACGCCCGACCATTTTGGACAAGACCCTCTTCGTCCGCGACTCGGCGGGCCAATACCACATTGCCCCGTCCGACCTGGTGATTGAGGAATGTCGGCGCAGGCTCGACAAACAGTGCGCCAATAAACTGCTGGATTCCCCGGAAAAGGCGGCGGACTGGTGCATGGCAAAGCTCTCGCCCTTGGAGCATGAAGTCTTTGCCTGCATCTTCCTTGACACTCAGCACCGGGTCATCGCGTTCTCGCGCCTGTTCAGGGGCACGATAGACGCCGCCAGCGTCTACCTCAGGGAGGTGGTGAAGGCGGCGCTCGTCAAGAACGCCACAGCGGTGATTTTTTGCCACAACCACCCCTCCGGCAACCCGTCGCCCAGCGAGGCGGACAAGGCCATCACCCAGAGGCTCAAGCAGGCGCTGGCCTTGGTGGATGTGAAAGTCCTGGACCACTTCATCGTCGGCGGCGGGCAATGGCACTCGTTCGCCCAGACGGGGCTGTTGTGAACACCGGCGAGCAAAGCCGCCTGGCACAAGGCGGGATACCCGCCGCCGGGAAGCGATTCCTGCCCACCCACGCGGGGTTTGCTTGTCCGGCGAACGCGCTCGACGCCCCGTAAATTCATTCGATTCACCCAACCCCCGGGGGCAGACGCCCTCGGGGCAGCCTGTTCCCGGCAACCCTTCACACGACGGGAGCAGACCATGAAAACGATGAAAGTGAAATGGAACGTGCTGGACGTGCTGGCCGAGGCCAGCATCGAGGGCAACGCCCTGACGTTCAAACAAGACTACGACCGCAAGCTCTACGAAGAAACCAAGAAAGTGCTGGAGGCCATCGGTGGCCGATGGGACCGTTACCAAAAGGCTTTTCTGTTTCCGGGCGACGCCGCCGAGGTCATCGGCGAAATCATCCGAAGCGGCGAAGCGACCCGCGCGGTTCCCCCGGGCGCACCGGCGGACGCGGAGGACAGCGAGCCTCAAAACGTCATACCCTTGTCGGAGTTTGTGGCCGACTTCGGGGACGGCCTGATGCAGGCAGTCTTGGCGCAAAACCCGCCGGTCTATGACGGCGCTCCCGACCCGCGCCGCGAGGCGGTGATGGCCGGGCTCAAGCGCCAGCCGTTCGCCGCCCAGCGGGAGGTCGTGCAGGCCGTGGCCAAGCTGCTGGTGGACGCCGGCGAGGACGCGGCGATCATCAATGGCGAGATGGGTTGCGGCAAAACCCTGTTGGCAATCGCCACGGCGGCCGTGCTGCGGGCGGAAGGCTACCGGCGGACGCTGGTCGTCTCCCCGCCCCACCTGGTCTACAAATGGCGCAGGGAAATACTGGAAACCGTGCCGAAGGCGCGTGTCTGGGTGCTCAACGGACCTGACACGCTACGGCAGTTGCTGGCGATCCGGGCCAGCCGGGGCGAACCGGCCACAAGCGAGGCGGAGTTCTATGTCATTGGCCGGGTGCGGATGCGCATGGGCTTTGACTGGAGGCCCGCGGCCTGCCTCCGCAAGGGCCATGTCCGCCGCCACACGGAGGACGGCAACCCGCAGTCCTTGTCTTGTGTGCAAACCCAAGGCTATGCCGCCTGCCCCGATTGCGGGACGCCGGTGGCGGAGGAAGACGGCGCCTGGATGCCCCATGCCACGTTCCTCGCGGAATACGGCGGCGGGCAGCGCAGGCGCTGCCAACACTGCGGGGCCGCGCTGTGGAGCCTGAAACGCCCCGGCGCGGCGAAAAACCGGGCGGAAACCGTCAGGGACGCCCTGTGCCAGTTGCCGACCGTCGGCCCCAAGACCGCCGACAAACTGCTGGCCAGCTTCGGGGCCGACAGCCTGGCCGGGATGCTGGCCGCCAATCCGTTCGACGTCATCAATTTGATGGACGAAGACGGCGAACTGGTGTTCGGCGACCGCCAGGCGGCGCGCATGGAGCGCAGCCTGGCCACCCGGGAATTTGCGTTCAGCCAAGGCGGCTACCAGGCGTCGGAGTTCGTCAAGCGCCAGCTACCGCAAGGCTTTTTCGACCTGCTGGTGGTGGACGAAGGCCACGAGTACAAGGACGGCAGTTCCGCCCAGGGCCAGGCCATGGGCGTGCTGGCGGCGAAGTGCCGCAAGGCGCTGTTGCTGACCGGGACGCTGATGGGTGGCTATGCCGACGACATCTATTTTTTGCTCTGGCGGATCTTGGGGCGGCGGATGCGGGAGGACGGCTACCGGGCCAACCGGCGCGGCAGCCTGGCTCCGGCGGCGCTGGCCTTCATGCGCGAGCACGGCGTGTTGGTCGATGTCTACAAGGAAACCGAGGACGGCAGCCACCGCACCGCGAAGGGCAACAAGCTTGCGGTGCATACCAAGCGGGCGCCGGGCTTCGGCCCCAAAGGCATCGCCCGCTATGTGCTGCCGTACACGGCGTTCCTCAAGCTCCGGGACATCGGCGGCAGCGTCCTGCCGCCTTACGGCGAGACTTTCGTCGAAGTGGGCATGGCGCCGGAACAGGCAGGCCGCTACCAAGACTTGCGGCAGCGGCTGGTTGCCGAACTCAAGGAGGCCCTGCGCAAGGGCGACAAGGCCTTGCTGGGCGTGGTGATCAACGCCCTGCTGGCCTGGCCGGACTGCGGGTTCCGCGACGAGGCAGTCAAACACCCCCGCACCGGGGCGCTGCTGGCCTACGCCGGCAAGGTGTTCGGGGAACTGGAGCCTGCCCCGAAAGAACGGGAGCTGATCCGCATCTGCCGAGAGCAAAAGGCCAAAGGCCGCAAGGTGCTGGCGTACACGATCTACACCGGCACCCGCGACACCGCCGGCCGGCTGAAGAACCTGCTCCAGGCGGAAGGCATCAAGGTGGCGGTGCTGCGGGCCACAGTGGACACAGCCAAGCGCGAGGACTGGATCATGGACGCGGTGGACCGGGGCATCGACGTCCTGGTCTGCAACCCCGAGCTGGTCAAGACCGGGCTGGACTTGCTGGACTTCCCGGCGATTGTGTTCCAACAGTCGGGCTATTCGGTTTAC
>CAZOTR010000189.1:6505-7833 GCA_964582755.1 uncultured Methylococcaceae bacterium | reverse complement strand
GCCAGCACCGACGGACAAGGCGTGGCCAGCTTCGACCTGCCGCTGGCCGCCATCGCCGAGCCGATTTTTGAAATCGCGCTGGCCGGGGAAGGCTTCGAGAAAGGCTCGGGGCGGTCGGTGGTGAATGTCGCCTCCGCCCTGGTGTCCAAGCAAGTCTTTCTGCTCGGCCAATCCAACGACGGCCCGCTGGATTACATCGCGAAAGACAGCCCGCGCCGCCTGAAACTGCTGGCCCTGGGGCCGGATTTCAAACCGAAAGACGGTGAAACCGTCACGGTCGAGCTGTTCGAGGAGCGTTACCTGTCCACCCTGGTGAAGCGCGAGGACGGGCTTTACGCCTACCAGTCGGTGCGGCGCGACGAGCCGCGCAAAACCGCGCAGGTTGTCTTGGCCGGCGGCAAGGCGGAGTTCGCCCTGCCCACCGACACTCCCGGCAATTTCTTCGCCGTGTTTAAAACCGCGCAAGGCGCGGAATTGAACCGGGTGGATTACTCGGTGGCCGGCGACGGCAATGTCACGCGCAACATCGAGCGCAACGCCGAGTTGAACCTCACGCTGGACAAAAAGGAATACCAAGCCGGCGAGAACATCGAATTGCAAATCGTCGCGCCTTACCAAGGGGCCGGGCTGATTACCATCGAACAAGACGGTGTGTTGGCCAGCCAGTGGTTCAAAGCCGAAGGCACGTCCTCCACCCACCGCATCGCCCTGCCCAAAAACATCAGCGGCAACGCCTATGTCTCGGTGGCCTTCGTGCGTTCGCTGGATTCTCGGGAAATCTACATGAGCCCGCTCAGTGTCGCCGTGGCCCCGTTCGCCATTTCCCGTCAGGCGTATGTCAATGACATAAGCCTCGCCGTGCCGGAAAAGGTGCAACCCGGCAGCAACCTGGACGTGCGCTACACCGTCAAGCAAGCCAGCAAAGTCGTGTTATACGCGGTGGACGAGGGTATTTTGCAATTCGCCCATTACCGCAACCCCGCGCCCTTGGATTTCTTCTTCCGCAAACGCGCCTTGCAGACCAAGACCCACCAGATCCTCGACCTGATCCTGCCCGATTACGCGCTGGTGCAAAAGCTCTCCGCCCCCGGCGGCGACGAGGACGCCGAGACTTTCGGCAAATACAAGAACCCCTTCGCCCGCAAGCACAAGCCCCCACTGGCGTTCTGGTCGGGCATACTCGACGCCGCGCCGGGCGAGCATGTCGTGTCCGTGCCGGTGCCGGATTATTTCAACGGCAGCATCCGCGTGCTGGCCGTCGCCATCAGCGCGGGCAAGCTGGCCGTCCCGGCCAGCCGCACGGTCGCCAGCAACCCCTATGTGATCCA
>CAZOTR010000189.1:0-6405 GCA_964582755.1 uncultured Methylococcaceae bacterium | reverse complement strand
ACGCTGCAAAACGGCGTGTTGCGCATCACCGACCAGCAGGCCGGCAAGACCGCCACGCTGGAATTGCAACGGACGGTCTACGACGAGCAGCGCCATGCCGAATTCGCCGTCTCGATGACGCCGGCGGCGTATCTGCGCGGCATCGTCGAATACCTGAAAAACTACCCCTACGGCTGCACCGAGCAACTGGTCAGCCAAGCCTTCCCGGCGGTGGTGTTGGGCGCCAATGCCGAACTCGGCTTGTCGGCGCAGGACGCGGACCGGCTGTTCAGCCGCGCCTTGAAAATCCTGCAAACCCGCTTGAAGCATGATGGCGGCTTCGGGCTTTGGTCGGTCGCCAGCCCGACCCAGCCGTTTTACTCGATGTACGCCACGCATTTGCTGCTGGAGGCCAAGGAACGCGGCCAAAAGAGTTCGGACGCGATGTTCACGCGGGCGATGGGCTACGCCGACCAATACACCCAGGAGCGGCATTACACCTGGGCCGAACACGAGGCCCAAGCCTATGCGCTGTACCTGCTGGCCCGCAACGGCCAGAACGTCGCCGACCGGCTCAAGGCGTTCGAGGCCGACTTGGAGCGGCAATGGGGAAATGGCGGGACTTCTGCCAACTGGACGCGGTTTTTCCTAGGCGCGGCCTACAAGCTTCACCACCTGGACGCCGACGCCGACCGCTACTTCGGCGAATTCCAAAGGCAATGGAAAAGCACCGGGCTGCTGCCGTGGAATGTGCAATCCAGCCCGGAGGTGATGAGCCTGTACCTCTACCTGCTCAACAAACACTTCCCCGAATTGCTGGACACGCAAGACCCGCAGTTTGGCCGCTACCTGCTGGAACTCGGCCAAGACTTGGCGAAGCAGCGCACTAACTCCTTCCGAGGCTCGCTGGCCTTGCTGGGCCTAGGAACCCTGTGGGAACGCTTCGGGCAAGAGGACGGCAAGAGCTTCGATGTCCAGGCCGGCCAGCCGCCCGCGCCGCTTGCCTTGCAAGGCAAGACGGTCAAGCGGGCCTTGCTGGAGCGGGCAATGAGTCCTGTGGAAGTGCGCGGCGCAGGCGTCTGGAATCTGTATTACCAACTCACCGAGCGCGGCTACGACCAAGCCCCGCCCGCCGCCGCCATCAACCAAGGCATCACCATCAACCGCTGGGTATTGAACGAGCAAGGCGAGAAGATTGGCGAGATGGATTTGCAAGACAAACTGCATATCCGTCTAGGTTTCCACCCGGACAAGCCGATGAAAAACATCGCCGTGGTGATGCTCATCCCCGGCGGCTTTGAAATCGACTTGGACGAGGAAGGGCTGGGTTCTCGCCAATCTTTGGCGATTAAAGACAAACCCCTGTGGCAACCGGAATATATCGATGTTCAGGAGGACCGCGTGGTGTTCTTCGGCGATTTTGACGGCGGCGAGAAATATTTTGAATTCCGCTTGAAACCGCTGAATGCCGGCACCTACACCGTCCCGCCGGTGATGGCCGAGGGGATGTATGACACCGAGATTTTGCACCGGGGGCTGGCGGACATCATCAAGGTTAAAGAATAATACCCCTAAATTAACCTGGGTTCGGGATAAGCGACGTAGGCCGGAATAAGCCCGCCCACAGCGGTGCTGGCTTCTGCTGCGGCATTGTGGCGGGCGTTTTCGGCAATCAGCCTCGATGGGAGCCAGCCAGCAAGCCAGAAACGCCTCGCCGAACATCACTCTAAACCGGAAAAACCCGTGCGGCACGGCTTATTCCGGCCTACCTTATCCCGAACCCAGGTTAGGTTTAGCTATATTGACTGAATACTATTAATGAGGCATCGCAAGACGATAAAACCCGCCATCCATGCCCTGGCCCTTGTATTGATCCTGGCGCTAGGCTGGGCCGCGCTGGGTTTGGTCCCGCCGCCGCTGTTAATAAACCGTGGCAATGCTTCATGCGCGGTCACCGACCGCGACGGCAAGCTGTTGCGCCTGGGTTTGACCGGCGACGATAAATACCGGCTGTGGGTTCCGTTGGATGCCATTCCGCCGATATTGCAACAAGCGACGCTGGAGTATGAGGACCGCTGGTTTTACTTCCATCCAGGTGTCAATCCGTTCGCGCTGGCACGGGCGGCGTGGAGCAGTTTCGTGACCAGGGACCGTTGGATAGGCGCTTCCACGCTGACTATGCAATTGGCCCGCCAGCGCTTTCGGTTGAAAACCCATTCCTTGCCCGGAAAACTTCGTCAAATTGCTTACGCCTTGTGGCTGGAGCGGCATTTCTCCAAGCCTGAAATACTTGAAGCGTATTTGAATATGGCCCCGTATGGCGCAAATATCGAAGGGGCCGGAGCGGCGGCTTGGGTTTATTTCCACAAACCCCTGTCCGGGCTTTCCGCCGACGAGGCCCGCGCCTTGGTGTTGATCCCGCAAAACCCCAGGCTGCGCGCCCCGCTCACCCCGCCCGGCAAGCAGGCTTTGCAAAAAGCTTGGGGGGTCGCTTATGGCGATGACCCCGGTTTTGGGCGGCTGGGATTTTGGCGGCGGGAGGATTTGCCATTGCGCGCGCCGCATTTTGCCGAGCGGGTGTGCGAGGCAGGCAGGGAAACGTTGGCTTCGACTCTGAACCCCACCGCGCAGGCACTAACCGAGGAATTGCTGGACAGTTTTGTCCGCCAACACCAGCCACAGGGCATCAGCAACGCGGCGGCGATAGTCGTCCATGCCCCGACCATGGAAATCTTGGGCTATGCGGGTTCGGCGGATTATTTGGATGCCAGCATCCAGGGTTTTGTCAACGGACTGAAAGCCCGGCGCTCGCCCGGTTCCACGCTCAAGCCTTTTATTTACGCGCTGGCGATGGACCAGGGTTTGATTACCCCGGACACCCTGCTTAAAGACACGCCGTTGCGGGTGGGCGAATACCAGCCGGAGAATTTCGAGGGTGATTATTACGGCCCCTTGTCCGCGACGGAGGCTTTGGTGCGCAGCCGCAACATTCCCGCCGTCGCCTTGTCGGCGCAATTGCGCCAGCCCACGCTATACCAGTTTTTACGGCAGGCCGGGATTAAATTGCCAAAGGAGGAGGCTTTCTATGGCCTGACCCTGGCGATGGGCGGGGTGGAGGTGTCGATGGAGGAGTTGATTGCCCTGTATGGCCTGCTGGCCAATGGCGGGGAATACCGGGCATTGCGTTGGCTGAAAGCCCCCGTTTCGCAAAACGGGGAACCCCGCGCAAAGCCCTTGCTGTCACGGCAGGCGGCTTTTCTGGCGCGGCGGATGCTGGAGGCGAACCCGCCGCCGCAGCGCAGTTTCGGTGTGCGCCAGTTCAACCGCGATTCGCCGATTGCCTGGAAGACTGGTACCTCGTCCGGCCTCAAGGATGCCTGGGCGGTGGGGCTGGCGGGGGATTTGCTGGCCGGGGTGTGGGTGGGCAATTTCGACGGCGCGCCAAACCGGCAATTGGTCGGGCGGGAACTGGCCGGGCCGCTGCTGTTCGGCATTCTCGAAGCGGTCGGCCAGGAAAGGCCGGGGGATTTAACCCGGCCCGCGCCGCCGCCGGGATTGAAAGCGGTGGAGATCTGCCCGCTGTCCGGGGCGTTGCGCTCGCCCTGGTGTCCGCATGGCAAGACCGGCTGGATCATCCCCGGCGTCTCGCCGATCAAGACTTGCGCCGTGCATAGGCAGATTTTCGTCAACCCGGCCAACGGCCTGCGGCTGTGCCGGGGCGAGGAAGGGCAGGGCCAGCCGCAGGTCGCCGAGTTTTGGGATAGCGATGTGTTGGAACTCTTCCGTCTGGCCGGCCTGCGCCGCAACCCCCCTCCCCCGTTTGCAAAACCCTGCGACGATTTGGCCGGCGGCGACGCCGGGGCGCGGCCTCCTTCGATAGTTTCGCCGCTGGCCGGCCTGGGCTATCCCGTCCGCGCCGACGGCAGCAGCGCCATCGAATTCTCCAGCGTCAGCGACGGCGGCCGCCGCCGCTTGTTTTGGTTTGTCGATGACGCTTATGTCGGCGAGGGCGGCACCGTGTTCTGGCCGGGCAAGCCGGGCCAGTTCGTGGTCCGCGTCGTCGATGACCAAGGCCAATCTGCCGCCACAGCATTGACCGCCGTTCCCGCCGAATAAGCGGGTCACGCCAGTCCGCCCCGGCCCAGGCGCGGTCGAAGCGCTCCTTGGCCTGGCTGGTTTCGGCAGTGTTACCCTGGGCCGCGAGGCTGGCCGGCGATGCAGTCCTCGCCGGCATAGCGGCGAAGACCGGCTCGATTTTAAAACCGGGCCGGTCTTCGCTCCGGGCTATCATTTATACTCTCAAGCCTGTGCCTAGGGAGACCGCCATGCCGCCGCGTTCCAAGTACGCCCGCCCCTCCGCCAACCGCGTGTTCACCAACCGCGAACGGCCCATCGCTCTGTTCAACGCCGCCCGCGTCCAACCCGCCGCCGACCAATGCCACATCCTGGTTTTTTACGGCATCGGCGGGCAGGGCAAGACGGCGCTGTGCAAGAAGCTGCGCGCAATCCTCGCCGATGACAACCCGCACCGCGCCGTGTGGGGCCATCTCAACCTGGAGGAAATCCCGCTCCGCGAACCTGCGCGTGGCCTGTTGCAACTGCGCAAGACCCTGCGCGAATCGGGCCGCATCGCATTCACCGCCTTCGATGTCGCCATCGCCACCTACTGGGAAAAAGCCTATCCCACCGAAGACGTGGGCAAGGCGCTCAAGGATATTCTCAACGACAGCGAAAGCGTGTTGGGTTCCATCGCCGACAACGCCCCGTCCTGGCTGGAACTGGCGAAAGACCTGCCCGCCGGCCTGGGCCTGGGCGTCAAGGCGCTGCTGTTCGCCCGCAAGCGCTACAAAACGCATTCGGCCAAACGCGCCGTCGAAGCCCTGCACGGTTTGGAAATGCTGGACAACACCCAACTGCTGGACAAGCTGCCGTATTTCTTCGGCGTCGATCTGCGCGCCCACCGCGAGGACGCCGACGCCCGCCAGCCGGTAGTGTTCCTCGACACTTACGAAGCGCTGTGGAGCGACAAGCCCGACAAGGCCGGCCTCGCCGCCGTCGAAACCGACGCCTGGGTGCGGGAACTGGTGGCGGCGTCTCCCGGCGTGTTGTTTGTGGTCCTGGGGCGAGAAAAGCTCAGTTGGGACAGCAGTTTCCCGGACGAATGGGACGGTTATTTGGACAACCAGCACAGGCTAAACGGCCTCGCCGACGGCGATGCCGAAGAATTCCTGCAACTCATCCCGATCCACGAAGCAGCCATCCGCCGCGCCATGATCGCCGCCGCCAAGGCCGAAAACTCCCCTCCCCAGGCGTGCGAGATTCATCTTGCAAACGCAGGGCAAGATGAATCTTGCGCTCCAAGCCATGCCGGGTTCCCAGACGGGACCAATCCAAGCAACAATCCCGGCGCCCATCCGTTCTACCTGGATCTCGCGGTGGACACCTATCTGGACATCCGAGCGGAAGGCCACGTCCCCCAGCCTGAGGATTTCGGCGGCACCCACGCCGAAATCCTCGCCCGCTTCCTGCGCCACCGCAGCCAGGAAGAACGGGAAACCCTCAAACTGCTCGCCGTCCCGCGCACTTTCGATTACGCATTGTTCGCCGAACTGGTGCGGCATTTCGGCACCCACTACCCGCTCACCGCCTACGAGGAATTCACCGGCTTTTCCTTCATCGAAGCCGGCGCGGATGGCCGCTGCCGCCTCCATGCGCTGATGCGTGAGCATCTGTATGCCGAACTAGGCGGACGCCTGCAAGCGGAACTGGAGCAATTCCTGTTCGGCTGGTTTGACGCCCGCTGCCAACCGCCCAGCCCCAAGGATGTCACGGCGGCGCACGAACTGGCTTTGCGGGAGGCGGTTTATCATCGGGATTTGCAGGATGCCGGGGAAGCTTTGGACTGGTTTTGGGCAAGATGCGGGGTTTTCCGCGATGCCGCCCGCCATGCCTTGCTGGAACCGCTATGCCGTTGGGCGCTGCGGCTGACGGAACAGCGCTTCGGTGCCGACCATGCCGAAACCGCCGGCGCGCTGAACAACCTCGCCCTGTTGTTGCAGGACACGAACCGGCTGGCGGAGGCCGAGCCGCTGATGCGGCGGGCTTTGGACATAGACGAGGCCAGCTACGGGCCGGAGCATCCCGATGTCGCCCGTGACCTCAACAACCTCGCCCAGTTGTTGCAGGCCACGAACCGGCTGGCGGAGGCCGAGCCGCCGATGCGTCGGGCTTTGGCAATCGACGAAACCAGCTTCGGGCCGACGCATCCCAACATCGCCCGAGACCTCAACAACCTCGCATCTTTGTTGCAGGCCACGAACCGGCTGGCGGAGGCCGAGACGCCGATGCGCCGGGCGCTGGCAATCGACGAGGCCAGCTTCGGGCCGGCGCATCCCAAGGTCGCCATCCGCCTCAACAACCTCGCCC
>CAZOTR010000188.1:0-7958 GCA_964582755.1 uncultured Methylococcaceae bacterium | reverse complement strand
TTTCGTAAAATATCGTATCCCTGACATGCGAACTCGCGTTAAAATTTGCGGTTTCACGCGGCCTGGGGACGCCCGCGACGCGGCTTTGCTCGGCGCGGACGCCATCGGCTTGGTGTTTTATCCGCCCAGCCCGCGCAACGTGGACATAGGGCAGGCCGAGGCCATCGTCGCGGCTTTGCCGCCTTTCGTGACCGTGGTGGGGCTGTTCGTGGACGAGTCGCCTTCGCGGGTGGAGGAAGTCTTGGGCCGGGTGCGCATCGACTTGTTGCAGTTCCACGGCGAGGAAAGCCCGAAATATTGCCAAGCCTTTGGCCGCGCCTACATCAAGGCCATCCGCATGAAGCCGGGAACCGATTTGGCGCGGGTCGCGGCAGATTACCACTCCGCAGCGGGCTTGTTGCTGGACGCCGACGACCGCCACGCGAAAGGCGGCACGGGCAAAAGTTTCGATTGGGCGATGATTCCTTCCCAGTGCCCGTTGCCGGTGATTCTGGCCGGCGGGCTGGGGCCAGACAATGCGGGGCTTGCCCTGCGGCAAGTGCGGCCCTTCGGGCTGGATGTGAGCAGCGGCGTGGAGGCCGCGAAAGGGGTCAAGGACAAAGACAAAATGGCGGCGTTTCTTAAAGAGGTCCAAGACTTTGACCAGTGCAACTGAACATTACAATCTGCCCGACCGGCGCGGCCATTTCGGCCCCTACGGCGGGGTTTTCGTGGCCGAAACCCTGATGCTGCCCATCCAGGAGTTGACCGCAGCCTATTACCGCTATATGCAAGACCCGGAGTTCCTGGCCGAGTTGGATTATGACCTGGAGCATTACGTCGGCCGCCCCTCGCCGGTCTACCATGCGCAGCGCCTCAGCCGCGAACTGGGTGGGGCGCAGATTTTCTTGAAGCGCGAAGATCTCAACCACACCGGCGCGCACAAGGTGAACAACACCGTCGGCCAAGCCTTGCTCGCCAAGCGCATGGGTAAGACCCGCATCATCGCCGAGACCGGCGCCGGCCAGCATGGCGTGGCGACGGCGACGGTCGCCGCCCGGCTGGGCTTGGAGTGCGTGGTGTACATGGGTTCGGTGGACGTGGCGCGGCAAGCGCCCAACGTGCTGCGCATGAAGCTGCTAGGCGCGACGGTCGTGCCGGTGGAGTCCGGCTCGAAGACGTTGAAAGATGCCTTGAACGAGGCGATGCGCGATTGGGTCACCAATGTTGACAACACCTTTTACATCATCGGCACGGTGGCCGGCCCGCATCCATACCCGGCCATGGTGCGCGATTTCCAGGCCGTCATCGGGCGCGAGGCCAAGCAGCAGATGGCCGCGATGACCGGGCGCTTGCCGGATGTGCTGGTTGCCTGCGTCGGCGGCGGGTCGAACGCCATCGGCTTGTTTTATCCATTCATCGACGACGCAAGTGTTGCAATGCACGGCGTCGAGGCGGCGGGCGACGGCATCGAAACCGGCCGCCATTCCGCGCCCTTGAGCGCGGGCCGTCCCGGCGTGTTGCACGGCAACCGCACCTACCTGATGGAAGACGAAGACGGCGAAATCATTGAAACCCATTCCATCTCCGCCGGGCTGGATTATCCGGGTGTAGGCCCGGAACATGCCTGGCTGAAAGACTCGGGCCGCGCCCGGTATGTCAGCATCACCGACGCCGAGGCGATGGAGGGTTTCCACGCCCTGACCCGGTTGGAAGGCATCATTCCTGCGTTGGAATCCAGCCATGCCATCGCCTATGCGATGAAGTTGGCGCCGACCTTGGGCAAGGACAAGAACATCTTGGTCAACCTGTCGGGCCGGGGCGATAAAGACATCAACACCATAGCCGCGCGCGAAGGAATCACCCTGTGAGCCGAATTACTGCGAAACTGTTGAGCCTGCGCGAGGCCGGGCGCAAGGCTTTGATCCCGTTCATCACCGCCGGCGACCCCAATCCCGCGTTCACCGTCCCCGCCCTCCATGCCATGGTCGAGGCCGGCGCGGACATCATCGAACTGGGCGTGCCGTTTTCCGACCCGATGGCCGACGGCCCGGTGATCCAGAAAGCCTCGGAACGCGCCTTGGCGCACAAGATGGGCCTGCGCAAGGTGCTGGAAATGGTGCGCGAGTTCCGCCAGCGCGACAGTTCCACCCCCATCGTGGTGATGGGCTATCTGAACCCGGTGGAAGCCATGGGCTATCAAGCCTTTGTCGACAAGGCAAAAGAAACCGGCGTGGACGGCGTGTTGACCGTGGACATGCCGCCGGAGGAGTCCGAGGAGTTCATCGGACTGCTAAACGCGGCGGGCATCGATCCCATTTTCCTGCTGGCCCCGAACAGCACGCCCGAGCGCATCCGCAAAATGGGGCAGCTGGGGCGCGGATACCTGTATTATGTCTCCCTCAAAGGGGTGACCGGCGCGTCGCATTTGGATCTGGGCGATGTGGAGCGCAAGCTGGCCGAAATCCGCCAGTTGACCGGCCTGCCCATCGGCGTCGGCTTCGGCGTCAAGGACGCCGCGACGGCGGCGGCGGTGGCCAAGCTGGGCGATGGCGTGGTGGTAGGCAGCGCCTTGGTGGGCAAGATCGAGGCGGCGGGGGACGACACTGTCGCCGCCTTGGCCGAAATCACCGCCTTGCTCCGTTCCATGCGCGCGGCCCTGGACGCCTGAAAGTATGAGGGGGTTGAAGTGAGCAGTTGGTTCCACAAAACGATATTGTCGAAGATACGCACCGACGCCTCCAGCAAGAGCGCCGTGCCGGAAGGTCTATGGTGCAAGTGCGACAATTGCAATTCCATCCTGTACCGCGCCGAAGTGGAACGCAACCTGGATGTTTGCCCGAGGTGCAGCTATCACATGCGCATCCAGGCGCGCAAGCGCCTGGATGCCTTCCTGGACCCGGAGAACCGCCGGGAGATTGGCGACAACCTGGGGCCGGTCGATCCTTTGAAGTTCAAGGACAGCAAGAAATACAAGGACCGCCTGGCCCAAGCGCAAAAGCAAACCGGCGAAAAAGACGCCCTCATCGTGCTGCGCGGCGAATTGAAGGGCCGGCCCGTGGTCGCGGCGGCGTTCAATTTCGAGTTCATGGCCGGTTCCATGGGTTCCGTGGTGGGCGAACGCTTCGTGCGCGGGGCCGATGTCTGCCTGGAAGAGAAGATTCCGTTGGTGTGTTTCTCGGCCAGCGGCGGCGCGCGTATGCAAGAGTCCCTGCTGTCGCTGTTCCAGATGGCCAAGACCAGCGCCGCGCTGGCGAAACTGGCGGATGCGGGCCTGCCGTTCATCTCGGTGATGACCGACCCGACCATGGGCGGGGTTTCCGCGAGTTTGGCCATGTTGGGCGACATCAACATCGGCGAGCCGGGCGCGTTGATCGGTTTCGCCGGCCCACGGGTCATCGAGCAGACCGTGCGCGAGAAATTGCCGGAGGGCTTCCAGCGCAGCGAATTCTTGTTGGAGCATGGCGCCATCGACATGATTGTCGACCGCCGCGAGATGCGCGACAAGATCGCCGACGTGCTGGACATGTTCATGCACAACGGCGGGGCCGGGCCGGCTTCGGATGTGGCGGCGGCCGGCGAGGCTGGCTGACATCCGCCCCGCTATGCGCTTCGCCACGCTGGATGAATGGCTGGCCTGGCAGGAAACGCTGCACCCCAAATCCATCGATCTGGGGCTGGCGCGGGTTCGCAAGGTTTACCAGGCGTTGCAGATCCCGCAACGCCGGCTCCCTTTCACGCTTACGGTGGCCGGCACCAACGGCAAAGGCTCCAGTGTCGCTTTGCTCGATGCGATTCTGCGCGCCGCAGGCTACCGCGTAGGCGCTTATACTTCGCCCCATCTGTTGCGCTATAACGAACGCATCCGGGTCAACGGCGAATGCGCGGATGACGCGGCGATCTGCGCGGCGTTTGAGCGCATCGAGCGGGCGCGGGACGGCACCAGCTTGAGCTTTTTCGAGTTTGGCACCCTGGCCGCCCTGGACTTGTTCTCGCAGGCCGAACTCGACGTGCAAATCCTGGAGGTCGGTCTGGGGGGGCGGTTGGACGCGGTGAACATCATCGATGCCGACGCCGCCCTCATCGCCAGCATCGACATCGACCACCGCGACTGGTTCGGCGACCGGCGCGAGCTTATCGCCCTGGAAAAAGCCGGCATCCTCCGCCCCGGCCGGCCCGCCGTCATCGGCGACCCGCAACCGCCGCAGACTTTGCTCAATTTCGCCGGAGACCATGGCATCAGCCTGTCCCGCCAAGGCAAGGAATTTGGCTACCAGCGCGTCGAAAATGGCTGGAACTGGTTCGGCTTGGGCGGGTGTTTGGAGAACCTGCCATTGCCGGCCCTCGCAGGCGGGCATCAATTGCTCAACGCCGCCGCCGTGATCCAGTTGCTGCGCTCGGTGGACGGGCAGAGGCCGGTGTCCGAGGCCGCCCTCCGCAAAGGGCTGGAGACGGTCAAGCTGGCGGGGCGTTTCCAGTATTTCGACGGCTCCGTGCCGGTGTTGCTGGATGTGGCGCACAATCCGCAAGCGGCGGGAATCCTGGCCGGCTATTTGCGCGAGCGCTTCCCCGGCAAACGCATCCACGCGGTTTTCGCCATCATGCGGGACAAGGACATCGCAGGCGTCGTCAGTCCGCTTAAGGAACTGGTCGAACGCTGGTATTTGGCGCCGGTGCCGCTGCCGCGCGCGGCCTCCGAGGCCGAGATCAAGGCGGTGTTCGACGGGCTGTCCATTGTCCATGTGGACGGCGGATTTGCCGAAGCGGCTGACGCCTTTGTGGCGGCCAAGGGGAACGCGCCGACGGATGGCTTGGTCGTGGTGTTTGGCACGTTTCCCCTGGTCTCAGAGTTTCTAGCCCTTAACCCTTAAGATTTCCAAAGGTAACCAGATGGACCAGCCATTGAAGCAACGTCTGATCGGGGTGACTATCGCCGTTGCCCTGGTCGTCATATTCGTGCCCATGTTGTTCGACAAGTCCGATGACAAGGGCAGGCTCCCCACCGCAGGCATTCCGCCCATCCCCGACGATGTGTTGGAAAAACCCCTGGAGTTGCCGAAGACGGCGGAAGACATCGCCGAGCAGGAGAAGAAGGAGGCCGCAAAAAATGCCCCCGTCGAGAGCGGTTACCGGATCGTCCCCCTGCACGATGAACCGCCGCCGAAGCCAAAGGCGCCTAGCCCGGCGGCGGAGAACGCGCCCAAGGGAGAAGAGGGGGGAGAGCCTGTCGGCGAGGAGGAGGAGGAGGGCGATCCAGGCGCGGCAACCCCCGCCAAAAAGACAGGCCAGGCAAGCCGGACGGACGAAGCGGCCCGGCCGGCGCCAGGCGCCGCGCCCAAACCCACGCCGCCGCCGGTGAGGCAGATGGCCGAACCGAAGCAGCCCCCCCCTAAGCAAGCCGCGATGCCCGCATCCAAGCCGCAGACCGCCGCCGGGCCGCGCATGCTTGAGGCGCAAGAAAAGCCGGTTGCCGTTCCCGCGAAAGCGGAACCTGTGCCGACCAAACCCAAGTCTGCGGCCAACCCTGCTGCCCTGCGGCCGGTGGAAGCCATGGCGAAAAAAAACGACGCCGCTAAAAAACCGGAAACGGCCAAATCGCTTGCACCCCCGCGTCCGGCCATCAAGACGGTCAAGGTCAACAAGCCGAAACCCACCGCGCCGCCACGCGAAGCCGATGACGAAGGCGAACCGATTCCCGCCCCGGCCCCCGCCCCGGTAAAAGCGGAAACCCCGTCGGCCAAGCCCAAACCGGCGGCGACTGCGGTGAAAAAGCCAGAGTCCGCCAAGCCGGCCAAGGTGGAAAAGCCCGCGTCCAACCCCGCCGTCCCGGCACCTTCCGCCAAGCCCGCCTCCCAAGCTGCCAAGCCAGCCGGCGCGGCCCAGGCGAAAAAGCCCACCGCCTGGGTGATCCAGGCCGGCAGCTTTGCCGACGAAGCCGCCGCGAAAGGCGTGGCGGAGAAACTCAAGCAATCGAAATTCCCCGCCTCCGTCAAGGCTATCCAAGGCGAGCATGGCTCGGTTTACAAAGTCCAGGTCGGCAGCGAGCCTGACCGCAAGCGCGCCGAGGAAACCTTGAAGCAGATCCAGGGAAGCACCGGCATCAATGGCACCCTCGCGCCGCGCCACTGACTGGCCGGAGCGTTGCCCGCCGCCCGTGCCAAGACCCGGCAACCATAGGTCCGCGCCGTGAATGCCGTGAGCTTGGCCGATTTGATCTGGGTCGATTATTGCCTCGTCGGCCTGATCGGCGTGTCCGCCGTGCTTGGCCTGACGCGCGGTCTGATCCGGGAGGTGTTTTCCTTGCTGCTGTGGGTTGGCGCCGGCTGGCTTGCCTTGCAGTACAACCACGCTTTTGCCGTCTATCTGGAACGTGTCATCCCCATGGATTCCGCGCGCATGGCGGTGTCCTTCATGCTCATCTTCATCGGCATCCTGACGGTGGGCGGGCTGGTGGTGTTCTTGCTGGGCAAGCTGGTGTCCTCCACCGGCTTGGACGGCGCTGACCGCTTGGCCGGGCTGCTGTTCGGCATGGCGCGGGGCGCCTTGATCGTGGCGGTCTTGGTGCTGTTGGCGGGAGCAACCCCGCTGCCCGCGCAGCCGTGGTGGAAACAGTCCAAGCTGATCCCCCCTTTCCAAGCCTTGGCCTTGTGGCTGCGCGACCAGGTTCCCGCCGGTCTCGCGGCGCAAGTCAAATTTCCCGAAGCAATCCTAAAAAGGTAAACCGATATGTGTGGCATCGCCGGCATCGTCTCCACTGAAAACGTCAACCAGGAGCTTTACGAAGCGCTGACCGTGTTGCAGCACCGGGGCCAGGACGCCGCAGGCATCGTCACCTGTGAGGGCGACCGCTTCCATTTGCGCAAGGACTCGGGGCTGGTGCGCGATGTGTTCCACACCCGCCACATGCGCAGCCTGACCGGCCGGATGGGCATCGCCCATGTGCGCTACCCGACCGCCGGCTGCACCACTTCCGCCGAGGCGCAGCCGTTCTACGTCAACTCGCCTTACGGCATCGCGCTGGCGCACAACGGCAACCTGACCAACGCGCCGGAGCTCAAGCGCGATTTGTTCGTGGAAGACCAGCGCCACCTCAACACCGACTCGGACTCGGAAGTCCTGCTCAATGTCTTCGCCCACGAATTGCAGGAGATCGGCAAGCTGCGCATCAACGCCGACGACGTGTTCCAGGCGGTGGCGGGGGTGCACAAACGCTGCCGGGGCGCTTACGCCGTGGTCGCCATGATTACCGGCTTCGGCATCATAGGCTTCCGCGACCCTTTCGGCATCCGCCCTTTGGTCTATGGCGAACGGCGGACGGAAAAAGGCGTGGAATACATGCTGGCCTCGGAGAGCGTCGCCCTGGACGTGCTGGGCTTCAAGCTGGTGCGCGACATCCAGCCGGGCGAGGCCATCGTCATCGAGAAAAACGGCAAGCTGCGCACCCAGCAATGCGCCGACAATCCTGTGTATTCCCCCTGCATTTTCGAGTATGTCTATTTCGCCCGGCCCGACTCCAAGATCGACGACGTGTCGGTCTACAAAGCGCGGCTGCGCATGGGCGACAAGCTGGCCGACAAGATCCTGCGCGAGCGCCCCGACCACGGCATCGACGCCGTTATCCCCATCCCCGACACCAGCCGCACCTCCGCGCTGCAACTGGCCAACCGCCTGGGGGTAAAGTACAGCGAGGGTTTCATCAAAAACCGCTACATCGGCCGCACATTCATCATGCCGGGGCAGCAGTTGCGCGAAAAGTCGGTGCGCCAGAAGCTCAACGCCATCGACCTGGAATTCAAGGGCAAGAACGTGATGCTGGTGGACGACTCCATCGTGCGCGGCACCACCTCGATGCAGATCATCCAGATGGCCCGCGACGCCGGCGCGAAGCAGGTGTTCTTCGCCTCCGCCTCGCCGCCGGTGCGCTATCCCAATGTCTACGGCATCGACATGCCGGCGGCGGAGGAGCTCATCGCCCACGG
>CAZOTR010000187.1:1950-7998 GCA_964582755.1 uncultured Methylococcaceae bacterium | reverse complement strand
GTAGAAAAATGGCGAATCTTGTTCAAATAGTTGGAACTCAAGTTCGAGTTGACACAAGTACCGCAGCGGAGGCAAAGCTTGCAATAAAGGAACTCAAGCTAAAAAAGAAAGAATATTCATTACAGAAAAAGGCTCTTCTCGATCAAGAGAAAATGATTCGCGCTCAGTATACGGCGGAGGTGCGTTCAAGAGGATCAATGATGAGGGGGGAGGAGGCATCGGAAAGTTTGTTCGAGCAATTCAGTCCTCATCAAGGGACAACCGAAGGGCTGTTTTAGCAAAGGACTTAGCTCCATACGAAAATAAGAAGCACGAAATTGAGTCAATGATGCGAGCGATTGATTCGGCAATCATTCAAATTGAGGCAGCACTATTAAAACATGGCGGCTAACAAATCGACCCAAGCCTTTTAAGGTGCGCATCGCGCACCATTAACGGATGCCGACAACCCTACGGACATGGGTTTTTTCGGCAATATCGCGGATGGTTTAAAATCCATCGCAATAACCGTCATCACAACTGGTTAATTGAGGTAAACCTCCGGCTCTGCCGGAGCTAAGTTAACTGATAGAAGACCGGATGCGGGCCAGTATCCTAGCCTAGCGTGTATAACTAACGTTAATTTAAGGGGCAGGCATGAGAAGTTTACGATCAAAGGAAGAGCTATCGGAATTATGTATGCGCTGTGGCAAGTGTTGCATGTCGATGTGTTTTGAATTTGACGTTGCCCCTCAGGATGAGTCGGATGTAGTCCGATGGCTAGAGTTGCATGGCTTGCAGGTCGATTTTTACGAAAAAAACGGTATTTTGCGAAGGTTTATAACTATTCAACAGCGCTGCGAAGCCTTAATACAAGAAGGTGATCGCTTCCGTTGCAATATCTACGAAACGCGTCCTCGCAATTGTCGCGAGTGCGATGGCACCATTGATGGCCCAGAAGGCGTACCGGACTGTTTGTGGCGTCGCGATAACGAATGGAACGAAAGCCTGCCTCCCGAGTTTAACCTTCTATCCAAGAATGACCGGGCTCAAGAGGTTTTCGTCATATGCAATTCGATGTATGAAATGATGGATCAGTGTTCGGAGTCGATGCTGCAAATAGTTAAGAAGAATGGTCGCCGGGTCGCCTGCCAACGTGGATGCTCTGCATGCTGCAATCACTATATCCCAGCCACATTTGCAGAAGCTGTGACGATTGCATTATGGCTCCAGCAGTCGGGTGGAGAAAACGTTTTGAATTGCTTTAGGGAACGGTTACAGCAAAGAGAGGTTATCTTGGGGGCGGAACTAAACATTCTCAATGAATTCGCCATGCAGCCAGACAGCCCTCCTGCCGAGGGGCCAGACTTCGATAACCTACGGCAGGCGGGGAAATGCTATCGGCTTCATAATTTATTTTGCCCCTTCAACGCGAGCGACGGCAGTTGCATGATCTATCCGGTTAGGCCGACACCATGCCGCGCCTATTATGTGGCGGATACTTCGGAATATTGTCAAATGAGCAGTTCACAACCGCCAGCCATCATTACACACCCAACTCATACCCAAACAATCCGCATTGTCCAGGAAGTTCTACTCAATATATCCGCTGGATATGGATATTACGGTAGAAAGTCGCTTCCTGAAGCAGTACAGGATGCTCTCCTGTGGTTGTCTTCAGGTTCGTCCCAGTCAATGGAATGAAGAGTTAGCCGGTAGTAACTTCAAAACTTCACTCGACCAACACCTAGGATTTTCAGTTCACCCTCGGTTAAATCCAGAGAAGTTATTGGAGTGCCGGTGTATAGCCTGATGATGGCTTGTTGTTCTTCGCTTAACGGAATTGTTATTACGGTTCGCTGATATGTGGGCGAATCGGAAAAACCCGTACCATCAGTGTTCACGCTACTAAGCTTTAATGTACATGGGGCAATTTTCATTACAAAACTCCCAGCTTACGAATATTAGATAATGCCGTCCATGCGATGGATTTCATCTGAGTCCAAATCAAGACTAGCCGTGGCAGTCCCTTCAGCTTGCTAGGACACATGAAAACTAGATCACATTGAAGATAGCATAGTCGAAATGTGGCGCGGCGGTGTTAAGCTTGGCCTCTAAGTACAGGACAAAAATTTAACTAATTGATTTCTATGGGGTAAGCTAGGCGGCTTTTTCTGGCCCCGATGACTGCATCCCGGAACGACCCGATCCACGATCTCAAGGCCGTCCTGGCCGAACACCTGCCCTGGCACGGCGCGAGGATCAGCTTCCTCGCCCAATTCCTGCTGGTGCTGCTGAAGGTCCGCAGCGTCAGCCTCGCCGAGCTGGCCACCGGCTTCGGCGGCAAGGCCAAGGCGGACTCGCACTACAAGCGCCTGCAACGCTTCTTCCGCTCGTTCGAGATCGGCTACGACGACCTGGCCCGCCTGCTGGTGCGCGTCGGCCCGGCAGGCGACGGCCCCTGGCGGCTGACGCTGGACCGCACGAACTGGCAGTTCGGCAAGACCGACATCACAACCTCGTCCTCGGCATCGCCTGCCACGGCATCGCCCTGCCGGTGTTCCGGGCGTCCTGGGCAGGGCGGGCAACTCCGACACCGCCGAGCGCGTCGCCTTGATGGGGCGTTTCCTCAAAGTCTTTGGTGTCGCCAAGATTGAGGCGCTGCTGGCCGACCGCGAGTTTGTCGGCGAGGACTGGTTCCGCTGGCTGCAAAGCCAAGGCATCCCGTTCCGCCAGCGCCTCAGGCGCAACACCCTCGTCCCCAACGGCTGGAACCGGATGATGCGCCTGGACACGCTGTTCGGCTCGCTCAAGCCCGGCGACTGCCGCCACCTGCCGGGGCGCAGGCCGGTCTGCGGCGGTTTCGTCCATATCACCGCGCCACGACTGGACGACGGCGACTTCCTGTTCATCGCCAGCGCCGGCGCGCCCCAGGCCGAGGCCATCGACGCCTACGCCGACCGCTGGCAGATCTGTTGGATGGATTTTGTGTATTCTGAAAGGAGTTCCAGCTCAGTGGCGCAAGCGGGCTGTGCGTGGCCCTTTTTGATTTTTACCAATTGCCAATGCAAGTTGCCTGAAAAACAAGCTTCGGCACGGATGCGGGCGTAAACCGCCCCGTTATGGATGGATAGCTCTGGAATCGTTTGCCCGTACCCGCCCGCCCGGCGGGTACGGGCCACAATCCACGACAGCAAAATCGCCAGCGCATCCAATACCGTCGATTTGCCCGAGCCATTGACGCCGGCCAACACAGTGAGATCCGGCTCCAGCGGCAATTCCAGCGTCTTGGCTACGCCGCGAAAGTTTTCCAGTATTAGCCGTTCAATCTTCACTGTGTTGGCCCGCCTTCACGTTTTACGCCTCCGCAAACAACGCCTCGATAAACTTCCTCGCGTCAAAATCCTGCAAGTCGTCGATGGTTTCGCCGACGCCGATGTAGCGGATGGGGATACCGAACTGCTTGGCGAGGGCGAACACCACGCCGCCTTTCGCCGTGCCGTCCAGCTTGGTGACGGCGAGGCCGGTGAGGCCCACGGCTTCGTTGAATTGCTTGGCTTGGCTCAAGGCGTTCTGGCCGGTGCCGGCGTCCAGCACCAGCAGCACTTCGTGCGGCGCGCCGGGGTCGAGCTTGGCCATGATGCGCTTGATCTTGGTCAGTTCTTCCATGAGGTTGGATTTGGTGTGCAAACGGCCTGCGGTGTCGGCGATCAGCACGTCGATGCCGCGCGCCTGGGCGGCTTTGACGCCGTCGAAGATCACCGAGGCGGAGTCCGCGCCGGAGCCTTGCGAGACGACATGGATGTCGTTGCGCTCGCCCCAAGTCTGCAATTGCTCCACGGCGGCGGCGCGGAAGGTGTCGCCGGCGGCCAGCATGACGCTGTGGCCTTGCAGTTTCAGGCGGTTGGCGAGCTTGCCGATGGTGGTGGTCTTGCCCACGCCGTTGACGCCGACGACGAGGATCACGAAGGGCCGTTTGTCTTCCGGGATGGCCAGGGGTTGGCTGACCGGCTCGATGAGTTCGTACAAATGCTCGCGCAAGCGGGCGGTGAGCGTGTCCACGTCTCCAAGCTGGCTGCGCTCCAGGCTGTCGGTGAGGTCTTGGATGATTTCCGAAGTGGCGGCGACGCCAATGTCGGCCATCAGCAATTGCGCCTCGATGTCCTCCAGCAAGTCGCCGTCGATGGTTTTCTTGCCCAGCGCAAGATTGGAAAGGAAGCCGGTCAAGCCGCCCCGGGTCTTGCCCAGGCCGGATTTCAGGCGTCCGAACAGGCTTTCGGCGGCGGGCGGCGGCGCGGCTTCGCGGCGCGGCTTGGCCGGGACAGGCACTTCGACCGGCGGCGGGACGAACGGCGGCGTCGGAATCACTTCATAGGGGATTTCCGGCAGTTCAAGCGGGGCGGCGGGTTCCTCGCGCACTTCCGGCACCCGCCGGGGCAGCGGGGCGCGCAGGAAGAAGACGAAATGCAGCAGGTTCAACAGCAGCAGGGAGGCGACCGCGCTATGCGCGACGACCACCACGACCGGCAGGCGCAACAGCACGGTGGCGATGCCTAGGGCAATCTGCACCAACAGCAGGGCATTCAGCAGCAGGGCCGGTTTGCTCAGGCGCGGGGCGGCGCGGTTGGAAGTCAGGCCCAGCGCCAGCAGGGTCAAGAGCACGAAAACCACCGCCGCGCCGATGCGGTGCGCCCAGTGGATCGCCGCCCGCGCCGCGAACGGCAGCTTGGCAGTTGGCTCGGCGATTTGCTGGGGCAAGTTGAAGGCTTGTAGATAATCCACCGGCGGGTTGTAACTGCCCAGACAGACGGGGAAATCCTGGCACGTCAGGCCGGCCTCGTTGACGCTGACCCAGCCACCCAAGACTATTTGCAATAGCAACGCCAACAAACTGAAACGCGCCAGCCAGCGCAGCCCGCCCCCTACGGCGGGACGGCTGGCGGCTGCGGGTGATTGGGCCAAGCTTACCCAATACAGCAAGGACAGGGTGAGCAACCCGGCCAAAAGATGCGCGGAAACCACCAAAGGCTCCAGCAGCAGCTTGCCACCCCATAGCCCCAAGGCCGATTGCACATCGACCAGAACCACGGCGAGCAGCGTCAGCAACACGGTCGACAAACGGCGCTCCTTTACCCGGAACGACAGCACGAACAGGCCCAGCGTAAACACGCCCAAGCCGCCGCCCAAGTAGCGGTGGGCCAGATCCAGCCATGCCCTGGCCGGGTCGGTCGGAGCCACGGCGGCAGGCGGGGCGTCATCGAGAATCATCTGGCCGAAACAACCCGGCCAATCGGGGCAAGCTTGGCCGGCGTCGGCAATGCGGACATACGCGCCCAGGACGGTCACGCAGAAGGCCAGGAACAGGCAAAACAGGGCTAATTTTCTGAACATGCTAATTTTCATGGGTTGGAAACGCCGGGCGGGAAACCGCCGGCGCGGTAATCTTTGCGGGAGTCCTCAGCCGATCTGGGAATTCCTCAGCAAGCGCTGCAAATCGCGCAACACGCCGTAGGGGTCAAAGCCGGGCGCGTACCACATCATCACATTGGAGAACGGGTCTAGCAGCAGCACCGTGCCCTCGGCCAGCGGCGCGCCCGTCGCCTCTTCCAAGCGCTGGCGCAGGCTGTCGGACAGGCCGGCCATGAGCAGCGTCGGATCCAGCTTGCCAAGTTCCTGTGCCGACGCCGCGTCGGCCTGGCCGGGGAACAGCAACAGGCGGCGGACGCGGGAGATTTCCTTGTTCAGCATCAGGCGCAGCCTGCCGGTCTTTTGCGCAGTGTCCTTGCAAACCTCGTTGCAGACCGGCCCGGACGCCACCTGGACCATGACCCAACGGCCTTTGATCTCCGGCAGGTTTTCCGCCGCCGAGATTGGCGTTTGCGACAATTCGGCATAGTCGATGGGCCGGGCCGGCGTGATGAGATGGCCGTAATTGACTTTGGGCCGGGTTTTGACCATGTCGGTGTGCTTTGCCAAATACCAGGCAAAGCCGAAAGGAATGATGCTGACCATCGCGATCAGCGCGACGATCAGGCGGTTGCGTGCCAAGTTGGAGTTGTGTGAAGCCAC
>CAZOTR010000187.1:0-1850 GCA_964582755.1 uncultured Methylococcaceae bacterium | reverse complement strand
GCGTCGGCGGCCAATAATACCTGATAAGGCAGCAGGCGATAACCAAGGCGCTCGGACAGGCGCTGCGCATCCAGCAACTGCGCCACGGCCGGCCAGCCCGGCGCGGGGATTTCCGCGCCCTTGAGCTTGAAGCCCACGCCGGGGAATTTGTCGATGATGCCGCTGACGCGGGCCGACGTTTGGCCGATGGCCAGCGCGGGCAGGTGGCGGCGGTCCTTGCCCACCGGCACCCAGCCCCGGTTGACCAGCACCGCCTCGCCCGTGCCTGCGATGCGCAAGGGCGTCAACACTTGGTAGCCGGCCTGCTGGTTGAAGATCTGGTTGTCCAGCAGAATCTGGTGTTCCGCATCCCACTCGCCCGCCAGTTCGACGCGCCGGTAGCGGTTTTCCCCGGCGGCGAAAACCGCGCTTGAACGCAAGACCGGCAAGCCCTGCCGCTCCTCCCGTTCGCGCATGAGCGTTTTTTTCTCTTCCGCCCGGTGCAGTTGCCAGATTCCTAAGGACACGAACAGGGGCAGCAGCACGGCCACCGCCAGGGTCGCGGCCCATCCCGGCCGGAAAACATAATTTGCCAAAGCTTGCATGTTTTGAGTTGTGATAAAGTTCACCGGATTGAAATAATCCGATTTGTTGACGCGGGAACGGCCATGCTAACCAAACTGTTGATTGTGTTCGTGTTGTTTTTGATTGTCGCCAGCCTTGCCGTGGCGCTGCGCCATCTGCTGATGGACGGCGAACGCTCGCCGCGCACGGCGAAGGCGCTGACTGTCCGCATCGGCATGTCCATCGTCCTGTTCTTCTTGATGCTGCTGGGCTATCAGGCGGGCCTGTTGCACCCCCACGGCTTGAACGGGGCCACGGCGCAGGCGGCGGGCGGCAGGAAATAGCCTCTAAGACGCCGGCCTAGAGCGTTTCCATATCGAGTGAGGGGGCGAATAAATTCGCCCCCTCACCGTAACCGCGAAGCGAAAATGCTCTGGCGGCGACACGGGCGAAGGGGAACACGCCCTCTATCGCCGCAGACTGAAACAGGCCGGAGCGGATCAGCGCGACCGTGCGCCGCCTCCCGCCGGCGCGATGTTCGGCGGACGCGGCGGTGCCATGGGAGGGCGGGGCGAAGGCGGCGGCAGAGGACGCCCGAAACCGCCCCCCCAATACGGAAAATAGCCTTGCGTCGGATACGGCACATACTGCGGTTCCGGTTGGAGGAGGATTTGCGCCTCCTCGGCCCTGGCGCGGCGGGCGGCGGCGGCGGCCTCGATTTCCTTGGCCCGGATCTCGCGCTCTTTGAGATCGGCCTCCCGTTCCCGCCTCTCCTCTTCTTGCTTGCGCAGCTTCTCTTCCTGCATCCTGGCCAGATCCGCCGGACTCGGCCCGTCGTCGCGGATGGGCGTCTCCTGGCACTGGCCGTCCGCCGGCGGTTTCTCGTAATAGCTGGTCTTGCCGTCTTTCACGCATTTGTACACGCTGTCGGCAGCGAAGGCCGGGCAAGACAAAGCCGCAGCCCCCGCGAAAAGCGCGGCCATGGCGGCAGGGATGAAATTCTGAGCGGGATTGCGCATGGTCTTGCCCTCCTAATTTCTGCGTGGATTAGACCACAAAAACGGCCATCCGTGGCAGGCGGCAGGCCAGGGCTGGCAATTCAAGGCTTTCATGGCTTTGCCCTGTTAATTGAGCGCCCAAAAACGCGGCTTTGAATTGCTTCACCGCACACTAGCCCCGCCGCCTGCGGCGGTTGGACTGATAGGGATTGTAATGAGGAGCGGAATATCCTGGCGAGGGCGCAGGGTATCCTGGAGAAGGCGGTGACGTGTGCGTCGGCGGATACATAGGCGGGGGCGGCGAAGACG
>CAZOTR010000186.1:0-8062 GCA_964582755.1 uncultured Methylococcaceae bacterium | reverse complement strand
TGCCGCCGTTCGAGACGGCGGCGGATTCCGACTTGGTGCGGGCCTGCGAGGATCTGAGCGGTGCGCCCGCTGGCGCCGTCGCCTTTGGCACGGAAGCGCCGTTCCTGTCCCAGTTGGGCATGGAAACCATCGTCCTCGGCGCGGGCAGCATCGAACAAGCCCACCAGCCGGACGAATACCTGTCCCTGGCGCAAATCCCGATGATGGTCAATGTGCTGAAAGGCTTGATTGGCCGGTTTTGTTTGTAGGGCGGCCTTCAGGCCGCACTGATAACGGACATGGCGGGCTGAATCCCGTCTTCATGCCCAATGCGCGACACCTAATAATCCCAACCCACCCGGAGAAACACATGGCCCTCATGGACTTCCTCAAGAAACAATTCATCGACGTCATCCAGTGGACGGAATCCGCAGACGGCGTGTTGGCCCACCGCTTTCCGACCCGGGATTTTGAAATCCAAAACGGCGCGAAGCTCACCGTGCGCGACTCGCAACTGGCCTTGTTCGTGGACGAGGGGCAGATCGCCGACGTGTTCGGCCCTGGGCTGTACACCCTGGACACCGAGACCCTGCCGCTTTTGACCAACCTGAAAAACTGGGACAAGCTGTTCGCCTCGCCCTTCAAATCCGAGGTGTATTTCTTCAGCACCCGCCAGCAACTCGACCGCAAATGGGGGACGCCCAGCCCGGTCACCATCCGCGACAAGGAATTCGGCATGGTGCGGCTGCGCGCCTTCGGCAATTATTCCTACCATCTGGCCGACCCGAAGAAGTTTTATCTGAATGTCAGCGGCACCCGCGAGGAATACACGGTCGAGGAAATGGAAGGGCAGTTGCGCAACACCTTGCTGGCCTCGATGAGCGATTTGTTCGGCGAGTCCGGCGTGTCGTTCATCGACATGGCGGCTAACCAGGAGGAGTTCGGCGCGGCTTTGAAGCAGAAATTGCTGCCGGTGTTCGACAGCTACGGTTTGGCGCTGGACACCTTGGTGGTGCAAAACGTCTCCCTGCCGGAAGAATTGCAGAAAGTGCTGGACACCCGCATCAGCATGAACGTGCTGGGCGACATGGCCCGCTACACCCAATACCAAGTCGCCAGCAGCATCCCCGACGCGGCGCGCAACGAGGGCGGGCTGGCGGGAATCGGCGCCGGCCTGGGGGCGGGGATGGGCATAGGCCAAGCCTTCGCGCAGGCGGCGCAGCCCGCCGCCCCGGCGGCGGCAGTGTCCGCCGACGAGGTGATGGCGACCTTGGAAAAGCTGCACGGGCTGATGACCAAGGGCATCCTCTCCGCCGAGGAGTTCGAGGCGAAAAAAGCCGATTTGCTGAAAAAGCTGGGCTGACCCGGCCCGCGCAAACGCGGCGGCTGGCTATTGGGAGGTGGGTTTTATTGATGTTTTCCGTAGGAGCGGCCCATGGCCGCGAAAAGCGCCGGGCAATGGGCGGGCCAAGATCGCGGGCATGGCCCGCTCCTACCTTTCAATCCATTGAACCCACCTCCGGCTATTGCGCCGCCGCCAGCAACTCCGCCACATGCGCCCCCGCGCTTGCCGCCAAGGCTTCCAGGTTGTAGCCGCCTTCCAACGCCGACACCAGCTTCCCGCCGCAGTGGCGGGAAGCCAGTTTCAACAATTCCCGCGTGATCCAGGCGAAATCGTCTTCCACCCAGTTCAGCGAGGCCAGCGGGTCGTCCTTATGGGCGTCGAAGCCGGCGGACACCAACACCAGCTCCGGCTTGAAGGCATCCACCGCAGGCAATATTTTTCCCTCCATCGCGGCGCGGAACTCCTTCGAGCCGCTGCCCGCAGGCAAGGGCGCGTTGAAGATATTGCCGACGCCGGTTTCCGAGGCCGCGCCGCTGCCGGGGTAGTAGGGATGCTGGTGGGTGGAGGCGTAGAGGATTTCCGGGTTCTTGTCGAAGGCATGTTGGGTGCCGTTGCCGTGATGCACGTCGAAATCGACGATGGCGACGCGCCGGATGCCGTGGGCGTGGCGGGCGTGTTCGGCGGCGATGGCGATATTGTTGAACAAGCAAAAGCCCATCGCATGGCCGGGTTCGGCATGGTGCCCCGGCGGGCGGATGCCGCAGAAGGCGTTTTTGCCCGCGCCCTTGAACACCGCGTCCACCGCCGCGCACACCGCCCCTGCGGCGCGCAAAGCCGCCTCGCCCGAACCCGGCGAAACCGGCGTGTCGGGGTCCAGGTGGACGATGCCTTGTTTGGGTAGCGTAGCCAGCACCTTGTCGATATGGGCCTGGCTGTGAATCCGCAGAATCTGCCCAATTTCGGCGCGGGGCGCTTCCTTTCTGACCAGCCCGGCGAACTCGGGCCGTTGCAGCACGGTGGCTATGGCCCGAAGGCGCAAGGGGCTTTCAGGATGGCCCGGCCCGGTGTCATGGGCCAGGAAGGCGGGGTGGGTGTAGTAGAGCGTGGCCATGGCGTGTTTAGTGCTTTCCCGTTAAGGTTCAGGACGTAAGAAAACAGCAGCTATTGTGTACAAGCGGGGTGGAAAAAGCCATGGATGCGGATCTGGCCTGTGCTACGATGCTTGCCCATGAGAGTTGTTCTCGACACCAATGTGATGATCGTATTGATGATAGCGGCGCTTGAGCAAACTAGGGTAAAAGTATCAAAAACTACCGAGGCTAAGAAAAAGTCGCAGCTCGGCCAATTTTTCACGCCCGCGAGAATCGCTCAGTTTATGGTCGGACTGTTTAGCCCGCCAATCGACAGGCAGTGTCGCGTACTGGATGCCGGAGCAGGAATTGGCTCGCTTTCATGCGCGTTCCTTGGAAGGTGTTTAGCCGACGATTTTAAGTTCGCAAAAATTGAATTGGCCGCGTTTGAACTGGACGACGGCCTTCATGGACATCTAAGCCATGCTCTTTCCAGATACGCCGAGCAAGTTCCGCTTGAATTGCAAATTTTCGGTGGCGATTTTATCGAAGCGGCGGTCAATAGAATTCAGTTTGGACAAGGCGATTTCACCCACGCTATTCTGAATCCACCCTATAAAAAAATTAGCAGCAATTCCCGCCACCGCCTTTTGCTTCGGGAGCTTGGAATTGAGACGGTCAATCTTTATTCGGCCTTTGTCGCGTTGGCCTTGTCGTTAATGGCACCGGGCGGGCAGGTTGTGGCGATTATTCCGCGCAGCTTTTGCAACGGACCATACTACCGCCCCTTCCGCGATTTTTTGCTGGAACGCGCTTCAATCCTGCGCTTGCATTTGTTTGAATCGCGCAGCAAGGCTTTCCATGACGATGGCGTGCTGCAGGAAAATCTCATTGTCCAGCTTGAGTGTGGTGGCCAACAAGGCTCGGTGACGGTTTCCACCTCCACGGATGATACTTTTATTGATCTTGCCAGCCACGAATATCCGTTCGACCAGATCGTCTTTCCGGGCGATTCGGAGCGGTTTATCCATGTACCCACATCGCCGGGGCAGAACACCATCGAGCTAACTCCAGCCATCTGCTATTTATTGACTGACCTTGGCGTCCAGGTTTCGACCGGGCCGGTCGTGGATTTCCGCTTGAAAGAACATCTGTGTGAGAGGCCGGAGCCGGGGGCTGTCCCCTTGCTCTACCCCGGCCATTTCAGTAAAACTGGCATCGAATGGCCGAAGCCAAGCCTCAAGAAACCCAGCGTAATCCGGCGCAACGCCGAGACCGAAAAGTGGCTTTATCCGAATGGTTTTTATTGCGTAGTGCGCCGGTTTTCGTCGAAAGAAGAAAAGCGCCGCATCATGGCCCGCGTGGTTGATCCTGCCTCATTTAATTTCGCCCCCATGCTGGGCTTTGAAAACCATCTGAACGTGTTTCACGACAATAAGCGAGGCTTGCCAAAAGCTTTGGCACATGGGCTGGCCGCGTTTCTCAACACAACTGCGGTAGATGAGAGCTTCCGTCGCTTCAACGGACATACCCAAGTGAATGCGACCGATCTTAAGCAGATGAAGTATCCAAGTCGTAAAGCGTTGTTCGACTTTGGAGAATGGGCCATGCAAAGTGGAAATTCCACACAGGCAAAGATTGATGAAAAGCTGGGAATGCTGGCGCATGAAAGAAATTGAGGCTGCGAAACAAGTCATCATTTCACTGGGCTTGCCGCTGGCGCAACAGAACGAGCGATCCGCCCTCTGTCTGTTGGCTTTGCTTAACCTAACGCCTGGCAAAGCGTGGGCAGACGCTGAAAGTCCGCTGCTGGGTATCACGCCAATAATGGATTGGACGCGAGAGCATTACAATAAAAATTACGCGCCGAACACTCGCGAGACATTCCGTCGCCAGACTATGCACCAGTTTGTCGATGCCGGAATGGTGCTCTACAACCCGGATAAGCCGGGCCGACCGGTGAATAGCCCAAAAGCTGTTTATCAGGTCGAACCCGCCGCGCTGGCCTTGTTGCGCAGTTTTGACACCCCGGCATGGCATGATAACCTGACAGCTTATCTATCCGAGCGCGGGACACTGACCGCCCGCTATGCCAAGGAGCGGGAACAGAACCGCCTCCCGGTTCTGGTTGCTCCCGGCAAGGAAATATTCCTTAGTCCCGGTGAGCATAGCGAGTTGATCAGGGTCATCATCACGGAATTTGCACCGCGTTTCGCACCGGGCAGCGTGTTGGTCTATGTCGGCGACACAGGCGACAAATGGGGCTATTTCGACGCCCCCCTGCTGGCCGAGCTTGGCGTCAAAGTGGACTCGCACGGCAAGATGCCCGATGTGGTGTTGCACTACACCGAAAAAAACTGGTTGCTGTTGGTGGAGTCTGTCACCAGCCACGGGCCAGTCGATGGCAAACGCCATGCCGAACTGGCACGATTGTTCGCCGGATCAACTGCCGGGTTGGTCTATGTGACCGCCTTTCCAAGCAGGGCTATCATGGGCCGGTATTTGGGGGAAATTGCATGGGAAACTGAAGTGTGGGTGGCTGATTCGCCTTCGCACTTGATTCACTTTAATGGTGTTCGGTTCTTAGGGCCATATGAACAAGCCTCTTAAAAAAATTCCCCAGTTTTCAACAGAAGCGGAAGAAAGTGCTTTTTGGGAAGCGGCTGGCAACGATAGCACCGATTACCTGGGTTGGTCGAGCGCCAAGTTGGCAAGCCTTCCAAATCTCAGGCCCAGTACCCAATCAATTTCTTTGCGCCTACCCGCCAGCTTTTTGGAATCCATTAAGGTCGAAGCCAACAAGCGCGATGTGCCCTATCAAGCGTTAATCAAGCTTTGGTTGGCTGAGAAATTGGAAGAAGCGCATTTGGCAGATAGATGTACATGAGGATATGGACTTGGTGGTTTCACCGCGTGAGCAGCGGATCACGGTCAATCCGTCGGCACCGAATATTCCGATGGCATTGGCAAATTGACGTATATCGTTTCCGCGCTCCGCGCCACTGCCATTGAGTTAAGGCGCGGATGTACGCCGGGCCTTGGAGTGCAAGATAAATCTTGCATTCCAGTTTTCGCTTAACTTAATGGCATTGACGCTGGAGCGTGGGAACGAGTTAATGAGTTTTAATTTTTTCCAAGAGACTGACATGTTAGAAGACTACCGCAAACACGCCGCCGAACGGGCGGCACAAGGTCTGGTTCCGCAACCTTTGTCCGCCGAGTTCACGGCGAAACTGGTGGAACTGCTTAAAAACCCGCCGCCGGGGGAAGAGGCTTTCCTGCTGGAATTGCTGGCCGAGCGCATTCCGGCGGGCGTGGACGAGGCCGCTTATGTCAAGGCGGGCTTCCTCGCCGCTGTCGCCCAGGGCGAGGCGCAATCGCCGATTCTGTCCCCCGAGCGGGCGGCCGAGTTGTTAGGCACGATGCTCGGCGGCTACAACGTCCAGCCTTTGATCGGCCTGCTGGACGACGAAAAGCTCGCCCCCATCGCCGCGAAAGGCTTGTCGCACACTTTGCTGATGTTCGACGCCTTCCACGATGTGCAGGAAAAAGCCGAGGCGGGCAATCCCCACGCAAAGGCGGTGTTGCTGTCCTGGGCCGAGGCGGAGTGGTTCACCAGCCGCTCGAAACTGCCGGAAAAGCTCACCGTCACCGTGTTTAAAGTCGTCGGCGAAACCAATACCGACGATTTGTCCCCGGCCCAAGATGCTTGGTCCAGGCCGGACATTCCGCTACACGCCAAATCCATGCTGAAAGTGCCGCGTGAAGGTATCCACAACGCCGAGGCGCAGATCAACGAACTCAAGGCCAAGGGTTTTCCTGTGGCGTATGTCGGCGACGTGGTCGGCACCGGCTCTTCGCGCAAATCCGCCACCAACTCGGTGTTGTGGTTTACCGGCGACGACATTCCGCATGTCCCCAACAAGCGGGCCGGGGGCGTGTGCATAGGCGGGAAGATCGCGCCGATTTTCTTTAACACCATGGAAGATTCCGGCGCGTTGCCCATCGAGTGCGACGTGACCGTGCTGAACATGGGCGACGTGGTGGATATTTATCCTTACGAGGGCGTGGTCCGCCAGCATGAAACCGGCGCGGAACTGTGCCGGTTTGCGTTGAAGACCGACATTATCCTCGACGAAGTGCAGGCCGGCGGGCGCATTCCGCTGATTATTGGCCGCGCCCTGACCGACCGCGCCCGCAAGAGCTTGGGCCTGTCCGCCTCGCCGGTGTTCCGCCGCGCCCAGGCCCAGGCCGACTCCGGCAAGGGCTACACGCTGGCGCAGAAGATGGTCGGCAAGGCCTGCGGCGTGGCCGGCGTCCGCCCCGGCGTGTATTGCGAACCGCACATGACTACGGTTGGCTCGCAAGACACCACGGGTCCGATGACCCGCGACGAATTGAAAGATCTGGCCTGCCTGGGCTTCTCGGCGGATTTGGTGATGCAGTCGTTCTGCCACACGGCGGCGTATCCGAAACCCGTCGATGTGCAGACCCACCACACCTTGCCGGATTTCATCATGACCCGTGGCGGCGTGTCCTTGCGCCCCGGCGACGGCATCATCCATTCCTGGCTGAACCGCATGTTGCTGCCGGACACCGTAGGCACCGGCGGCGATTCGCACACCCGCTTTCCCATTGGCATTTCCTTCCCGGCGGGATCTGGGCTAGTGGCTTTCGCGGCGGCGACCGGCGTGATGCCGCTGGACATGCCGGAGTCGGTGCTGGTGCGCTTCAAAGGCCAGATGCAGCCGGGCATCACCTTGCGCGATTTGGTCCATGCCATTCCTTACGCCGCCTTGCAGCGCGGGCTGCTGACGGTGGAGAAGAAAGGCAAGAAGAATGTCTATTCGGGCAGGATTCTGGAGATTGAAGGCTTGCCGGATTTGAAGATCGAGCAGGCGTTTGAACTCGCCGACGCCTCCGCCGAACGTTCCGCCGCCGCTTGCACGGTGAAGCTGAACAAAGAGCCGATTGAGGAATACCTGCGCTCGAATATCACGCTGCTGCGCTGGATGATCGCGGAAGGCTATGGCGATGTGCGCACTTTGCAACGGCGCATCAAATCCATGGAAGACTGGCTGGCAAACCCGGTATTGCTGGAGGCCGACGCGGATGCCGAATATGCCGAGATTATCGAGATCGACCTCAACGAAATCACCGAACCCCTGCTATGCTGTCCCAACGACCCGGACGACGTGAAACCCTTGTCGGCGGTGGCGGACACCCATATCGACGAGGTATTTCTAGGCTCGTGCATGACCAACATCGGCCATTTCCGCGCCGCCGGGCGCTTGCTGGACAAGTTCGGCAAGCAGATACCCAGCCGTTTATGGGTCGCCCCGCCGACCAAGATGGACGAGGCGCAGTTGAAAGAGGAGGGCTTTTACGGCAGCTACGGCAAGGCCGGGGCGCGGACGGAAATGCCCGGCTGCTCGCTGTGCATGGGCAACCAGGCGCGGGTCGCGGACAATGCCGTGGTGGTTTCCACCTCCACCCGCAATTTCCCCAACCGCTTGGGCAAAGACGCGCAAGTATTCCTCGCCTCCGCCGAACTCGCCGCCGTCTGTTCCATCCTGGGCCGGATTCCCAGCGTCCCGGAATACATGGAGTATGCCGCCGAGATTGACGCCAAGGCGGCGGACACTTACCGCTACTTGAACTTTGACCA
>CAZOTR010000185.1:0-8064 GCA_964582755.1 uncultured Methylococcaceae bacterium | reverse complement strand
GTCAAAGAGTCCATGGATGCCTCCCGCCTGGGCTGTGATTTGTTTGAGGAAACAAAATCTTACGCCAAACGGGAGGCATCCGCCCTTCAATTTCTTATCCCGAACTCAGGTTAGCCTAAGGCGTTCAGCGTTTGCGCTGGTTCCCAAGCTCCAGCTTGGGAACCCGGTGCGGGAAGCTCAGCTTCCCGAATCAGTCGCGGGAAGCTGAGCTTCCAAGACTGCGTTCCCAACCTGGAAGTTGGGAACGAGCAGAACTCAGGTTAGAAATAGAGGCATAAAAAAACGGCCTAGGCGGAATGCCTAGGCCGTTTTGTCGGAGTTTAGCTAAAACTTATGCGGCGTCCGACGGCGCGGCCGCCACCAAATCGCTGATGCGGGCGATTTTCAGGGCGTTGGTGCCGCCGGTGTGGCCGGTCAGATCGCCCTTGGTGAGGATGACCATGTCGGTTTCGTCCACCAGCTTGCGCCGCAAAAACTCCTCGGCGATCAGCTTGTTCAGGATGTGGTGGTCGGTGATGCCTTTTTCGTCGAAATAGATCGGATAGACGCCCCGGTACATGGTCACCTTGCGGCAGGTCTTCTCATGCGAGGTCAGGGCGAAGATGGGGATGCCGGAGCTGATGCGCGACATCCACAGCGGCGTCGAGCCGGATTCCGTCAACGCGCCGATGGCCCGCACCGGCAGGTGGTTGGCGATGTACATGGCGGACAGCGCGATGGCCTCGTCGATGCGCTTGAACACCTCCTCCATGCGGTGTTCAGACTTGCGGGTGCGTGGGTATTTCTCCGCCTCCAGGCAGATCCGCGCCATCGCCGCGACGGCGCGGTCGGGGAACTTGCCGGAGGCGGTCTCCGCCGACAGCATCACCGCGTCGGTGCCGTCGAACACGGCGTTGGCCACGTCGGACACCTCGGCGCGGGTCGGCGCGGGGTTGTCGATCATGGATTCCATCATCTGCGTCGCCGTGATGACCGCCTTGTTGTGCGAACGCGCCAAGCTGATGAGGCGCTTTTGCTCACGCGGCAGTTGCGCGTCGCCGATTTCCACGCCCAAATCGCCACGCGCCACCATGATGACATCGGAGGCTTCGATGATGCCTTCGATGACGCCGTCGAGGATCGCCTCGGCGCGTTCGACCTTGGCGACCAGGGCCATGTCGCTGCCCGCCGCTTTCAACAAGGCTCTGGCTTCCTCCATGTCCTCGCGGGAGCGCGGGAAGGAAATCGCCAGGTAGTCCGCGTCGATGCTGACCGCCGTCAGCAGGTCTTCCTTGTCCTTGTCGGTCAGCGCCGGGGCGGACAGCCCGCCGCCGAGCTTGTTGATGCCCTTGTGGTTGGACAGCACGCCCGGAATCGTCACCACGCACTTGACGCGGGTGCCGACCACTTCCTTGACCTTCATCTCGATCAAGCCGTCGTTGAGCAGCAGGACGTCGCCCGCCTTCACGTCACGCGGCAGGTCGTCGTAGCAGCAGCCGACCTGGGTTTCGTCGCCGACATCCGGCGGCAGGGCGATGTCCAGGTCGAAGTCCTGGCCCAGCTTGAGGTCGATCTTGCGATTGTCCTTGAAGCGGGCGATGCGGATCTTCGGGCCTTGCAAGTCGGCCAGAATGCCCACATGGCGGTTTTGGCTGGCGGCGATTTCACGGACCAGTTCGGCCCGCGCCCGGTGTTCTTCGGGCTTGCCGTGGGAAAAATTGAGCCGGACCACGTCCACCCCGGCCCGGATGATGTTCTCCAGCACCTCACGGGACTCGGAGGCCGGCCCCAGGGTGGCGATGATTTTCGTGCGGCGTATGTTTTTCATGTGCGGCTTACTGCGCGTTGATCAGCGCGACGGTGGTGTCCAACATGCGGTTGGAGAAGCCCCATTCGTTGTCGTACCAAGACAGCACTTTTACCAGCTTGCCGTCGATCACCGTCGTTTGGGTCGCGTCGAAGTTGGATGAGGTGGTGGTGTGGTTGAAGTCGCTGGACACCAAGGGATCGACGTTGTAGCCGAGGATGCCTTTCAGCGCGCCTTCGGAGGCTTCCTTCATGATCGCGTTGACCTCATCCTTGGTGGTGTCGCGGGCGGCGATGAAGGTCAGGTCCACGACCGAGACGTTCGGCGTCGGCACGCGGATGGCGAAGCCGGACAGCTTGCCGTTCAATTCCGGCAGCACCAAGCCGACGGCCTGCGCGGCGCCGGTCTTGGTCGGGATCATGTTCAGCGCGGCGGCGCGGGCGCGGTACAGGTCGGAATGGTAAACGTCGGTCAGCACCTGGTCGTTGGTGTAAGAGTGGATCGTCGTCATCAGGCCGGACACCAGCCCAATCTTGTCATGCAGCGGCTTGACCAGCGGGGCCAGGCAGTTGGTGGTGCAGGAGGCGTTGGAGATGACGGTGTCGCTGGCCTTCAACACGCCGTGGTTGACGCCGTAAACAATCGTGGCGTCGGCTTCGTTCTTGTCGGCGGGGGCGGAGATGATGACTTTCTTGGCGCCGGCGTCGATGTGGGCTTGGCACTTGGCCTTGTTGCGGAAGATGCCGGTGCATTCCAGCACCACGTCCACACCCAGCGCGCCCCAAGGCAATTCGGCCGGATTGCGCACGGACAAGGCTTTGATGTGGTCGCCGTTGATGACGAGGTCGCCGCCTTCGATCTCCACCGTGCCGTTGAACGGGCCATGCACCGTGTCATGCTTGGTCAGGTGGGCGTTGATCTTGGCGTCGCCCAGGTCGTTGATGGCGACGATTTTGATGTCCTTCCGGCCCGCCTCGTACAGGGCGCGCAACACATTGCGGCCAATGCGGCCATACCCATTGATCGCTACATTAATCGTCATAAAGTTTTCTCCAGAATTTTTTAGCTGTGGTTTGAGGGACGAAAGTGTGGATGCTTTTGCCAATGCATGTTTTTTAGCCAGGATTTAAGCAGGCTTGCGGGCTTCGCGTCGCCGTTGCGGCGCCAGTGTCAGGCGGGGCCGGCCACACGTCATGCAGGCCCGTAGGGGGATGTCAAGGGACGTTCCTGTTATCTGAATATAACAAAATCACGCTTGTCGAGTCCAGCGCTTGAACCCGTGCGGGCGGCGCGGTAGCGTATGCGCAGCCTGTGCCGGGCATGGCTTTTGCTGTCCGCCGCCGCCGGACTTCCGGCCCGCCCGGCCACAATTTCCCCATTAAAACCAGGACATCCCATGGCCGCCAGCGAGCTTCCCGCACCCTTGCCTGCCGAGCGCCTGACGGCCCGGCTGGATCCTTCCGCCTTGCCCTTCGCCTCCACGGCGGATTCAGGCTGCGAGCCTTTCCACGGCGTGGTCGGGCAGCAATCCGCGCGGGCGGCGTTAGCCTTCGGCATCGCCATGGACCGTCCTGGCTACAACATCTTCGTGTCGGGAGAGCCTGGCAGCGGCCGGCTGTCCTTGGCGCGGCATTATTTGGAGGAGGCGGCCAAGCTTAGGAAGACGCCGGCCGACTGGCTCTACCTTAACCATTTCGAGAACCCACGCGAGCCTGCCGCCTTGGCCTTGCCGGCCGGTTTGGGGAAGGAGTTCCTCGCCAACATGGAACATTTGGTTGACAGTCTGTTCGCCACATTTCCCGCCGCCTTCGAGCATCCCGGCTACCAGCGCGGCAAGGCCGGGATCGAACGGGAGTTTGCGCTGCGCTACAACCGGGCCATCGACGCGGTGGAGCGTCGCGCCCAGGAGCAAGGCATCGCCTTGTTCCGCGATGGCGAAACCATTTCCTTCGCGCCGATGGCGGACGGCAAGGCCGCCAGCGAGGAGGAGTTTGCCGCCTGGCCGGAGGCGGACAAGGACGCTTTCCACGCCAAAGCGCTGGCTTTGGAGGATTTTTTGGCCGAAAGTTTAGTGGAATTGCCGCAGTGGCGGCGGGAAACCGTCGAACGCCTGGACCGGCTCAACCGGGAAACCCGCGACCGGGCCATCACGCCGCTGCTGGCACCGTTGCTGGCCCAATACGCCGGGCAGCCGGCGGTGTTGGGTTATCTGGAGGCCCTGCGCGGTGACTTGCCGGGCAGGCTGGCGGAGAATGCCGCGCAAGAGCGGCAGGCGGACGGCGTGGGCGAAGTTGAGCGGCGCGGCAGGCTGGCTGAACATTACCTGCCCAGGTTGCTGGTTTCACAGGCGCAGGCGGCCGGCGCGCCGGTCGTTTTCGAGGCCAATCCGACTTATCAGAACCTGTTCGGAAAAATCGAGTACGCCAACGAGCAAGGCGTGTTGGCCACCCACCACCGGCTGATTTGCCCCGGCGCGTTGCACCAGGCCAATGGCGGCTATCTGTTGCTGGAGGCGGACAAGATGGCCGCCGACCCGCTGGTGTGGCCGGCCTTGAAGCGGGCGCTGCAAAGCCGGCTGCTGCGCATCGAACCGCCCACCGCCGACCCCTCCGCGCCGGCCGCGATGAGCCTCAATCCGCAACCGATCCCGCTGGATGTGAAGATCGTGCTGGTCGGCGACCGCGACTTGTATTACCTCCTGCAAGAGCTGGACGACGAGTTCAACGAACTGTTCCGGGTGTTGGCGGATTTCGACGACCACCTGCCGCGCGATGGCGAAACCGTGCCGCAAATGCTCGGGCTGGTCAAAACCTATGCCGAGTGCGCCGGCTTCGCGCCCTTGAGCGCCACGGCCTGCGCCCGTTTGATCGAACACAGCGGGCGCTTGGCGGAACACCAACAGCGGCTGTCGGCGCACATCGGCGACGTGTACGAGTTGACGGCGGAGGCCGAATTGCTGCGCCGCCGGGACGGTGCCCCGCTCATCGAGGAACGGCATGTCGCCGCCGCCCTGGCCGACAAGGACCACCGGCTAGGCCGCATCAGTCGGCGTTTGCTGGGGGAAATGTTGGACGGCACGATCCTCATCGGCACGGCGGGCGAGGCGGTCGGCAAGATCAACGGCCTCACCGTGCTGGAGGTGGGCGGCAGCCGTTTCGGCATGCCCGCCCGCATCACCGCCACGGTGTCGCCGGGCGCGCGCGGCGTCATCGACATCGAGCGCGAGGCCCAGTTGGGGCAGGCCATCCACTCCAAGGGCGTGATGATCCTGGCCGGTTATCTGGCCCACCAATACGCGGCGGACTTTCCCTTGCGGCTGTCGGCCCATATCGCGCTGGAACAATCTTATGGCTATGTGGACGGCGACAGCGCGGCCTTGGCTGAGTTGCTGGCGCTGCTCTCCGCGCTCACCGGCGTCCCGCTGCGCCAATCGCTGGCAGTGACCGGCTCCATCAACCAGTACGGCGACGTGCAGGCGGTGGGCGGGGTGAACGAGAAGATCGAAGGCTTTTTCAAGCTGTGCCAAGCGCGGGGGCTCACGGGCGGACAAGGCGTCGCCATTCCGCAGGCCAATGCCGCCAACCTCATGTTGGATGCGGAGCTGGTCGAGGCTGCACGGCGCGGAAAATTCGCCGTCTACGCCGTCGATTCGGTGGCCCAGGCTTTGGGGCTGCTCACTGGCAAGCCGGTCGCGGCGGTCAATCGGTTGGCGGTGTCCCGCTTAAAGGCCATGGCAAAATGGGCGGGGGGAGATTTCGATTGCCCGCAGCGGCGTTAATGGCGCCTTGATGCGTCCGCCGAGGTTTCCAAGGTCTCGCAGCGCAGCAGCGTCGTCAAAATGTCCAGCCGTTCGGACAAGGTCACGGCCTCGACCAGCAACTGCCGTTCGGCGACCTCCATGGGCAGCACGCAGGTCAGGCGGTTGACCAGATCCTCCATGCCCACGTTTTCCAGGGCCGGCCATTCGATGTCCAACTGCTTGAACGTGCAATAGTCGCGCAACTGTTGCAGGAATTGGCCGCGCTCGGTGTCGCTCACCGTCCCGTCTTCGCCGTCGTGGCGGAACCGCGACCAGTCCGCCTGGACGCGCCGGTAGCCCCGCGTGGTCGGGATCTCCTCCTTAATGTCGAAGCGGCAAACGCCGGTCAACACGACCATCAGCCGGCCGTCGTTGGTTTCGTTGAAGAAGGTGATCCGCCCCGCCGTCCCGGTTTTGTAAAGGGTGGGCGTTTTCTCGTCGGCGGTGGAAAATTCAGGCTGGACCATGCCGATCAGGCGCTGCTCGCCTAGCGCGTCGAAGACCATGTTCAGGTAGCGTGGCTCGAAAATATTCAACGGCAACTGGCAACCCGGCATGGCCACCGCATGGGGCAGTGGGAAAACCGGCAAGGACGCGGGCAGTTGGTCGAAGGGCAGGGCGAAAGGGTGGGCTGACATGGTGGTGGATTCCTCTTGGGGCTTTGATGGGATGTGGGGTCTGCGCGGAGGAATCTCAAGGCTAAAGGCCTTGGCGGGAAGGCGGATTCCCACACGGTGCGAGGGAATCCGCTGGCGTGGAGATTGTGGGCGGTCAGGCTGCGGCGGCGCCGACCAAGGCGAACGCGGCGATCCAGCCCAAGGCCATGCTAAAGCCCCATACCAAGCCGCTAACTACTTCTTTCAGGAAACGGAACATGATGCTTGACTCCCAATAAAAATGAAAAAACAGGTGGTGGATGCCATGGCGGTTTGATTATGGGTGGATAGGCGGGGCGAGTCAACAGAGGGTATCTCGGCTAAAGGGGGGCTTTTGCCGATCCCTTGGAAGGGGCTGGGCAGGTGCCAATTTTTTGTGGATCTGCGAATTTTAAGCGCTTTGCGCAGGCGGCTGGATTAAAATCCGCCGTTTGATCCGGCCTTAAATCACACAGGAATAGAGAGTTAGAAATGTCCGTACAAGAGTCATTGGCGCTGATCCGGCGCGGTGCGCATGAAATCCTGCGCGAGGAAGAACTGGAAAAGAAGCTGGCCGAAGGCCGGCCTTTGCGCGTCAAGGCGGGCTTCGACCCCACCGCGCCCGATCTGCACTTGGGCCATACGGTGTTGCTGAACAAGTTGAAGCAGTTTCAAGACCTGGGCCACGAGGCGATTTTTCTCATCGGTGACTTCACCGGCATGATCGGCGACCCCACCGGCAAGAACGTGACCCGCAAGCCGTTGACGCGGGAGGAGGTGATCGAGAACGCCAAGACCTATGAACACCAGATCTTCAAAATCCTCGATCCCGAAAAGACCTATGTGTGCTTCAACTCCAGTTGGATGAACGCCATGAATTCGGCGGACCTGATCCAGTTGGCCGCCAAACACACGGTGGCGCGGATGCTGGAGCGGGAGGATTTCAACAACCGTTACAAGACCGGCCAGCCCATCGCCATCCATGAATTCCTCTATCCGTTGATCCAGGGCTACGACTCCGTCGCGCTCAAGGCCGATGTGGAACTGGGCGGCACCGACCAGACCTTCAACCTATTGGTGGGGCGGCATTTGCAAGAGGTTTACGGGCAGAAGCCGCAGGTGGTGCTGACCATGCCCATCTTGGAGGGCTTGGACGGGGTGCAGAAGATGTCCAAGTCCTTGGGCAACTACATTGGCATTGCCGAATCTGGCGACGAAATGTTCGGCAAGCTCATGTCCATTTCCGACGATCTGATGTGGCGCTATTTGGAGCTATTGAGCTTCGTGCCCATGACAGAGATCGAAGAGTGGAAACGGGCTTGCGCCGAGGGGGCCAATCCGCGTGATGTCAAAGTGCGCCTCGGCCAGGAAATCGTCCAGCGTTTCCATGGCGCGGCGGCGGCGCGTGCGGCTTTGGAGAATTTCGAGGCGCGCTTCAAACAAGGGCTGATCCCGGAAGACTTGGAAGAGCAGGTGGTGGACGTGCCCCCAGGTGGCTACGCCATTGCCAGCCTGTTAAAAGATTTGGGGCTGACGGCCAGCACGTCGGAGTCCAACCGCATGGTCCAGCAGGGCGGCGTGAAGCTCGACGGCGAAAAAATTTCTGATGCGAAATTGCTGGTCCAGGCAGGCGGGCCGCACATTCTCCAGGTCGGCAAGCGCAAGATTGCCAAAGTGATGTTGGCTGGATAGGCAAAGGGCGTGTCCCGAAAAATGCCTTTATAGTCGGGCTGTTATCCATGTCGAGGATGCTTTGCGGGATGTTGGTTTAAAAAATCTTGCGAATAGCTGTTGACACGGCCCCCTTGAAGTCCCATAATGCGCAGCTCCTCACGGCGGTTCTG
>CAZOTR010000184.1:0-8088 GCA_964582755.1 uncultured Methylococcaceae bacterium | reverse complement strand
GGCATGGTGAAGGCCATCGGCGGGGGGAATTTCCTGGTGTTGGCCGAGTCGCAGCCGCAGGCTTTGGCGGCTTGCGAGGCAGCGATTGATGCAATGCGAAAAGTGCCGAATGTCATCATGCCTTTCCCCGGCGGCGTGGTGCGATCCGGCTCGAAAGTCGGGTCGAAATATAAATCCCTGAACGCTTCGACGAACGACGCTTTCTGCCCGACGTTGAAAGGCCAGACCAAGACCGAGCTTTCGCCGGAGATTGAATCAGTCATGGAAATCGTCATTGACGGATTGACCGAAGAGGATATTAAAAAATCCATGCGGGCGGGCATACAGGCAGTTTGCGATATTGGCGCGGCGGGCGGCATCAAGCGGATTTCGGCGGGCAATTATGGCGGCAAACTGGGGCCGTTTTTGTTCCATTTGCAGGAAATTATGGGTTAAAGCCTTCTCCCCCAGAGGGGGAGGGGAGAAGAGCAAGTCATTTTTGGTGCGCGATGCGCACCCTACAGAGGACAACATGAGCGCACTCACTTTCACACTCAAAACTGACCTTAAACAGCGCGTGGATGTGTCCCCGCTAACGCCGGACAATCTGGCGGGCAAGTCTTCCGACGAAATCGCCGCTATCGAGCTACAAACCGGCAACCGCAAAGTCCGAACCGATGAAATATTTGCGCTTGAAGGCGGCGACACATCGAAGATTGTGTTTAAGAATGCCTCGGCCAAGTTGGATTATATTGGCAAAGGCAATAAAGCGGGGGAGATCAGCGTCGAGGGCGATGCCGGGGCTTATCTCGGGATGGGCTTGAAAGGCGGCGCCATCAACGTGTCCGGCAGCGTGGGGGCTTATGCCGCCTGCGAATTGAAGAACGGCGAAATCACTATTGGCGGCGATGCCGGGGATTTTTTGGGCGCGGCTTTGCCGGGCAATAAAAAGGGTATGCAGGGCGGCGTGGTGGTGGTCAAGGGCAACGCGGGCGACCGCGTGGGCGACCATCTGCGGCGCGGGGCGATTTTGATCGAGGGCAACGCCGGGGATTATCTTGGCTCGCGCATGACCGCCGGTACGATTGGGGTATTGGGCGAGGTGGGCGCTTATCCCGGCTATGCGATGAAGCGCGGCACTTTGCTGTTGCTGAAAGCGCCTGCGGAAATTCCCGCCACCTTCAACGATTGCGGCGCGCATACCTTGGGATTCTTGCCTTTACTGTTGAAAGGCTTCCAGGCTTATAAAACCCAGTTCGGCGCGTTGGCCGGCACGGTGAAGCGGGTGCGGCGCTATGCCGGGGACATGTCCGGGGCGGGCAAGGGCGAGATCTTGGTGGTGGTCTGACTCTCCAAGACTCGGGGGCGCGGCGTTCCGCGCCTCGCCATCCAGCCGCCCGGGCTTCCCTTGCCCCGGCCCGCCCCGGCGCTCCCTCAGCTTTGCTCCCAAGGCAGTCCGTGCGCCCGCCAGCCGCCTAAGACGTTGCGGTGTTTGTGTTCGTCCAGCGGCCCCTCGAAGCCTTCCTCAATGTTGGTGAGATCGCTGTAGCCGGCTTCGGCCAGCGCTTTGGCGGCGTCCAGGGAGCGTTGCCCGCTGCGGCAGAGCAGGAACACCGGCGTGGCGGGGTCGGGGATGCGTTGGCGTACATCGGCGACGAAGTTGAGGTTGGGCTTCCAGGACGGGGCGTCCTTCCAGGGGATGTTGAGCGCTCCGACGGGGTGGCCCACGAAGCCGAACTCGGTGCGGTCGCGCACGTCCAGCAACACGGTGCTGGGTTCGGTGTCCAACACGCTCCAGGCTTGTTTCGGGGGCAGGCTTTTGATTTCGGTCATGGCTTCCTCGCTTGTTTGCTTGCGCCAGGCCCGCTGCGGGCTTGGCGGTTAAGAATGGGGCATGGTCGGTGATTTCCGGCCTTGGCGCAAGCGCCGGGAAAGCTTTCCGGCAGGCGGACGGAGACCATAAAATCATATGCTAATATCCGGCGGCGGAAGGGGGCGGGGGGCGCATGGCGAAACCAGCAAGCAGAAAAAAAACCAGCGCCGGCAAGCCGCCGGCCAAGCGCAATGGCTTGAAGAAGGGGGTCTGGGCCGCGCTGGCGGCGGTCCAGGGCCGGCGGGCGCTGTGTCTGGTTTTGGAGGCTGCCGCTTGGGGGGCGGTCGCTTTGGTGGCGGTCATCGCGGCCCTGGGGCGGGCGGCGGAGCGCTTTGCCGGGGTGGATCTGTGGTCCAGCCTGCTGCCTTTCGCCGGGGCGGTGTTGGCGTTGGCCGTGGCTTTGTTCGTGGCGTTCCGCTATTGGCTGAAAATCCGCGCAGCCTTGCTGGCCAGGGCCGTCCATCTGCCTGTCTTGGTGGCGCTGGCGGCTGTTTCGGGCGCGGGCTGGCTCGCCGCCGGCGGGGGGTTCCGCCAGGATCTAGGCCGTCTGCGCGGCTTGGTCGGCGGCGTCCGCGAGGCGGAGCGGGCCACGCTGGCGCACCAGGTGTATGCGGCCTACCGCCGCGCCGATCTGGCGCAGATGCGGCTGATGGTCGAGCGCGCCCAGCCTTACCAAGCCGTGATCCAGGAGGCGGCGACGGTTTACGGCGTGGACGGGGCGGTCATGCTGGGCTTGGGCGCGGCGGAGTCGTCTTTCCTGCCCCGCGACAGCAAGGACGGCGGGCGCGGCCTGTTCCAGATCACCACCCCGCCGAAGGCGGTGGTGGAGCAGGTCGGCAAGCGGCTGGGCGGCAAGCCGCTGGATTGGCGCAACCCCCGGCACAACGCTTGGCTGGCGGCGGCGACTTGGCGCTATTACTTGAAGGAAATGAAGGATGATTTGTTCCTCGGCCTGCTGGCCTACAACATCGGCCCGGAAAACGGCGGGCTGCTGTCCATCATGCGGCAGTACGGGGCGCGGGATTTCGCCGCCGTCCAGCCGTATCTGCAAAACCTGCCCCGCGATTATCCCATCCGGGTGCTGACCGCCGCGCTGGCGTTTCGGCTGTGGCAGGTCGAGGGCCGTCTGCCGCGCTACGAGGAGGGCGGCAACGCCAAGCGCATCCAGGCCATCGGCATACCGGGTTTGGACGGGGCGGGGTAACGCGGCAAGGTGCGGCAAACCGGCGATGCAGGCTGCCGCGCTTTTTCTCTGGGTCAGCCCCGCTCTTGCGCCAATTGGGCCGTCAGCTCGTCGGCCGGCATGGGCCGGGCGAACAGATAGCCTTGGCCGTAGTCGCAACCGGCGGCGGCCAGCAGCTTGCGTTGTGCCAGGGTTTCCACGCCTTCGGCGATGATTGGGATACCGAGTTTGTGGGCCATGGCGATGATGGCCTCGATGATAGCCCGGTCGTCCGGGTCCGTCGCCATGTCGCGCACGAAAGAGCGGTCGATCTTCAAGCAGCCGACATGGAATTTTTTCAGGTCGGACAGCGCCGAATGGCCGGTGCCGAAATCGTCAATGGTGACTTGGATGCCGGCTTCGTAAAACTTCGCCAAAGCCGCCGCCACGGCGGGACGGTCGTCGAGCAGCAGCTTTTCGGTGATTTCGACGGCGATGCATGAGGCCGGCAGGCCGATGTGCCGCAGATAGTGGACCCAGTTTTCTTTGGGGACGCATTCGAGGAACTGGCGCTCCGACTTGTTGACGCTGATTTGCAGGCAACCGGCGCGCAACTTCCGCCATTGCTTGGCTTGGCGGGCCGCCTCGCGGAACACCCAGTCGCCGATTTCGTTGATTAGGCCGGTTTCTTCGGCCAGATGGATGAAATCGGCCGATTCGACCATGCCCCGGCGGGGATGCCGCCAGCGCAACAGCGCCTCCGCCTTGACGCAGCGCCCGCTGGCCAAGCTGACGATGGGCTGGTAATAAACGGTAAACTGGCCGGCGGCCATCGCACCGCGCAGATCGTGGCACAGGCGCTGGCGCTCCTGCGCGGCACGTTGCATCGCCGCCGTGAAATAGCAGAAGCGGTTGCGGCCCTGGGCCTTGGCCGCGTACATGGCTTGGTCGGCGTTTACCAGCAGGGTTTCGATGTCGGCGGCGTCGGACGGGTAAAGGGTGATGCCGATGCTGGCCGAGACTTGGGCGAGCTCGCCGCCCAGGGGATAAGGCCGGGCCAGCGCGTCGATGATGTGCTGGGCGACCCCTTCGAGGCGGCTGGCCTCGGTGAGGCCAGGCAGGATGATGGTGAATTCGTCGCCGCCCAGCCGCGCCACGGTGTCGGCTTCGCGCACGCAGGTGCCGATGCGCCGCGCCACCTCGACCAGCAATTGGTCGCCGTAGTGGTGGCCTAAGCTGTCGTTGACCTCCTTGAAGTGGTCGAGGTCGATGAACAACAGCGCCAGGGACTGGTCTTCGCGGCGCAGGGTTTTCAACTCCCGCCGCAAGCGGTCATAAAACAGGCTGCGGTTGGGCAGGCCGGTCAGCGCGTCATAATTGGCCTGCCGCCAGATCGCCGCCTCGTTGCGCTTTTGCTCGGTCAGGTCGGAGAATGTCGCCACCCGGCGCAGCACCGCGCCGTCGGCATCGTAGATGGTGCCGATGCTCAACCACTCGATGTAGATTTCGCCGTTCTTGCGCCGGTTCCAAATTTCGCCTTGCCATCGGCCCGTGGTGTCCAGGTCGTGCCACATCTGCCGGTAAAACGCTTTGTCCTGGCGTCCCGATTTGAGCAGGGACGGGGGCTGGCCGATGGCCTCTTCCGCGCTGTAGCCGGTCAGCCGGGTGAACGCCGGATTGACGGCGATGATCCGGTTGGCGGCGTCGGTGACCATGATCGCCTCGTTCATGGCTTGGTACACCAGCGCCGCGAGTTGCAGATCCTCCATGGCACGTTTGCGCGCGGCGATGTCCTCGTGGGTCACCACGACATAACGCCGGTCGCCGGGAAAGTGGGTCGCCCGTGCGCAGAACCAGCGCTGCTGCTCGGGCGAGTGGCAGGGGTATTCCAGCGTGAAGGTGTCGCATTCCCCCGCGTACACCGAGCGGATGCCCGCCGCCATCAAACCCGCTTCTTTGCCGTCGCTGCCGTCGGCGCGGTCGCAAATCTCCAGATAATTGGCGCCGAGGAAATAATCCGGCCGGGGCGGGCCGCCGCCCATGCCGGCCGGAACGTTGTCATCGTGGAAATCCTTCCACGCTTGGTTGACCGCCACGATCTTGCCGGCTTCGTCGAGCACGCAAATTTGCGCCGCAAAGGCGTCAATCGTCGAGTTGGCAAATTGCTCGGCTTCCCGCAGCCTTTCTTCCAGCCGCTTGTAGCGGGTGATGTCGATGACCGCCAGGCGGCATTCCTGCCCCTTGGCGTCGGTGGAGGCTTCGATGTGGGCGGCAAAGGAGGCGGGAGGGTTGGCCGTGAGCAAGCGCAGTTCATAGCTCGTTCTGGCCAGGCCCGCGAAGGCTTTCGCCAGCAAGGCGTCGAACACGGGCCGGCATTCCGCGTGGACGAAAGCACCAAAATGTTTGCCGAGCAAATCCGCCCGCGCCTGGCCGAGAAGGCCGGCCCCGGCCAAGTTGAGCCGGCGGATGCTGCCTTTGCGGCACAGGCTGAAGCAGCCGACGGGGACGGAATCGTAGAGGTCGGCAGGGCGTTCCACGTCCGCCGCGGTCTCGATCCGTGCCGCCGGCCCCTCCGCGCCATGGCGCGGTCCGCCAGCATCGGCGGGCGTGGTCGGGGGCTTGTTCATGGGGGTGTTCTCAGGGCAATGCGAGTGACTTAAGCCGTCATTCCCTCCTGGAACGCCGGCATCCTAAGCCGGCGTGACGGCATCTATTATAATCCCTTGCCCATCGTAATGGCTCCCGCTCTGTCGCCTGCCGACGACGCGCTGCCCGCTAATCCCCTGTGCTCCCCATGGAATGCTTGCCCGCTGTGCCGCAGCCTCAGCTCCCCCCAAAAAAGCAGAGCAACACCCGCGCCATCATGCCGTGGTCGGCCGCCCCGGCGCTTTCGCGGACGCTGTGCATCGCCCACATCGGATTGCCCACGTCCACCGAGCGCAGCCCTAAACGGGAGGCGACGATGGGGCCGATGGTGCTGCCGCAACCCAGGTCGGTGCGGTGGGAATATTGCTGGTACGGAACCCCGGCCCGCCCGCACAACTCGATGAAGAAGGCTTCCGATTCGCCGTCCGTGGCATAGCGCTGGTTGCAGTGCGTCTTGATGGCCGGGCCGCCGTTGACGCGGATTTGATGCAGCGGCTCGTAGGCGGCGGGGAAATTGGGATGGTAGGCGTGGGCCATGTCGGCGCTGACGAAGAAGCTCCGCGCCATCGCCTGGGCCTGCCCTTCGCGGTCCAGCCCGGCGGCCAGCCTGCCCAGCACGTCGGCGAGGAAGCTGCCGCCCGCGCCCTTGGCGCTTTCGCTGCCGACTTCCTCATGGTCGAACAAGGCGCAGACGCAAGTCGCCTCCGGTTCATGGACATTGAGCAGGGCGGTGAGGCCGGCGTGGCAGGAGGCTAGGTTGTCCAACTGGCTGTCGGCGAGGAACTCCTGCTCCGGCCCCCAGAACACGCCTTTTTGCGTGTCATAGACATGCAACTCCCAGTTGACAATCTCGTCCGCCGCCGCCCCGGCCTCCTCGGCGAGCAGGGCGCGGAATTGCTCGGCGGGCGGCAAGGCTTCCAGCAGATTGCCAAGCAGCAGCGGCAACTCGGTCTGCTTGTGCAATTTCAAGCCATCCTCGTTGACATTGCGGTTCATGTGGATGGCTAGGTTGGGCAGGCGGACCAAGGGCTGGGCAAAACGCAGCAGCCGGGATTCCACGCCGTTCGCCGAGCGCACATTGACGCGCCCGGCTAGGCTGAGGTCGCGGTCGGTGAACGTCGCCAGGATCGGCCCGCCGTACACCTCCACCCCCAGCCGGGCCAGGGGTTCGGCGGCGTGGGGCGCGCGCGGTTTCAGGCGCAGGCCGGGGGAATCGGTGTGCGCGCCAACGATTTTGAAACCGGAACGGTCCGGCGTTTGCGTCCCCGCCACGAAGGCGATGACGGAGGAGCCTCCGCGCACGACGAAATACTTGCCGCCGGCCTTTAGCTGCCAACGGTCTTCTTCGCGCAGCGCCTGGAAGCCCTGGGCTTGCAGGCGCTGCGCCACGGTGGCGGCGACCTGCCAGGGGCTGGGCGAGGCGTCGATGAAATCCAGCAAATCTTGGGCGATGGCGCGGGCTTCGGGGGAAACGATCATGGCATTCGGGTTCTCGTTGGGAAAAGTGAGGGATGGCAGCGCCGCAAGCGCTGTTATCCGTTTTGGCGCGCCAAGGCGCGGGTGTAAGCCTCCAAAATCTTGTCCCCGAAGCAAACCAGGTAAACCTTTTCAATGCTTGGGTTTCCAGCCAGCGCCTGGGCCACGGTGGAGACGGCGATTGCCGCCGCCTGTTCCACCGGATAGCCGTAGATGCCGCAGGAGATGGCGGGGAAGGCGAGGGTGGCCAATCCATGTTCATGCGCCAAGGCCATGGCGCTGCGGTAACAGGAGGCCAGCAACGCCGCCTCGCCCGCGCCGCCGCCCCGCCAGACCGGGCCGACGGCGTGGATGACGAAGCGGGCCGGCAGGCCATAGCCACGGGTGATTTTCGCCTGCCCCGTCGGGCAGCCGTTGAGGCGGCGGCATTCGGCCAAAAGCCCCGGCCCGGCGGCGCGGTGGATCGCCCCGTCCACCCCGCCGCCGCCCAATAATGATTCGTTGGCGGCGTTGACGATGGCGTCCACGGCGAGGCGGGTGATGTCGTCTTGGATGATTTCGATTCTATGCATGGCGTCTCGGACAGACCGGCGCGGGCCTACACAGGATGGGGGATTTGGCTTTTTTGCAGTTTCCTGGCCTCCACCGGCGCGACCCTGCCCTTGGCTGAAACCTTGTCATAAACCTCGTCGAAGGCTTGCAGGCAATACGGCAATTCCTGGCGCAGCCGGTCATAATCCGTATGGTCGAACATCGTCCTGAAATCCGCGCGGCTCAACAGGGTCTTCGCATACAGCGCCTGATACCCCTGGTTGTCGATCACAAAACGCTCCAGCAAGGGCAGGGCGGCGCGGTTGTCGATATCCGGTTTGCGCGGCGTCCCATAAGCGCCGATGTCCACATACAACCCGTCCTCCTTGCCGTCCGCCGTGCGGAAAGGATGCAAGAATCC
>CAZOTR010000183.1:0-8099 GCA_964582755.1 uncultured Methylococcaceae bacterium | reverse complement strand
CTGCTGTTCAGCAAACGGGCGTCGGCGGGGATGTAAGTCCCCGGCGTCAACACCAACACGTCGCCGACGACGACCTCTTCCAGCGGCACCTCCACCGGCTTGCCGTCGCGGATGACATGGGCATGGGTGGGCGTCATCGCTCCCAAGGCGTTGATGGTGCGCTCCGAAGAGCTTTCCGTGACATAGCCGATGACGCCGTTGAGCAGCACCGCGCTGACGATGACGGCGGCGTCGATCAAGCCGCCGGTGGCGATGGACACCACCGCCGACACGCCGAGCATCGCCATCGCCGGATTGGCAAGCTGCTCGGCGAAAATCTCGACGGCGGAGCGGCGCTTATGCTCGGCCAGCCGGTTTGGGCCGTACAGTTGCAGCCGCCGCCCCGCCTCGGCGGACGCCAAGCCATCCAGGGATGTTTCCAGACGGGTCAAGGCTTCCCGCGTGTCCAGCCTGTGCCAATCATGGCTGACGGCGGGCTGGACGGACGCGGCGGCGGGCTGGGATTTTTTCGCCGCCCCCAAGCCGAACCAACGCTCCCGGCTGGCCAGTTTCGGCTTGGGCTGGGCTTGCGCGGGTTTAAGCGGGGCGGCGGGAACGGGGATTTCCCGGAAGCACAGCCAGACGGCTTTTTCCACCTCCGCCAGGATCTTCGACGGATCGCGGCCAGGGGAAAACAGCACCAACAGCTTGCCGGTCAAGCTGTTCGCGTTGGCGGCCTCGATCAAAGGATGCGCGGCAAGGGCGTTTTCCAACTCGCCCTTCAACCGCTCCGAGCGGTACAAGCCCCGCACCCGCAGGCGCATCCGGCCTGGGCCTGCGGCATGGTCCAGGGTGACTAAGGGCGACGAATCGACGTGGGCAGCAGACTGGGCCATGGACATGGGCGGTGGACGGTGATTTTTCACATAGAGGAAGGCAAAATGCTAAACACTGCACATGACAGCGATGTGACAGTCTTTGCCAAGCGCGGCGCTTGGAGGTGGGTTTAATTGGTTTATCGCTAGTTTCCGTAGGAGCGGCCCGTGGCCGCGAAAAGCTTTGGGCAATGGGTGAGGCCCAAGATCGCGGGCATGGCCCGCTCCTACATTTCAATCAATTGAACCCACCTCCGAAAATTTTGCCTTTTAACCGCCACGCAGGGATACTTCGCTTGTCCAAGACTCACGTCAATCAAGTTTCATCACATCAAGTAAAGAGGTCATCACATGAACAGCCTTACACGGGAATGGAACGGGCTAGCCAACCGCCTACTCAACGGACCCGGACAGCAAGAGTCCATCGACCTGCGCGCCGGGCTTATCGGCGGAACATTCTTCGGACTCGCGATGCTCTTCGGAACCGGGAATATGTGGATCGCAGTGAATGTTTGGGCGGGCGCATTCCTGACCTTTGCCAACATACTCCGCTTCGACGACCGGCGCATCGGCCTCGCCTCCGGCTTCCTTGCGGCCATTTGCGCCTCGGGCGTCATCGGCGCGGTCTTCAACCCTGAGATCGGCTGGTTGACCTCGCTGGGCGTGTTCGTTTCCGTGGCCCCCGCCGTCCATATGATGGACACCGAACCCGGCTGGGGTCGTGACGGACGCAACGCGCTTGCGGTGATCTGGGCGACCGTCACCATCATCCTCTTTCTGGTGTGGTTCGTTGAAAACCACACCCTTTACTACCCCTGGCTTTAGGGGCCAGCCCTATTGAATCAAGGCGGGGGAGGTTCTGGTTCATCCACCAGGAAATGGCTCATCACCTATCAGATTCAAATTCTGGCGCGAAACGCTCGTAGGAGCGCCCCATGGGCGCGACCGATTCCGCACCCGTCGCTGGGTTTTCGCGGGCATGGCCCGCTCCTACAGTGAAACTGATAGGCGGCGAGGGCCACCTCGCCAACCGGAATGTATGCGGCGTTTTTTGTTACCATACTTTTGCCTCTTTAATCCGTTAAGGTTTCGTCATTGAAGAAGTCTGATTGCCTGACAAGAAACCTTTGGCGATGGCTGAAAGGGATGGCCGTGGCCACAGCCATTATTGCCAGTGTTTCCTGTGCGCCGTGGATACTGCCAACGGACGAAAAAGCCGCGCCCGCTGCGCATGCTTTGCCTGCCCCCCTCAAAAAGGAACTTGCCGAGAGAGCGCGTAGCACTCCGCCGACAACTTCAACCGCCGCGCCTCCGAGCTTGCCCGATCTAGGCCCGTTCTCCCCGGCCAAGATTCTTCAAATCGGTTCGCAAGGCGAGGCTGTGTTGGCTTTGGAAAAACGGCTTGCGGAGCTTCGTTACGATGTGGGCGCTGTCGATGGCCGTTATGACCGGCAGACTTGGCAGGGTGTCGTGGCGTTTCAGAAATACACCCAACTGAAACGCACAGGCACGTACACGCTGGAAACACAAAAAGCCTTGCGCCAGGCAACGCCTCCCGAAGGGCGGCACCCGGAGTTGGGTTTGCCTCGCATCGAGATAGATTTATCGCGGCAAGTCCTGCTGTTTTTCGATGAAGGAGGGCTCGACCGCGTTATCGCCGTGTCCACAGGCTCGAATCGCAAGTATTGCGAATTATCGAAGAAATCCGGGAAACACGTTTGCGGCGTCGCCCGAACGCCACGCGGCCGGTTTCGCATCCAATACCGAATTCCCGGTTGGCGTGAAAGCGACCTTGGGAAGCTTTACAACCCGCTTTATTTCAATGGCGGATTCGCCATCCATGGCGCGCCGTCAGTGCCGGCCTACAACGCCTCCCACGGTTGCGTCCGAATATCGGTGGCATCCTCGATATGGTTTTACAACACCACCAAAAACGGTACGCCAGTCATCCTGTTTGACTGAGTATTGCCGGCCTGTTTCGGTTTTCATGGGCTGGCCTCAGCCCTCCTTCCCCGCCTTGACATTCCCCGCATGTAGCCCGCATTCCTTCTTGGCGGCGTCTTCCCACCACCAGCGGCCTTCGCGTTCGTGCTGGTTGGGCAAGACCGGGCGGGTGCAGGGTTCGCAGCCGATACTGACATAGCCCTTGCCGTGCAGTTCGTTGTACGGCACGGCGTAGGCTTCGATGTAATCCCACACCTGGGCGGAGGTCCAGTTGGCCAGGGGGTTGAATTTGTAGAGAGGCTTGCCGGGGGCGGAGAAGGTGGCGTCCAGCTCCACTTCGTCCAGGTCCGAGCGGGTCGGGTTCTGGTCGCGGCGCTGGCCGGTGAGCCAGGCATCCAGGCCCGCCAGCCGACGGCGCAGCGGCTCGACTTTGCGGAGGCCGCAGCATTCGGTGTGGCCGTCGTTGTAGAAACTGAACAAGCCCTTTTCGTTGACCAGCCGCTGCAAGCCCGCGTGGTCGGGCGTCATTATTTCCAAGCGGATGTCGTAATGTTCCCGCACCTTGTCGATGAAGCGGTAGGTTTCCGGGTGCAGCCTGCCGGTGTCCAGGCAGAAGACGGCAATCCCCGGCTTTAGCTTGGCGGCGAGGTCCACCAGCACCACGTCCTCCGCCCCGCTGAAGGAAACGGCGATATTGTCAAAATGCTCCAGCGCCGCCTTGAGGATGGTGCGGGGGTTCTTGCCGGCCAGTTGGGCCTTGAGGTTTTCCAGGTCAAAGCTAGGGTTGCTCATGGGAGTCAGGGGATCGTTGTGGGAAAATAAGGACTGTATGCGAAATGCCAGGGCCAGGCAAATGCCCCGCCCGGCGGCGCGGCGGCAAGCAGAACCGGCCCCGCCCAAATTCTGTAAACTCCACACTGCGAGGAGAGCCAACAGTGGGAACCAAGCCATGCCGCCACACCGACAAGGCCGTGCGTTGACTAGCGTCCAAGGACACAAGCCCCTGCCCACCGACTTAAGCGCGTGGGCATGCCGCGTCGGCCGGAGGTTTGGCGTGTGGCTCGCCCTGCCGCTGTGGCTATCCCTCGCCGCCGACTGGGCGGTGGCCACTGACGCCCCGCCGCTGGAGCGGGCCGTCCTGCAACTGAAATGGCTCCACCAGTTCCAGTTTGCCGGCTATTACGCGGCCAAGGAAAAGGGGTTTTACGCCGAGGAAGGCTTGGAGGTCGAGATCCGCGAGCGCGTCCCCGGACAAGATGTCGTCAACCAAGTCGTCACCGGGCAGGCGGATTTCGGCGTCGGCGATTCCGGCATCATCGCCGATTATGCCAATGGCGACCCCATCGTCGCCCTGGCGGCGATCTTCCAGCACAATCCGCTGATCTTCATCAGCAAACAGTCCTCCGGCATCATCAGCCCGTATGAAATGGCCGGCAAGCGCATCATGTTCGACCCCACCCGGAGCGGCGGCGAGGCGCCGTTGCGGGCCTTGCTGGACGAGGCCGGCCTGGGGGCGGAGCGCTACACGTTTGTCCGCCACAGCTTCAACAACGACGACCTAACCCAAGACAAGGTGGACGTGATGTCCGCCTACCTGACCGACCAGCCGTTCTATTTCGCCAGCCGGGGCGTCAAGCTCAACCTCATCAACCCGCAGAATTACGGCATGGACTTCTACGGGGATCTCCTGTTCACCAGCCAGCGCGAATTGGCGGAACACCCAGGCCGCGCCGAACGCCTGCGCCGCGCTTCACTGAAAGGCTGGCAATACGCCTTGGACCATCCCGAGGAATTGGCCGGGCTCATCAAAACCCGCTACCGCAGCAAACTCAGCCTGGAGCATCTGCTGTTCGAGGCGCGGGAAACCCGCAAGCAGATCGTGCCCGACGAGATCCCCCTGGGCCAAATCGAAACCAGCCGCCTGCGGCGGACGGCGGCGCTGTACAGCCATCTGGGCCTGACCCAGCCGCTGGACGAAAACCAGTTGGCAAAATTCATCCATGGTGCGCCGTCCAGCCCGGAATTGACCGAGCCGGAACGCGCCTGGCTGCGCCAGCACCCGGTCATCCGCCTTGGCATCGACCGCGACTTCGCGCCTTACGAATGGCTGAACCCGGCCGGCGAGTATGTCGGCCTGGTCGCCGACTTCATGCGCCTGCTCGAACGTCGGCTGGGGGTGGAATTCGCCATCGTCAAAGACAAAACCTGGCGTGAAACCTTGGAAATGGCGAAGCAGGGCGAGTTGGACATGATCGGCGCGGCGGTTCGGACCGCCGAGCGGGAACAATACCTGTCCTTCACCGCCCCTTATGTCGCCAACCCGGCCGTCATCATCAGCGACGGACGCCACGGCTATGTCGGCAATCTGGAGCAGTTGGCGGGCAAGCAGGTCGCCGTGGAACAAGGCTATTTCGTGCAAGAGTTGCTGTCCAAGCAATATCCGAAGATACGGCTGCTTCCCTCCGACAATGTGCGCCAAGCCCTGCTGGCGGTCTTGGGAGGCCAGGCCGACGCCTATGTCGGCGACGCCGCCTCCGCCAACTACGCCATCAAACAGGGCGGGCTGTTGAACCTCGCCTACGCCGGCCAGACCCCTTACCAAAGCCAAAGCAGCGTCGCCGTCAGCAAGCGCAACCCGGAGCTGTTCTCGATCATCGAAAAAACGCTGGCCAGCATCCCCCCAAGCGAGCGCGACGCCATCGTCAACCGCTGGATGGGCCTGAAAATCGAGCAGGGCATCAAAGCCGAGCATGTGCTCCAGTATGCCGCGGTCGCCACCGTGCTGTTCCTGCTGTTTGCCTATTGGATCCACCGCTTGCGCGAGGAGGTGCGGGTTGGCCGGCAAAGCCAGACGCGCCTGACCGCCTTGTACACCAACATGACCCTAGGTTTCGCCCTGAACAAGGCCCTCTACGACGAGCAGGGCAAGATGGTCGATTTCCGCTGCCTGGAGGTCAACCCGGCGTTTGCGCAGATGAGCGGGGTGGCGCGGCAATATTGGATCGGCCGGCGCGCCCGGGAGATGTTCCCCCTGATGGAGGCGGAGTGGATGGAGTGGTTCGGCCGCGTGGTCAACACGGGAAAGCCCAGCCATTTCGAGCATTACATCAAATCGGCGGGGCGCTGGTATTCCGTCTATTCCTATGCCTCCACGCCGGGGCAGTTCGCCGTGCTGGCGCAAGACATCAGCGAACGCAAGCGCTCCGAAGAGGCTTTGCGGCAAAGCGAAATGCGCCTGGGGCTGGCGCAGTCGGCCGCCCACATCGGCATCTGGGACTGGGACATCGCCCACAACCACGCCAGCTTCAGCCCGGAGTACTACAAGCTGTTCGGACTGCCCAAGGGGACGCCGCACGGCTACAAGGAGTTTCTGGCCATGGTCCACCCGGAGGACCGCGCCCGCGTGGACGCCAGGGTGAAACAGTCGGCGAGGCTCCCCCCCCATGTCTACGAGGTCGAATACCGGCTGGCCCACGCCATCGGCGGGAGCGTCCGCTGGCTGGTCTCAAAGGGCCGGTTTTTCGCCAAGCAAGGGCGGGCCTTCCGCGCCATGGGCGTGGTCTACGACATCACCGAGCGCAAGCAGATCGAAGAGAAGCTGCGCCTCACCGCCCGGGTGTTCGACACCACCATGGAAAGCGTCGCCATCGCCGACGCCAACCACAGACTGATCGACGTGAACATGGCGTTCAGCATGGTCACCGGCTATGCGCGGGAGGAGGTGCTGGGGCAAACGCCGCATTTCTTAAAATCCGACCGCCACGGCCCGGCGTTCTATGAGGCGATATGGCAGGCGGTCGCCAGCAAAGGCCACTGGAGCGGCGAGATCTGGAACCGCAAGAAAGACGGCGAGATCTTCCCGGCTTGGCTTACCCTCTCCGTCCTCGCCGACGAAAACGGCCAGCCCACCCACTATGTGGGCATCGCCTCGGACATCAGCCTGCTCAAGCAGCATGAAAAGCAGTTGGAACACATCGCCCACTACGACGCGCTCACCGGCATCCCCAACCGGGTGTTGCTGGCCGACCGCATGAAGCAGGCCATCGCGCAAACCGAGCGCAAAGGCAAGCTGCTGGGCGTGTGCTACCTAGACCTGGACGACTTCAAGCCGATCAACGATTTTCACGGCCACGAGGCGGGGGACCGCGTGCTCATCGAGGCCGCCCGCCGCATGGCCCTGGCCCTGCGCAGCGGCGACAGCGTGGCCCGCCTGGGCGGCGACGAGTTCGCCGTGCTCTTGCTGGATCTGGAAGGGGTTGAGGAATGCCGGGCGACGGTGGAGCGCCTGCTCGAAGCCATCGGCGAGCCGCTGGCCGTGGCCGGCAAGATCTTCGTGGTCACCGCCAGCATCGGCGTCACGCTGTTCCCGCAAGACCACCAAGACGCGGACACCTTGCTGCGCCACGCCGACCAGGCCATGTACATCGCCAAACAATCCGGCAGGAACCGCTACCACCTGTACGACGCGGAGCAGGACCGCCGCGCCCACGCGCTGTCCGCCTCCCTCGCCCAGGCCCGGCAGGGCCTCCTGGACGGCGAATTCGAGCTGTTTTACCAACCGAAGGTCCACATGGGCAACGGCAGGCTGGTCGGGGCGGAGGCTCTGCTGCGCTGGCGCAACCCCGAGCGCGGCCTGCTGTCCCCCGGCGAGTTCCTGCCTTGGCTGGAAAACTCCGAATTGGAAAACACCCTGGGCGAATGGGTCATCGACACCGCCCTGGCCCAGTTGCAACGCTGGCACCAGGCCGGCCAGGCGCTGGAGGTCAGCATCAACATCGCGGCCGGCCATTTGCAGGCGGAGGACTTCCTGGAGCGGCTGCGCGGCAAGCTCTCGCATTACCCGCACCTGCCCCACGGCCACTTGCAGATCGAAATCCTGGAAACCGCGGCCCTGGCCGACATCCCCAGGATGGCCGGGATCATCGAAACCTGCGCGGAGATGGGGGTGGGCTTCGCCTTGGACGACTTCGGCACCGGCTATTCCTCGCTGGCCTATTTGCGCCGCCTGCCGGCCGGGACGCTGAAGATCGACCAGTCCTTTGTGCGCGACATGCTGACGGACGCCGGCGACCGCACCATCATCCAAGGCATCATCGCCATGGCGCAGGCATTTGGCCGCAAGATCGTCGCCGAAGGGGTGGAAACCGAGGAACACTGCCGCGTCCTGCTGGAGATGGGCTGCGACATCGGCCAAGGCTACGGCATCGCCCTGCCCATGTCCGCCAAGAAATTCGCCGAATGGCGGCAGAGCAGGGTTTAGGATTTGGCCATTATTGAGCGCCTGTCATTCGCCCGAACCCC
>CAZOTR010000182.1:0-8189 GCA_964582755.1 uncultured Methylococcaceae bacterium | reverse complement strand
TCGCTTTGCCGCTGTACGAGTGGGTCAGCAGCCATTGCAAGGCTTTCACCTTGCCGTGTTTGCCTTCCTGTTGCGCCTTCACGATACGGGCCTGTAGCCTCCTGACTTCCTTATGGCAGTTGGCCCAATTGATGCTGTGCCAGTGCTTCGGTTTGCCAGAGGGCGCACCCGCGCAATATGCTTGCGTAGTCATTTGCTTTCCCTCCTGTAGAGGTTCTATAAACGCTCTCGTGACGAGAGACCAAGCGGAAGTCTGCACCGTTACCGGTGGGATGATGTTTCAATCCCTATCCAGCCCATTACAGGCTGGCCTTCGCTTTTTCCGCCCTCCTATGCCCGCCCTCCATCGGCCTCCCTTGCGGTCGGCTTGCCATTGCTGGCGAAGGGTCGGGTTTGCCATGTTCCGCCTAAGTAACACGAGTGGGTTAGGTTCTGTCTATTCTCCGGCAGCGTAATGTCCCTGTGACCCAACTCATCATTGGGTTAGCCGGCTGCGTACCTTTTTGGTTCAAGCCTGTCAGCACTTTTGGCTTGTCGTTCGTCACGGAGTTTATCGACAGTTCATTTTCATTAACCTTACCACTCAGCCTAGCCCCCTTCCGCATTGTGCTTGCAGATACGCTTTACCCTCACAGGTTCGGCTTACCTCTTTCGAGGATGGGGTACATTGTCCCGCCAGCTTCATACCGTCCCGTTGCCGGGGCCGCATGTGGCGGTAGGCTACTGCCGAGGGAACGGCAGGTTTCTTTGCTATTTTAATAGCCGAAACAATTACTTAGGCGACTTCATGTCGCACGATGAGGTCGAACGGATTGGCATCTAGCATCCCGGCCAAGCTGTCGGCCCCAAAACGGGCCAGCAGCCTGTCCGCCGTCTTAGGGCCGATGGTCGGCAACTGGCATAGGGCATCCTTCACGGTGGCCTGCCGGTCTTTGACGGCACCGGGCCGCTTCAATGTCCACAGCCGGGTTCCGCAGTTTGGGCAGGCTGCCCGTTTTTCGTTGGCGCTGGCGAGAAAGCTATCCGCCGACATCCAACCGCCATCCACGTCGGTCAGCACCGTCCCGCAATCGGGGCAGGCGGCATGTTCAACGGTTTGTACGAAGGACGACGAATCTTCGTTGCCCCGCTCCGTGAAAACCCGTTGATGGGTTTTGCGCCGTTGGATCACCGGCACCCAGTCAAACCCCAAACGCATCCTGACCCGGCCAATCACATAGAACTCGGCTTGGCCGGTTTGCGGCTCGTGCTGGGCCGCACGGATGGTCAGCAACTGCCTCAGCGTGTCCGGGCCGTTCAGCACCCAGACCCTGGCATCGGGGATGGTCTCCAGGATCTCCCGACGCCATTTGTACACCAGATGGGGCGGTGAAATAACCAAGGTGCGCCGGTAGCCTTCCGCCCGCAGCACGGCGGCAGTGGCAATCGCCATCATGGTCTTGCCCGTGCCCATTTCTCCGTTGATGATAGCGGCATCCTCGCCGGCATCCACCAACAATTTGGCGACTGCCTGCACGACCTCGCGTTGGGCGGGGAAAGGCTGGCGTTTCAATCCATCCATCACCCGCTCGCGGCGCAGGTCGAGTGTGCCGTCGTAGATCGGCGGGTTTTGCACCGCCACCGCCTGCATCAGCCCGTCGCCGAAGTCGGCGACAAATTGGGATAAGGGAATGGCGTCGCCCAGATCCGCCTCTGGGTCATTGGCGGGATCGTCGGCGGGCACCGTCCGCGTGGCTTCCCCGGTTGCGAGGATTTCGGCGATGACCGCCGCCACGCCCTTGCCGGGAAACAGGAAGGCCCGCTCGTGGCGGTTCCACTTGCCGCCGATGGCCTCCAGCAGCTTTTTCACGTCTTCGTAGAGCTTGCGGTCGTACTCCTGGGCGAACACCAGGGCGTTGCCTTCGATCTTCGCCTCGGACAGCACGTCCAACACGTTCCACATGACTTTTTTCGTTTGCATGGCCTGCTCCTCGTCAACAGGGATTAGGGGCAGGCCGACCCCCAGGGGCGATCTGCCCCTGGGGGTTTTTGTTTTTGAATAAATGCCGTCTCGGCTTGTGGCCTTAACGGTTGATTAGCTCGCCGAGCATGGCGGCGGTGATCCAGGTCGATGGATCGTTGGCATCGACAATCCGCGTGAAATAGCGGTCGCCAAGCCGGGCGTGTTGCCGGGTGAAACTGCCGTCCAAGAACTCGGAACACAGGAACCGCTCAACACCCTCGGCCACCTCCCATTTCAGCGGCGGCAGCATCCCAAGGTGCATATCCCAATATTCTTGGCTGGTTTCCTCGGGTTCGCGCAGGTAAAACCGGCGCTGGCGTTCTAGGAACACCGCCCAAGTGATGACCTCGTAATCATCCGGCCCGCCGCTGTGATCGGCGGGGATTTTGGCCCGCCCGGCCTCGGCCTGCTCCGGGCTTATGTAGAGATTCCAAGCGGAAGGCCGTTCGTCCTGGGCCTTGCTGGCCAGCACAAAACACTCTGGTTGTTCTTGGGTTTTCATGGTCTGCTCCTCAAATGTGGAAAGGGGCAGACATCCCCATGGGGCGCTGCCCCTTGGGGTAAGTGATGGTTGGTTCAGTCGTCGGCAAAGACGACCCAAAGACCGTCCATGAATCCGTTGGCCTTGCCGGACGGCAGTTTCAGCCGCACGGTCGGGCCTCGGATATCGCCGCCGAAGCGGGCTTCGATGCCGACATTGAGTTCATGCAACAGCCTTTGGATTTCCATCTCGACGCCCTCCACCGCCAGTTCCTCGCCATATTCCATGGAAAGTTCGCGGTGCGTGGACGAGAGTGCCTTGAGCCTTGCGGCGACCAATCTGGCCAACAGGGGCGGAACCCCTTCGTCAGCCAAAACAGCGTCCAAGGCCTCAGGATTTCTGAATATGTCAAAAATCGCGCTTAACATGGTCTGCTCCTCGATATAAACAAGGGGCTGACATCCCCCAAGGGCTTGTCTGCCCCTTGGGGTTGGTGGTTAAAAACGCTTATCCGCCAAAGCAAGCCTTGGCCGACATGGGGCAACGGTTATCGAGCGCCGCCAGCGCGGGATTCACAAGGTTTCCCAGTGACCGTCGCGCCAATATTGAATCTCGGTGCAACCGGCATAGCCCGTCGCCCAGTCGAGCGGGGCGAAAGCCGCCTCGCTGTCCTGGTCGTCGCTGCGGCCCAAGTAGTAAACCTCGCCATCGCCATCCAGTAGACGGAACCGGTAAGGCAGTTCGTCGAGACGGCCAAGGGGGAAGTTTCCCGCCCCGACAGCCCGCCCGCTGTCCAAGCAATCGTCGGTGATCACCCAGCGCATGGCCCCTCCTTACAGCAGGCCATGTTCGGCGAAGGAGTAAACCTCCTGTCCGACCACGAAATGATCGAGCACACGGATATCGATCAACCCAAAGGCCTGTTTCAACCGCTGGGTGATGAACTTGTCGGCTTCGCTCGGTTCGGCCACGCCGGAGGGATGGTTATGGCAAAACATCACCGCCGCCGCATTGCAGGCCAAAGCGGCCTTGACCACCTCGCGGGGGTAGACCGAAGCGCCATCTATCGTGCCTCGGAACAGTTCCTCGAACTTGATGATCCGGTTCTGGTTGTCCAGAAACAGGCAGGCGAACATCTCGTGTTCCAGGCCGGCTAGGTAAATCTGGATCGCGTCCTTCGCCAAGGCCGGTGAAGTGAGCGCATTCAAGCCTTCCAGCCTGGCGGCGAGTCGGCGCTTGGCTTCCTCGATGACCAGGGTGGATGGGGCGGGGACGTACTTGCCTTGTTCGTCACGGACAAAAAGGGTCTTGTCTTGAAGCATGGGATGTCTCCTGAAGGATTGGAAAAAACCCGCAAGGAGAATCCGCCTGCAAGGGAGGGATTCCCTTGCAGGGTGGTGGTGTTTATGTCAAAACTGTCGGCCTAGCGGCCCGTTGGGAGCCGCCCTGCCTTTTCGTGCGAAGCCATGGCCGAAACCGACCGAAAACCCGCCTTGGAAGTCCTCCCCGGTTCCCGCGACCTGCTGGAGGCCGAGATCGTCGAGGATCTGTTCCTAAACCGCTTCGATCCGGCCAAGGCCGAACGCCTGAAACAGCGCGGCAGGCTTACGCCTGTTCCCGCTGCGACGGAAGGCTGTCCAGATCCATCCGGGCCAGCAATTCTTCGTCGATGAGCCGAGGCCCCAGGCGCTTGCCGCCTTGGCCTCCCGGCTCCTGACATCGGCCAGGGTTTCTTCAAACTCGCGGCGTTTTTGAATAATCTCGCCACGGTCTGCGCGCTCCAGCCAAGCGATGAACCGCTTGATCGTCGCCTTGTTCATGGGTTTCTCCTGTTGGGGTTAATAACCCGGCAAGGAGAATCCGCCGCAAGGGAGTGATTCCCTTGCAGGGTGGTTGATGGTCAATGGCAGCCGCAGAGCGTCCGCAATTTTTCGTTGGCTTCGCTGATCGCCTGCGAGGCGAGATCGAAGGCGGTTTCGGTCAGATATTCCCGGTCAGATCCGCCCTCGAATTCGATGCCGTACAGGCAACCGTCACCGAGGGTGACGCCGGCGCGGGAGGCCTTCACCTCCACGCCGACATACCACCAGTCCTGGCCGTAGGCGCAGGCGCGGCGGTACTCCTCCTTGGGGTCGCCCAGGTTCGCCGGGATAAACCACTGGTGTGCATTCCGGTCGCCGTTATGGTGGCGGATCGCGCCGGGTTCCCAACGGCTGGTAAACCGGCCGATGCAATCCACCCCGCTTGTCCACCAGCCGTCTTCGTCATTGACGACCACGGCCAGCAAGTCAAAGCCTTCCTGTTGCCAGCGGGCGGACAGGCTGCCTTGGCGGTTTTCCTGCCATGCAAAGCCTGTCGCCGCGCAAGCCGATTCGAGGTCGGCACGCTGCCTGGCGCAGGCCAGCGCGTGTTGCGAGGGAATTCCAAGTCGGCGGAGTTCCCGGTAGTGTTGAAGATATTGAGGGTTCACAGATTTCTCCGATAAAAAAAACCGGAGAAAACCATCCCGCCGGGAAAGATTTCCCCGGCTGGGTGCTGAAAAACAGGATCGTCGATCCCGAAATGGAAAGGCTTGTCAGCCTATGACGCCTACGGGATACCCAGGGTATCCGCCGCCGGAAGTGTAGGCACACGGCGGCAAAGGGTGCGGCTGAGAACGCAGTCGCCACGGTTTTCATCTTGTTGCTTCTTTAAGCACCCCACGCTTGGGCGCTTAAAGAAGCCCCCCGCAAGGGGGGCGAAAAGCTAGGTTTGGATCATGGCAGGGATGCCCCGCTCAATCGGGGAAATCCACCTGTTTCTCCTCAAGGGTGTAGAACTCCCCTTCATGGTCTGTGAAGTAAGCCTCGACCACTTCCTCGTCGGACAGGCCTGAGCAGTCGTCCGGGGCCGAGCGGTCGGCCCGTTCCTGCCACCAGGTTCGCGCGATTTCAGCCACGGCGGCGTAGGCCTGCTCGTGTGAGGCATGGGCCGACACGTCCATGCCGTGCCGATGCTCGTAGACCACCACAAACACTTCGCGGATCATGGCGCTTCTCCTTCCCCGCCGTCATGGCGGTATTCCGCAGTTTCGGGTACGGCAACCGCGTCGGAAGCACCGTCCAAAACCCGGTAGTAATGGCTATCCGCCAGCTCCTCGTCGCTGAGGAAAGCGAATATCCCGCCGACGAACTCCACCACGTAGCAGTTTTCCTGCTCCGGGAGGACTTCGCTGATAATTCCCACGGCATTGGGGCCGGTCTGTGCGTCGATCTCCTCGTCGGTGTCGCCGGATTCGCCGAAGATCGACAAAATCCGGGTTCCCGCCGGGTATTTGGGCTGGGGCGGATTGCCGCCCGGCCTGGCCAGATTGGTGTCCGGCATTACGTCCCCGGTTTCGGGGTCGTCCAGCGGGATCGTGTTTAGAAATCCAACCGCTTCGAGAACTTCGTCCTCGGTCAGTTCGGCCACCCTTTTTCTCAAGGCGGACAGCACGGCAGAGGGCGACAGATCCTCCCATTCCGCCACGTTGGACTTCACACAAAACGCCACATCAAAGTCATGCAGGTACATGGCTTATCCCTCCATCCCATGACCGGCAAGCTCGCCGTCTGCCAATTCCGCCACCGACACGACTTTCCCGGATGAGTCCAATTCCAGCGTGAAGCGTTTGCCGAACACTTTCGGGCAGCCAGTGAACGACGGCAACAGGCGCTCAATGGCCTTCGCCGGATTCGTGGAGGTGTTGGCCACCACGAACTTTTCAAATGCCCAGTCATCCTCGTCCTTGACCGACTGGTTGTAGCTGTCATGCTCGTCAAAGTACGAACAGGCTTGGTTCACCACTGAACCGGAGGCGTCACCCTTCGGCACCACGAACAGCCCCTCGCCCTCCAGGTAGATCGAATTGCCTTCGATTTCGACCGTATTACCGTCAAAGGTCAGGCGGTATTTTTCGCAAAATACCGCATCACCGCACACCCACTGGCCTTCGAAATTGGCCCGGTGGGTTTCGCCGACAATCTCCACATCGACCGCCTGCCCGTCCATCCCGATCATGTGCCGGTGCAGCCAATGGCCTTGGGCTAAGGGATGGTCGTAAACCAGCATCCCCTTGTGCCACGCGTACATCCAGTGCGGCGCGTTCTCCTCACTGAAACACTCCAGCTGGGCGATGGCGACCTTGCCGGTCTCCACGTCCTCGCGGGTGACGGTTTCCGCCTGGTCGAGATTCACCGGATAAGCGCCTTCCTTGATGGGATAGCTCTGGATGAAAGACAGCACTTGCCGGGGAATGACCGGCACGTCGTTCAGCAACTCAAGGCAATCCCATTTCCTCAGCGTGTCATAACCCTTGGCAAACGCCTCGGGTTCAAGGCTCGCCGCCAGAGCCTGGATTCTCCGAATGACCTCCTGCCTGACGACATCAGCCACCTGCTTGACCACTTTGTCTTCATCGACCAGTTTGTCACGGTCGGGAAGCCTCGCATGGAACAGCGAGGAATCCAGGTGGATCACATTGCTGTTGTCCCCCCGGTGCCAACTGCGCGGCGTTTGGTAAACCGGCAAGCCTTGCAAGTAGATATGCAGATCCTCCACCGATGCCGTCCACGCCTCGCCGGCGCCAAACCCTTTCAGGTAAACCTGGCCAACCCCGGTTTGGATGAACTCGCGTCCCGAGTCCAGCGCCCAAGGCCGCTTGAGTGCCTCGCCGTTGAACACCACCGGAATGGGAAAACCCTCGGCCAAAGCCGCCAAGCGGCCTGCCACCTTGCCGGGTTCGGGCTTGAAGCCGTCCAGCTTGACGGTCGTCACGCCGTTCCAGCGTTCGCCTTGGCCGATGGCTTCGGCGGTGAAAAACAAGCCGCAGTCGTAACAATCGTAAACGCCTTCGTCGTCCGGGCCGGTCAGATTGTCCGACCCGCAGCCGCAGGCGTCGCCCTCGAAGCGGGGTTCCACCGGGCAGCGGATGACCGGCGTGACCGCCACCGGCTGGAAGGACAGGATGTCCGCCGTCGGCATGGCGATCCGCTGGCCCCGGCTTTCCACCGTCAGGTGTTCGCAGGCGAACAGCGCCGACAAAAAGCCGATGCCGAACGGATGCTCGCGCTCCACCAGCTCCGCGTCCCAGCCCGATTCCGCCACGGTCAGCAGCGTCTGGAAGCAGTCGATGCCGCAGCCGTCGTCGCAGACCTGCAAGGTCTTGGACTCCGGGTTAAAGTCGATCACGACTTTCGTCGCCCCGGCCCGGCGGGCGTTCTGCATCAGCTCGCCCAACACCGTGGTGGCGTCGGTGAAGCTGAAGCGCAGGTTTTTGACCAGGTTTGCCTGGTTTACTTTCAACGTGGTCTCTGTAGCCATATCAGTTCTCCTCAAGGATAAAAAAAGCCCTGGGAAACGAAACACGGCCACCCCTTGCGGAGAGCCTGTTCGTCTCCGCAAGGCGGTGGTTAAAATCGCTGGCGGTGCGCCAGCGAGGGTTAAAACTCAAACTTTCCCGCAATCCCCACGGCCTGCCCCGGTCATCGGATGACCAAAGCCTGCCCGAAGGTCTCGCTGCCCGGCGTGAAGTCCAAGGCCCGGATCACCGGCTTGAACACATCGGTCGCCGTGCGTATTTCGATGAAATGCCCGGACTCGGCCTCCTCGAACGTGGTCTTCACGATTTTGCCCTTGAAGGTGTCGGGTAAGGAAACGACGTTACCGCCGTTCCCTCCCCTAAGAACC
>CAZOTR010000181.1:4030-8241 GCA_964582755.1 uncultured Methylococcaceae bacterium | reverse complement strand
GGCAGTGAACCATCCCCTGCCTACATAACCGGAGAAACGAGATGCCCAAACCCCAAGCCGCGCGCCCACGCCTGGCCGCCGCCGCCGTCGCCGTCGCCGCCATACTCTGCGCCACCGCCGACACCAGTTTCGCCGCCTCGGCCATCTCGCGGCTGACGCCGCCTAGCGATCCGGCCCTGGCCCCCTCGGTGGTCATTGCCCGCTTCCTGCCCGGCCAGAAGTTTGACTTGCAAGCGACGGTGCAACCCGACGCCGGCCTGACGGTCACCGCCGTGGCGTTTGCCGTGGACGGCGTCCCCGTCACCCCTGCCCCCAACGCCTCCAGCCTAGTCACCACAGGCTTGGTGGGCGGCTTGGCAAGCGGCAGCGCGGTCGCCTCGGTCCGCGCCTATTCCAACAACTCGACCGGCATCCACAAACTGACCGCCACGGCCACCTTGAGCGATGGCAGCAGCGTCAGCCGCGAGGGCAATTTCGAGGTCGTCGGCACCACGCCGCAAGGCGGCAAGGCCAAGAACATCATCATCCTGCTCGGCGACGGCATGGGCGCGGCCCACCGCACGGCGGCGCGCATCGTCTCGCAAGGCTATGCCCAGGGCAAGGCCAAGTCCAGGCTGGCGATGGACACCTTCCCATTCACCGGCATGGTGATGACCTCATCGCTAAACTCCATCGTCACCGACTCCGCCCCCGGCATGGCGAACTATGTCAGCGGCAACAAGGCGCAGAACAACCAGGAGGGCGTGTTCCCGGACGACACCACCGACGCCTTCGACAATCCGCGCATCGAGTACCTCTCGGAATACCTGCACCGCCTGCAAGGCAAAGCCTTGGGCATCGTCACCACCGCCGACGTGTTCGACGCCACGCCGGCGGCGAATGCCGTGCATACCTCCAACCGTGGGGCCGGCACCGGCATCGTCGACCAGTACCTAGACGACCGCAACCTCACCGGCCTGTCCGTGCTGATGGGCGGCGGGCGCAAATGGTTCCTGCCGAACGCCAGCAACGCGATCCAGCCGGTGTCCGGCACTTACAACATCGTCAACGGCTCCCAGCGCACCAATGGCACCGATTATGCCCTGCCCGCCGACATCGTCGCCGGCTGGGGCGCCGCGCCGGGTGCCTTGGACAACAACCGCGACCTGATCGCCGACTTCAAGGCGGCGGGCTTTGCCTATGCGCCGGACAAGGCCACATTGGATTCGGCCACCGCCGCGACCCCCGACAAGCTGCTCGGCCTGTTCGCCTTCTCCAACATGAACGTGTCCATGGACAAGATCGGCAAGCGGCGCGGCAAGTCCACCGTGGTGGACGATTACGGCTTCCCCGACCAGCCGATGCTCGATGAAATGGCCGGCGCGACGCTGAAGGTGCTGGCGAAGAACCCGGCGGGCTTCATCGCGATGATCGAAGGCGCGTCCATCGACAAGCAGGCGCATCTGATGGACACCGACCGCTGGATTCTGGAAACCATCGAGTTTGACCACGCCGTGCAAGTGGCGAAGGATTTCGTCGAAGGCACGGGAAGCTTCGCGGGCAACCCGCACCCCGATACCTTGGTGATTGTGACCGCCGACCACGAATGCTCCGGCGCGGCCATCATCGGCGCTTCGACGGTCAGCGCCGCGACCTTGGCGGCGAACGCGGCGGCCAGCCCGACCGGCAGCGGCACCAAGGCCAGCCTGATACGCGACGGCAGCCCGAACGCCACGGTCGCCCCCGGCGCGACGCCGGCGAACCCGGTGGTCGGCACCTATGACGCCGCCAAGTTCCCGGCCTACAGCAACAGCGCGGACGGCTTCCCGGCCACCACCGACATCAACAACAAGATGTTGATTGGCTACGGCGCGAACGCCGACCGTTACGAAACCTGGCTGGCCAACCCGCAGCCGACCCAAGACTCCCAGCAGCCCTTCGTCAAAGCGGGCAACAACAATCCCTATCCCAACCTCGGCGGCTACCCGGCCAACCCCAGCGTGCGCAACAGCGCGACGGGTTTCTTCATCACCGGCCAGGTGCCGGGCGACCAAGCGGTGCATACCGCGACCGACATTCCGCTGTCCGCGCTGGGCCTGGGCGCGGCCTTGTTCACTGGCGTGATGGACAACACCGAGGTGTTCTTCAAGCTAGGGCAGGCGGCCATCGGCGGCGTCCCCGCCGCGTCGGCGACAGCCGTCAAGGTCAGCGCCACCGCCAACGAAGAATGCCTGTTCAACTGGGCGGAGAAATCCGAATATGCCCATCTGTTCTCGCCGGCGGGCGCGGCCTCACAGGTGCAACCGCCCTACACCTACCGTTACTACAAGAACACCAACGCCTACGTCGCCGTCTCGTCCGACAACAACCATGTGTATTACCTAGGGCCGGACGGGGTGTTGCAGGATGTGGGGGATATGGCGTCCTGGCTGGGCAAGGCCAAGTGCCTGTGAGGCCGGCCGTGTCGGCTTGATTCCACGCCGCCGCCCTCGGCCCGGCCAAGAATTGCCCCTGTTAAAAGCCCCTGTTTCATTGGAGGTGGGTTTAATTGATTTATTGGTATTTTCCGTAGGAGCGGCCCATGGCCGCGAAAAGCTTCGGGCAATGGGCTGGCAGAGAGATCGCGGGCATGGCCCGCTCCTACATTTCAAGCAATTGAACCCACATCCGTTTCATTGGCTTGACATATTAAGTGCGTACAAAGGAGCGCTTTCACACCTTCCATAGGATTTTTGTCATGAACACTCATAAATGGCTGCTCCTCGCGCCGCTGGCCTCCTTGCTTGCCGCCCCCGCCGCCGAGGCGGCCTTCTCGCTGATTGCCACCGGCAGCATCAGCGCCGCCGCCGCCGACCTGTCCGGGCAGACCGGTGCGCTGGAAAACGGCGTGGCGGGCAATTTGCTCGGCGGCATCGGTTCCGGGCTGGCCTGGGCCGGCGGCAACACCTTCATCGCCACGCCGGACCGCGGCCCGAATGCCGTCGCGTACAACGCGGCGGTGGACGACACCACGTCTTACATCGCCCGTTTCCAGACTTTATCAATGAGCCTCACGCCCAACGCGGGGCCGGGCTTGGCCTACACCCTCACCCCGACCCTCGCCGCCACCACCTTGCTGTCCAGCCCTACGGCGTTGACTTACGGGACCGGGGCGGGTTTGGGCAACAAGATCGACGGCGTCACGCCCATCGGTTCCGGCGCTCCCGCCCTCAACACCGCCAACGCTTTTTATTTCACTGGCCGGTCGGACAACTTCAACCCCGCCCTGACATCGGCCAACCCCGACAACGCCCGCCTCGACTTGGAGTCGGTGCGCGTCGCCAATGACGGCAAGAGCGTGTTCATCTCGGACGAATACGGCCCCTATGTCTACCAGTTCGACCGCGCCACGGGTGCGCGCATCAGATCGTTCGCGCTGCCGGGTAATCTGGCCGTCGCCAACCTAAGCCCGGTGGGTGCCACCGAAATCAGCGGCAACACCACGGGCCGCGTCGCCAACAAGGGCATGGAGGGACTTGCCATCACCCCGGACGGCAAGACTTTGGTGGGCATCATGCAAGCGCCGCTGGAACAGGACACGAACAAATGGCTGCGCATTGTCACCCTCGACATCGCCAGCGGCGCGACCAAGGAATACGGCTATAAACTGACGACGGGATCGGGGGTGAGCGACATCGTCGCCCTCAATGACCATGAATTTCTGGTGGACGAACGCGACGGCAAGGGCTTGGGCGACGGCACCGTCGCCGTGGTCAAGCAATTCTTCAAGATCGACACGGCCGGCGCCACCGATGTCAGCGGCTTTAACGACAACTTGAACTCACACGCTTTCACCGCCGTCAGCAAAAGCGCCAGCCCGGTTCTGGATCTGGTCAGCGCCCTAGGCGCGAACGGCATCACCGCCGACAAGATCCCGGCCAAAATCGAGGGCGCGGCCTTCGGCCAGGATGTGCTGGTCGGCGGACAGTTAAAACACACGCTGTGGATCGCCAATGACAACGACTTCCTGGCGACCGCCATACCGGCGGGAGCGGGCGCGCCTATTGACAACCCCAACGTGTTTTATGTGTTTGCCTTCGCCGACACGGATCTGGGCGGGACTACGGTTTTCCAAAACCAGCAAATTCCCCTGCCCGGCACGGCTTGGCTGCTCGTTTCCGGGCTGCTGGGCTTCATGGGGGTCGCCGGGAAACGCCGCAATCCTTAAGGGCGTGTCTCCGTAGGAGCGGGCC
>CAZOTR010000181.1:0-3930 GCA_964582755.1 uncultured Methylococcaceae bacterium | reverse complement strand
GCTTCTAGGGTTGCCGATGCCTTACATCCTCGCCGCGCACCTGGAAGATGACATATTCGGCGAGGTTCTGCGCGTGGTGGCCGATGCGCTCCAAGGCCTTGATGACCAGCACCACGCCGATGGCGTAGCCGATGTTGCGGGTGTCCTCCAGCACATAGGTCAGCAAATGGCGCAAGTCCGACTGGAATTGCTCGTCCATTTCCCGGTGGTTGGCGATGACGCGCTGGGCCTTGGCCTCGTCCCAGACATCAAACACCTCGACGGCCTGCCGCAAGCTGTTCAAGGCCAGATCGCCCATGCGGTTCACGTCGCGCAACATTTGGCCGTTGGGGTCGCTGCCCTCGTGGCCGAAAAGCTCGATCACCAGCCCGGCGATCCTCACCGCCTCGTCGCCGATGCGCTCCAAATCGCTGACGCTTTTGGACACGGCGATGACCATGCGCAAATCGGAGCTGACCGGGCAGCGCCGGGCCAGCAACTCCACGATCTCGTCATCGGCGCGAACCTCCAGCCGGTCAACCTCGCTATCCAAACTAACCACTTTGTGCGCCAATACGGCGTCGCGGGTTTTGAATGCCTCCACGGCATCGCGCACTTGGCCGGCGACCAAGCCGCCCATTTCCAACACCAAATAATGCAGATGGCTCAATTCGCCATCGTAACGCTTGATAATATGGCCTTCGGTCATTTTGTCCACACAGGGTTGCCTTTAGCCGAAACGGCCGCTGATATAGTCGTCGGTCAATTTGTGCAGGGGTTTGGTGAACACCTGGGCGGTGTCGCCCACCTCGACCAGCCGGCCCAAATGGAAATACGCGGTGCGCTGGGACACCCGCGCCGCCTGCTGCATGGAGTGGGTGACGATGACGATGGTGTACTGCTCGCGCAGCTCGTCGATGAGCTGCTCGATTTTGGCGGTGGCTATCGGGTCCAGCGCCGAGCAAGGCTCGTCCATCAAAATCACCTCGGGGTTCACCGCGATGGTCCGGGCGATGCACAGCCGCTGCTGCTGCCCGCCGGACAGGCCGGTGCCGGGATGGTGCAGATAATCCTTCACCTCGTCCCAAAGCCCGGCCCGGACCAAGGAGGACTCGACGATTCGCGCCAACTCCTCTTTGCTGCCCGCCAGGCCGTGTATCCTCGGGCCATAGGCCACATTCTCGAAAATACTCTTGGGGAAAGGGTTGGGCTTCTGGAACACCATGCCGACCCTGGCCCGCAACGGCACCACGTCAACGCTGCGGTCATAAACGTCCTCGCCATCCAGCAAGATTTCCCCGCCGACCCGGCAGCCGGGGATGCTGTCGTTCATCCGGTTCAGGCAGCGCAGGAAGGTGGATTTGCCGCAGCCGGAAGGGCCGATGAAGGCCAGGACTTCGTTGCTGCCGATGTCCAAGTTGACATTCCGCAGCGCCTCTTTAGCGCCATAGCGGACCTGGACATCCCGGCAAGTGATGCGGGGGTCGGGCAAACTCCATTCGCCCACGGTCGCTTCCTGCGCGTTTTGCGTCCCGTCCTGCGCTTTCGCAAGCCTGTGAAACCTTGCGTTTTTTTTGGCGTCACTGCCCTTTTCTTCCTGCACGCTAGAGTAGAGAATCATAATCGGGATTCCAATGGTGGCGCGTGCCGCAGACCCGCGCCACAGCTTGTGCCTGCGCCTGCGATGTGCGGCTGGCACGGACGCCGCCGACCAAGCGTGGGCGGCAGCGGACAAAAGCCCCGGCCCGGCTTAACCCTCGGCCTGGGGAGGTTCCGCTGCGGCCTCGGGCGTTGCCGCGGCATAGCCTTCGCGCTTGGCAACCATCTCGGCTTTCACTTCGGCGACGAGATCCTCAAAGTGTTCTTCGGCTTCGGCCAGCGCCTCCCTGCCTTTCTCGAAAACCAAGAGGCTGGATTTGAGCGCCACACGCGCCAACGGACGGGTGGCGGTGACGATGATGGGAATGGCCGCCGCCGCGACCAAGGCGGCGCTGACACCCAGCGCCACGCCACGGGTGACATCATTTTTGAAAATATCTTGAAACTTCGGCATGACAAACTCGCAATGTATTTTAAAGGTCCGCCCGTGCGGCTCCCTTCATGCGGCAACCGCCAGCGCCTTGGGCAAGCGGCGGCTGGGCGGGAGCGGCGGGTGGCGGCGCAGGGCAACCCGCTCTTGCCGGATGCGCTGGTAAGCGGACTCCACCAAGACGGGATTGTATTTGCGCTCCAAGCGGCGGACGGTGAAATGGCCGTGCGCCATCTCCTGGAAATGGCGGATGAAAACATGGTTGATGAACGCGCCCCCCGCCGCCCCGATGACGGGGATGATCTGCGCCACCGCCTTTTGCGACAACACGACGCCGAAGCGCTCGGCCAGGGAGCGGATCAGGTTGACCAAGACAGGGATGTCGCCCTGCATGGCCGCGCCCGGCCGGCTGAGAAATCTGGAGGCGCTGGCGACCGGCAATTCCAAAGCCAGGCGCAGCCCGTAGTAACCGGTTTCCGCCGCATCGTCCATGTCGCTGCGCCCGCCCAGGGCGAACACTTCCATGCAGGCCATGCGCGTCGCCAGGCTGGTGACATCCTCGCCTTGGCTGCGGGCGATATCCACGATGGAACTGAGCATGATGGTGGTGGTGACCGGCAGTTCCAGCAATAGCGCCGGGCCGCCCAAAAACCCGCCGACGGACCCGCTTGCCATGCCCAGCAGGGTATGGCGGCGGTCGGCGGAGCGGAGGCCGGTCTTGTGGCGGGTGTTGGCGACCGCCACATCCAAAGCCCTGCCGATGCCGTCCTCCGCGCAACGCTGGATGGCGCGGCGCCAAGGCCTAGGCAGCAATTTCATCGCCCCCTCGACAGGCGTGCCCACCACGCCGCTCAGACGCCCGGCAAAGCTGGGGTACTCCAGGCGCTCATAAGCCCGGACCAAGCTGGATTCATCCGCTTTGCTTAAAGGTAGGCGCGAGTGGCTCATGACCGGCTGCTCTGAAGGATGGGGCAGAATGTTTTGCGGGAGGCTCCCGTTTAACTTGCGGCCCACTGTAACAAGGGCGTGTTACAGATTGATGACGCTTGCCAAGGCACCATGGCCTTAGGCGAAACCTCCCAGCCTAAATATCACAGGTTCATTACAGAATTGTTACAGTACAGTTACAGTTTCATGACATCGCGCTATCGCCGCGCCCGGCCTGTTATACTTGGACGCAGAGAATCTCCGGCGCATCGGACGATCATCTCGGGTCTTTCCAGCCGCCAGGCAGGCCGCTAGGAAAGAGGAATGTCACCAACATCCCCTAACTCTTGGAGATCGCCATCATGGCAAGAAAGTATTTCAAAAAAACCGAGGAATCCCCCGCTGTCGACGCAACTGGCGAGGCCAGCGTGGAGACGGTGGAAGAAGCTTCCACGGAAATCAGCGAAACCCCCGCGCCCAAAAAGGCTCCTTTGGCTAAGCGGGCCGCCTATAAAACCCTTTACGCAGTTTCCTATGGGGCGGTGTTCAGCTCCCTGCTGCTAAGGAAACTGTTAGTCCCCAAAAACAGCTTCGTCGAAAGCGCCTTGCACGACGGGGCGGTCGCGGCGCAACATGCCTTTGAAGAGAAGGAGCATCTGGTCGAAGAAGTGGTCAAGGAAACCGAGGAATTCTTCTCCGGCCACAGCGAGGAGTCCCCGGCGGCTGCCGCCTAAACCCTTAAACCAGGGACAACGGCGCGGCAAGCGGTGTTGTCCCTATGGCTACCATCCCTCCAACGGACTGTAACTGCGCGTGGCCTCGGACTCGCGCCGCCCGACGCCCTCATACTCCTCCTTGATTTTTTCAACGCCGTGAATCCGCTCCAGCCTGCGCACGATGAAATGGCCGCGGGCGATGTCCTGGAAATGGCGCATGAACACCAGATTCAACATCGAGCCGCTGGCCGCGCCGACGACCGGCACCATCTGCGCGGC
>CAZOTR010000180.1:0-8275 GCA_964582755.1 uncultured Methylococcaceae bacterium | reverse complement strand
TATGCCTCGATTGACGGGGCCCTGGCGGAAGCCGACCGAGTGGTGGGGGAGGAAACCGCGGGCTACTGAACTTCGGGCGGCGGGACTTATTGCCTTTTATGACACGAATGTTGGGATTACCCCAAGTTAGAGGGACTATGCTGTACGGAAACACCAACTCCGAGGTTTTCCGGCCATGCTGGTTGGCTACATGCGCGTATCGTCCGACAGCGACCGCCAGACATGCAATTTGTAGCGCGACGCCCTGATTGCGGCCGGCGTGGACGAACGGCATTTGTTTTCGGACAGGGCCAGCGGGGCCAAAGACGACCGGCCAGGCCTGGCGCAAGCGCTCGGGTTTATGAAGCCCGGAGACTGCCTGGTGGTCGGAAGCTCGACCGCCTGGGGCGGTCTTTGCCCCACCTGCTCAAGATCGTGACCGGGCTCGGGATAGCGGGGTGGGGTTCCGGTCGCTGACCGAACAAATGGACACCACCAAGGCGCACGGCGAGCTGCTTTTCCATCTCTTCGCGGCCCTGGCTCAATACGAACGCTCCCTGACCCAAGAACGGGTCCGGGCCGGGCCGGACTGGCTACCGCCAAGCGCCGGGGGTGGCCAGGAGGTCGTCCGTTGTCGGTCGAGGCGGAAAAACTCGAATCGGTGGTCATTGCCGCCCTGGAGCATGGCACGAGCAAGGCGGCAGTGTGCCGCGCCTTCGGAATCCCGCACAGCACGTTGAACGACACGCTCGCCCGTGCAGGCTGGACAGGGCGCGGCATTCATGAGTAAGCATCCATCCCCTGAAGGAAATCCCGGCGGCGGGCCGTGGCCTGTGGTCCTTCCCTGCGTATACCAGCTTCGGATATGCCTGCGGAAGATCAGCCCAATCATCTGGCGACGCCTGCTTGTCCGCAGCGACAGCACGGTTGCAGACCTTCACTACGCCATCCAGATTGCCATGGGCTGGATGGATTCGGCAGACGCCCTTCCCAGCGTTTGCTTATGCGCGGCGGCTGGCCCGGCCGCGCAGGCGCTGGCACAGCACATAGAACACCGGCACGAACGGAATCGCCAGCAGCGTCGAGGCCAACATGCCACCAAACACCACCGTGCCGATCGATTGGCGGCTCGCGGCCCCCGCGCCAACCGCAAACACCAGCGGGAACACGCCAAGGATGAACGCGAACGAGGTCATGATGATCGGACGGAAACGCCGCCGCGTCGCCTCAATCGCCGCCTCGTGCAAGGGCATCCCCTCGCTTTCCAAATGGCGGGCATATTCGACGACCAGGATCGCGTTCTTGCTCGCCAACGCGATCATCAGCACCAGGCCGACCTGGGTGTACAAATCGGCGTCCATATGCCGGGCGACCAAGGCCAGCAACACGCCAACCATCGCCATCGGCACGGCCAGGATCACCGCCACCGGCGTGATCCAGCTCTCGTACAAGGCCGCGAGCACCAGGAACACCAAGGTGATCGACAACGCATAGATGTAATACGCCTGGTGGCCGACCTGCTTTTCCTGGAACGAGGTCGCCGTCCAGTCATAGCCTATGCCCTTCGGCAGGGTTTGCGCCAAGGATTGCTCCATCAGCGCGATGGCCTCGCCCGAGCTGACGCCCGGCGCGGCCGAGCCGATGACCTGCGCGGCCGGATACAGGTTGTAGCGGGTGATGACCTCAGGCCCCAGCACGCGGCGCACATCCACCAGCGTCCCGATCGGGACCATCTCGCCGCCGCTGTTGCGGACATACAAGTGCTGGATGTCTTCCGGCTTCAGGCGGTAAGGCGCGTCCGCCTGCACATAGACCTGGAAGACCTGGTTGAACTTGTTGAACAGGTTGACGAAGGTCGAGCCCAGATAGGATTGCAAGGTCTGGAACAGATCGGTCAACGGCACGTTCAGCGATTGTGCCTTGACCCGGTCTATGTCGAGGAAAATCTGCGGGCTGCGGGCGCTGAAGGTCGAGACCAGATTGCGCAGGCTCGATTGGGAACCGGCCCCGCGGACGACCTCCATCGCGGTCTTTTGCAGCTCCTGCGGCCCAAGGTTCCCGCGGTCTTCCAGCATCAACTGGAAACCGCCGGAGGTTCCCAAGCCCCGGATCGGCGGCGGCACGATGACCACCGTGAAGGCTTCTTCAATCTTCTCCGCCAGGGTTTTGCGCAAGCCGTTCAAGATCGCGTCTTGGTTCAGCGCCGCGCCGCGTTCGGCCCAATCCTTATAAACCAAGAACGTGGTCATCGCATTTGACAGATTGGCATTGTCGATCAATGACAAGCCGCCGATGGTGACCCAGGCCTCTATCCCGTCGGTCTTGGACAGGATCGCGTCGATCTTGTCGGCGACCGCCTCCGTGCGCGGCTGGGCCGCGCCTTCCGGCAGCTTGGAGAGGATGATCGCATAGCCTTGGTCTTCGGTCGGCAGGAATCCGGTCGGATGGTACGCATAGCCGACACAGGCCAGCGACACGACGGCGACGAACACCAATCCCATGGCACCGGCCCGCGCGACCATCCACGCGATCAGCCGGGCATACACCCGTTCGACCCCCCCATACAGCCAATTGAAGCCGCGGAACAGCCGGTTCGGCTGGCTTCTGAGGTTTGCAGGCCGCAGCCACAGCGCACACTGCGCCGGCTTCAGCGTCAGCGCGTTGACCGCGCTGATGACCGCCGTCGAGGCGATGACCAGCGCAAATTGCTTGAATAGCTGGCCGGTGATGCCGGGCAGGAACGCGGCCGGCAGGAACACCGCGGCCAACACCAAGGTGATGCCGATCACCGGCCCAACCATCTCACCCATCGCCTTGATCGTCGCTTCCCTGGGGTTCAGCCCGCGCTCGATATAGTGCGCCGCGTTCTCGACGATGATGATCGCGTCATCGACGACGATGCCAATCGCCAAGATCAACGCGAACAGCGTCATCAAATTGATGCCGAAGCCCAGCACCGCCATCGCCGCGAACGCGCCGACGATGGTCACGGGCACCGTGGTCGCGGGCACCAGCATCGCCCGCCAGTCTTGCAAAAACAGCAAGATGACCACCAGCACCAAGACGCCTGCCTCAAACAAGGTTGTGTAGACATCGTCGATGGCATGGCGCACGAAGCGCGTGGTGTCGTAGTGGATTTCGTAATGCATCCCGGCGGGAAACTGCTTGCTCATCTGCTCGATGGCGGCGCGCACCGCGTCGGCGACATCCAACGCATTCGCGCCGGGCAGCGTGAAGATCGGCAGCAAAGCCGCGTTCTGGCCGGAGGTCCTCGCGAAGTTCGCGTAGCTTTGGCGGCTCAGCTCGACCCGTGCCACATCGCGCAGCCGCACGATGCCGGCGGAAACGGCGCGCTGGCTGCGGATGACGATGTCCTCAAACTGCTCGACATCCTCCAGCCGTCCCAACGCATTGACGGTGAACTGGAAGGCTTGGCCGGACGGGACCGGCGGCGCGCCCAATTGCCCGGCGACGACTTGGACGTTTTGCGACTGGATCGCGTTGACCACATCCAGCGCGGTCAACCCGAGATGGTAGAGCTTGTTCGGATCCAGCCAGACCCTCATGCTGTAAGGCCCGGAGCCGCGCACGACGACCTGGCCGACGCCGGGCAGCCGGGCCAGCGGGTTTTGCAGGTTGATGCCGGCATAATTGGACAAATAGGTCGTGTCGAACTTGTTATTGTCCGAATACAGGCCGATCACCAGCAAAATATCGGTGGACACCTTGCGGACAGAGATGCCTTGCGGCTGCACCGACGCCGGCAATTGGGCGACGGCGCCATTGACGAGGTTCTGCACCAAGGAGACGGACTTGTTCAGATCCGTGCCCACGTCAAACGTGATCGTCAGCGTGTAACTGCCGTCGCTGCCGCTGGTGGATTGCAGGTAGAGTGAATTCTCCACACCGTTGACGGCCTGTTCTATCGGGACGCCGATGGTTTGCGCGACCACCTCGGCGCTCGCGCCGGGGTAGCGGGTCGTCACTTGGATCGTCGGCGGCACGACCGGCGGATATTGCGACACCGGCAACCGGAAGAAGCACACCAGGCCGATGATGATCGTCACCAGCGCGATGACATTGGCGAACACCGGCCGGTCGATGAAGAATCGCGAGATCATGGCTGGCCCTGCGCCTTTCCGGTTTGGGCTTCCTGGCCTTGCGGGGCCGGCTGCACCGGCGCGCCCGGAATCGCCCGCATCTGCCCGCTGACGACGACCTTGTCCTCCAAGGCCAAGCCTTGCTCGATGACCCTCAGCTCCCCTTGCGCCAGCCCGGTCTTCACGCCGCGCCGCTCGACAAGGTTCTGCCCGTTGACGACCAACACGAAGCTGCCTTGCTGGTCAAACCCCAAAGCCGTCTCCGGCACGAGCAAGGCCAGCTTTTGCGAATTCAGCATCTGCACCCGCACCCGGCAATAAAGCCCCGGCAGGATTTTGCCGTCCGCGTTCGGGAAGATCCCTCGCAGCAGCAAGGTGCCGGTGGTCGAGGTCAACGAGAGCCCCGTGTAATCCAAGTAACCATGGTGGGGATAGCCTTCCTCGTTGGCCAGCCCCATGTCCACCGGGATTTTCAGCTTCTCGGCCTCGCTCGGCGCCACGCCGGTGGCCTGGATGCGCTTCAGCAATTCTTCCTCGTTGATTGTGAAATACGCATACATCGGATTGAACTGGCTGATGACCGCCAGCGCGGTGTTGCCGCCGGCCCCGACCAAATTGCCCGGATCGACCAGGCGTCGGTCGACGCGCCCGTCGAACGGCGCGGTGACTTCGGTGTAGCTCAAATCCAATGCGGCGAGCTTGACCGCGGACTCCGCCGCCTTCAGCGAGGCCTTGGCGTTTTCCATCTGGAAGCGCCAGCTTTCGACGTCCGTCTGCGCCGCCGCATGTTGTTTCAGCAAATCGCTAAAGCGCTGGAATTCAGTCTGGGCATGGGCCAATTGGGCTTTGACCTGTTCCACTTGCGCCTGGGCCTGTTCCAGCCTGGCCTGATAAGGCGCCTGCTCGATCAAAAACAGCAATTGGCCTTTCTTCACCCAGGCCCCGTCGGCAAACAACACCTTTTCCAAATACCCCTGCACCCGCGCCGTCAATTGCACGTTGTAAATGGATTGCGTGTTGCCGGTGAATTCCAAATAGCCCGTCACTTGTTTCTGCACCGGCTGGGCCACGGTGACGCGCGGCGGCGGCGGCGGGGCATATTGGTTCTTCTGCTCACAGCCGGTCAGGGCCAATGACAGAACGCCGATCAAAATGAAAAAATTCCACATGCCTGTCGCTTGCTGTTGTTGCTTGGAAGATAGCGGGATTGGCGCTGAAATCGCAGATTGCCTCACATCCATGGCCTCACCATTCCGGTGGCCGGACTAAAGATTCCGGCTTAGGCCCGATGCCGCTCGGATAGGCCACGGGCGCAAGCAAATCCCCCCAGTCGGTGCGCTTCGCCATCTCGGCCTTGACGCCGGGCGGCACGATGTCTTGGATCTCGCGGATCTGCCAGCCGCCGCCCAACGCGCGGTAGACGCCGACCAGATTGCCGGAAATCTCCCCCAGCGTGACGGCGAGGTCGTCCTGTTGCTTCAGCAATTGCTGCTGCGCGGTCAACACGGTCGTGAAGTCGGTGATGCCTTCCCGGTATTGCACCATCGCAAGGTTCAGCGAGCGTTGCGCGGCCTCGGTGCTTTCGGCCAACAGGCCCGCCCGGTCGCCGGATTTCAAAAACGCGACCAGATTGTTCTCCACCTCGCGCTGCGCGGTCAGCACGGTGTGCTGGTATTCGATCAGCAACTCTTGCAAGCGCGCATCCTGCACCCTGACATTGTTCGTGATCTGGCCGTAATTCAGGAAATTCCACCGCAAGGTCGGGCCTATGCTGCCGAAGCGGCTGCGCCAATCGGCAATGTCCGAAAGCGAATACTCGCCGACATTCGCCGACAGGAAGCCAAACTGGCCGGTCAAGGAAAACGCGGGGTAAAGCTCGGCTTTGGCGACGCCGATTTGCGCCGACTGCGCCGCGGCCTTCAATTCCGCCTGGCGCACGTCGGGCCGCCGCCGCAACAATTCCGCCGGAATCCCGACCGCCACATAAGGCGGCGCGACCGGGATTCCGCCGACGCCGGCATCCAACTCGGCCAATTTGCCCGGCGGCCTGCCGAGCAAGACGCACAACGCATTGGCGAGTTGCCGGTGCTGGCTTTCAAACGTCGGGATCAAGGCTTGGGTGCTCGCAAGCTGCGTCCTCGCCTGCTCCACGTCCCGCTCCGAAGTCGTGCCGCCCCTGAAGCGGATTTCCGCAAGCGCCAGACTTTGCGCCTGGGTTTCCGCGTTGCGCCGCGCAATCTCCAGCCGCCGCTCCGTCGCGCGGATCGCGACATAATTCTGCGCCACATCCGCCAGCAGGCTCACCAGCGTGTTGTCGTAATCGGCGACCGACGCCAGCAGGCTGTAGTCCGCCGACTCGATGGAACGGCGGAAGCGCCCCCAGAAATCCAGCTCCCAACTGGCGCCAAGCCCAAGCTGGGCCTGGGAATACTCGAAGATCTTGGAGAACGAGCCTTGGAACGAACGGCTGCTGGTGCGGCTGTAGGTCAAACTGCCCTGCGCCTGCTGCGTCTGCGGGTAGAGGCTGCCGATGGCCTGGCCCAATTGCGCCCGCGCCTCCAGCACCCGCACGCCGGCCACTTGCAACGGCAGATTCTCTTGATAGGCTGTATTGATCAATCGGTCGAGCGTCGGATCCCGGAAAGTCTTCCACCATTCCCTGGATTGGGTCGGGCCGGCCTTTAACCGCGCATCGCCGACCTCCTGCCATTGGGCCGGAGTCTTCACCGGCGCAGGCTCAAAGTCCGGCCCCAGCATGCAGCCCGACAGGAGCAGGGAAAGGGCGGACAAAACGGGCGCGAGCCGGTTCCCGGCCAAGCCGGGCCTCCCATAAACCGCAGAGCGAGTCATCAAAAATGTCTCCTATGGTCTGTCTTCGGCGAACACGAACCTAGCGGTGATCTTGCCCGCTTTCCACCAGTAATTCCCAGTTTTGACCGGAACCTTCGTCATTCCGGCATGGACGCCGGAGTCCAGCGCCATGCACGGTAACGTGCCGGCAGCGCAATCGCTTGATTCAGCAGGGAGGCCAGCCCGCAGTTTCACATCCTTGCGACTGGATTCCGGCAATCCCTGCCGGAATGACGGCAAAATGAGAATGGCTGGCCGCGCGACCCGCTGCTGGCGATGACATCGATTATCATGGCGATGGCTTTCCCCAAGCGTGGCCCTGTCTACTGTTCAAAACAAAATGGTAACATACCTTTTTATTTCAAGGTAAAACAACTCGCGTGACATGAAGACAACGATCCGATCCGGCCGGCCCCGCAAAGGCGAGGAGGCGTCACGGCGCGGCCTACTCCTGGACCAGGCCACGCAATTGTTCGCGGAACACGGCTATGGCAATGTGAGCGTGGAAACCATCGCCCGCAACGCGCGGGTCTCGCTGCGCACGATTTACGCCCAGTTCGGCGGCAAGGCGGGCTTGTTCGGCGCCGTCATCCGCCGCCTGAGCGACGAATTTGTTGCCAGCCTGCCCCTGGAAGATGCCTCGTCCCGCCCGCTGGACGAAGTCCTGGTGGAGTTCGGTCGCCTGTATCTACGCCGCATCAGCCAGCCAGAGTGCATCTGCCTGCGCGCCCAGATTTTGGCCGAGGCGCACCGTTTTCCGGAGCTCGCCGCCGAGTTCTACCAGAATGGCCCTGAGCGCACCCTGCTGCGCCTAAGCGAATTTTTTTCCGCGCGGCCCCAGGCTGACGGCCTCGTCGAAGAAGATTGCCGTTTTCTCGCCGGGCAGTTTCTCAACACCTTGCGCGGCGAGCGCTTCCAGCGGCAACAATTAGGGCTGGAGACGGCGCCCTCGGAAGAGGAAACCGACGCATGGGCCCGGCAGTCCGTCCGGCTGTTTCTCCACGGCTGCCTGAAACCGGAACGCAACCAACCCTGACGGCTTTGCCCCCCCAGCCCTTCGGGCGCACGGAACCCTGCCGCCCTTGACAGTCGGCCAAGCCATTCTTGGCACACCCCGGCCAGTGCGGCCTCTTAATGTCTTTTGCATTCCATTGCGCCCTCAATCCCCGCCCTAAGGATGCGTCAAGGGCGTGGCAGGCGGCCCCCCGGCGGTAGCGCGCCTGCCGCATCGCGTTTACAGTTATTTTTATTGGTTTACGACTTAAAAATAACGCTTATAAAAAACTTCCGCCAGGCAACCCCCCTTATCTAGCTGTCCGCACTCGTTTCCCGCCTGTTCGTGCAGC
>CAZOTR010000179.1:0-8278 GCA_964582755.1 uncultured Methylococcaceae bacterium | reverse complement strand
ACACTACTCGCACCGCTGACGAACATTTAGAGGCTACTATCATGGCACATATCCCCACAGACCAAGAAGTCGACCAACTGCGCAACTGGCTTAAATCCAAGCTGCCGATCATACCACAAAAAACACTGCGGCCACCTAGTCCTGCATTACTGGAATTGGCATGGCAGGCAGCTAAAGCCCATCGGGAATATCTTTTTGACCAAGGCTACGAGGAACGCTTAACTTTGCCTTTGGCCGCTTCCGATGGCACCAGTGCGCCGTTTGAAATCGAAAACATCGGTGGTGAATGGAGCGTGACACCTGTGCGAATACCCGGTGACCAAAATTGGCAAATACTCAGATGGCGTTGCCGTCCCGAATTTTTAGAATTATATGAAGGACGCCAAATCTTCGCTACGATTGCCGGGGAAGCCTTCGATTTAGGTACAGTGTTTGATGGTTCTGCGGAAACGCTCATACCGGGCCATTTTGACTTAAGGCGCGATGCTGTGGGCATCCGTATCGAAAAAATCATTAGCGAAGACTAGGAGGAAGTCCATGTCTCAGTGGTTGTTGTTGGTCAATGCCAAAGAAGACGAGGCTCAAGCGATTGAAGTAACCGCTTATAAGTCGCCGGGCGGCGTATCTATGGGTTTTTTTGCTGAAATCAGCGATACCGAGCCTGCGTTTAGAATAGGGCTTTACCATGAAGGCAAGGCTTACAACAACCACACGTTAAAAACTTCGGCTAATAATGGGGGCGGTTTTGCTTATCAATTGCTTTGGGATGAGAACCAAAAGCAAAAGCTCTTAAGCAATCAGGCCGGTGATTATCAATTTCACGCCAGCGCCCATTTTAATTTGGAAACTGCGCCCCTCAGCGTCACCGGCAAAAGCGCCGATTTGCTGTTCGCACTGGCGGTCATCACGGCCGCTCTACCGCGTGAAGGGGGTTATCCGCACTATGCCGCCACCGGCAGGTTGGATCACCCTGCCGGGGCGGTTTATAAGGTCAACGGCATTCCCGCCAAGCTCAATGCCGCGATTGTCGAACTCACAGGCAAGCCGGGGGAGAAATTCATCTTTATTCCTCGTGACAATGAGGGGGATGTTCCCGCCACCATGCGGGAGGAAATCAAGCCACTAGGCATTGAAATCTGCCCACTGGAGTGGTTCGATGAAGCGTTGGAGAAACTCAAAGTTCCGCTGCAAATCCACCTTGGAAACCCCTATTGCGGCTTGCATAGTTTCACTTATCAACAACGCGGAGTGTACTTTGGCCGCGGGCGGGAGGCTGAGGAATTGGCGCAAAAACTGATGGCTCTTGAACACAGCGGAACAGCGCCCGTATTATCAATCTTGGCCCCTAGCGGTGCGGGCAAAACCTCGTTCATTCAGGCCGGCTTGCGGCATGCTCTGGAAAACGTAAACCCCTTACCCGAACACCGTTGGATATTCCAAAACTGGATACCGAGCAAGGCCACTAAAGCGGGTGACAATAAAGAAGCCAAAGTCAGCGCGTCGGCCTTGCTGGAACATTTGCGCGCCAGTTTTTTGACTCCTGATTTGGCGGCGCGTCAGAATGCGGCGCAAGCCTTACAGCAAGCCGAAGATTTCACCGTCTTGGCGAGTCGATTAACCGCCGCTGTGCCCAGTGATTGCCGGTTTGTCTGGATTATCGACCAAGCCGAAGAACTGTTTACCCAGTATGAAAAGGCGGCGCTGGATGGCTTTATTGTTTTTTTGCAGGCGTTGCACGAAGCCGGTATTTGGTTGCTAATCGCCCTGCGCAATGATTTCTTTCCCCAGTATCAAGCGGAATTACAGGATCTATGTAACCTAGGCCATGACTGGCATAAGCTCGATGCCGACGCCTTGGACGCCATCATCCAAAAACCCGCCAATCTGGCAAGAAGGCCACCCATCCGTTTCGAGCAGATTTCCGAACATCAAAGCTTGGCAACCCTGCTGCGCAAGGACATGCAAACGGCCAGCGGCCAAGGCGGCGATGCGTTGCCCTTGCTGCAATTCGCGCTGGACGAACTCTACCGCCGCAGCGAAGCCCGCCATAAGGCGGAGATGGCTGTCAACCCCGATCCATCAAAAGAGCGTCCCCGCTATCTGGAACTCACCCAAGCCGATTACGACGCGATGGGAGGCTTGACCGGTGCCGTTGGACAAAAAGCGGAGGAGGCTTATCAACAACAGTCCAGCGACGCGCAGAAAGCCTTGCCGAAATTACTATGGGATTTGGTAATTTTCCGCGAAGGCCATGATTTTTCCGCCCAAGCCGCAAATTTGGCAAACTATCCCGAAAGCAGCGCCGGACGGGAATTGATCGACGCCTTCGCCGACCCCAAGGTGCGTTTGCTGGTCTTTGACGAAGGCAAGGTGCGCGTGGCGCATGAGGCTTTGTTTAGGCATTGGGAAACGGCAAAAACCCAACTGGCGCTGCTGCGTGATGACATGGCCGTGCGGGAACGGGTGCGCCATGAATATGAGATCTGGAACGCCAAAGGCAAAACCGATGATTTGCTGCTGATGCCGGTGATTCGCTTGGCGGAAGGCGAAGCTTTATTGACGCAACGCGGGGATTTATTAGACGGGGAATTGATTGGCTATATTCGCGCCTCCCAACAAGCAGAAGCCGAGCGGCAACGCCTGGAACAAGCGCGAATGGAAAAGGAATTGGCGCTCGCCGAAGAAGCCCGCCAACAAGCCGAACTCGCCCAAGCCCGGGCCGAACAAGTGGCTAGGCAGCAAAGCGAGCTGGCCGAACAGCAAACGCAACTCGCGCAGGAACGGCAAGAGAAGGCGGAAAAGTTGCGGCGCAAGGCCAGGCAATTGTTGGCGGCGGCTTTGGTTTCGCTGGCAGCGGCGGGGGTGGCGGGGTGGTATTGGTGGGAGGCGGGAGTACAGAAAGAAGAAGCCGTCAAAAAAAAAGCGGAAGTAGCGGAGACGTTAGTGCGTTCGGATTTTAGTCAAGGAGTGCAATTAGCTGAACAGGGGAAACCAAATGAAGCTTTGGCATATTTGGCGCGGGCAATACGCACAGGCCATAATGAAAAAGCCGCAAATTTGGCGGCTTCGCTGATTGCTTTGAAAATTAACCAGCCACGCGCCATCTTAAAACATGATAGTAAAGTAAATTTCGCACATTTTAGCCCTGATGGTCGCTGGGTAGTGACGGGATCGGAAGACGGTTTGTCCCAAGTATGGGATGCCGAAACGGGTGCCAAAATTTCCACGCCTGTGCGGCATGACGGAGACTCTGTTAAATCTGGACAGTTCAGCCCTGATGGTAGTCAAGTGGTGACGATCTCCAGTGGCACTGCAATAATATGGGATGCTAAGACTGGCAGATATAATTCCATCAAATTTAACCATGGTCAAGGGCCATTTAATTCTGTTCAATTCAGTTCCGATGGTCGTCGGATTGTGACAGCCTCACGATATTATAGTAGAGCATATTTTGTTAGCATGCCTGGCCGGACAAAAATATGGAATACCAATAAACAGGATTTTCCTCTTAAAAATATTGATCTACCCATTATCGAAATTGAGCATGAAAATGATGCAATATCATCTCAATATAGTCCCGATGGAAATAGGGTTGTGACGACATTTGGAAATACCACACAAATATTGGATGCCAAATCAGGCAATATTCTTTCAGAGCTGCATAATCCGGACAGGGTAATTTCCGCTCAATTTAGTCACGATGGACATCTGATAATGACGGTGTCGGAAAATGCGGTGATAGTATGGGATGCAAAAACCTACAAACCCATCAATGATAAAATACATCATCGCGGTTTGAGGGTTGAAGGGCCGCAGGGTTTGTTAGCTTTACGAGGTGCGGTTATATTATCTGCAAAATTTAGCCCAGATGATCGTTGGATAGCGACAGCTTCATGGGACAAAACCGTACGCATTTGGAATGCTAAATATAATTTCACTTATTTCAAAACCTTTGTACACAAAAATGCTGTGCGATTGGTGGAATTTAGTCCTGATGGTCGTTGGCTGATAACAGCCTCAGAGAATAAAGCGCAAATATGGAATGTTCAAACCGGTCAACCGCTCTTCTTGCCACTACAGCATCAAAATGTCGTGCAGTCCATAGAGTTTAGCCCTGATGGCCGTCGAGTAGTGACAGCATCATCAGACGGAACAGCAAAAGTATGGGATATTGGGATTATTCAACTTGTCGCCGCACAGATTCAACACAAGACTGTGGAGCAATCTTCGGAATTGATTGCTGTTGACCGTCAATCCATTATGTCTTCGGAGTTTGAGGAAGATATAGAAAGAGATGATAAAACTGGTGAGAAAGTCACGCTATATGATGGCTATCCACCACCGCTGAATATAGAGGATGGAATTGCACAATTTAGTTCGGATGGCCGCAGGGTGATTACGGCTTTGGATAATGCTGCGCAAATATGGGATGCTGAAACAGGTAAGCCCATAACCTCGCCCATGCTACATCAAGCCAACGTGGTGTCGGCTCTATTTAGTCCAGATGGACACTATGCACTAACAGCCTCTGAAGACATGACAGCGCGTATATGGGAATCAGCGACTGGCAAACAACTCCCATTTTTCATACAAAACGACAAGCCTATTCTATCCGCAAAATTCAGTCCCGATGGTCAGCGAGTATTGACTATCTCAGAAAAAACGGCGCGGCTTTGGAACGCTAAGACTGGACAGCTTCTTCCAATTCCGCCAATAGATTCGCACATCAATATGAATTATATTGAACACACAATACATGGCAAACGGCTAGCGAATGCCACACAATTTAGTCAAAATGGAAATTTGATAATGAATATTAATCCTCAAAGCCCTTCTCATGTTGCTATTTGGAATGCAGAGACTGGCTCGCGTATTAGGGGTATATGCCATCATTGTGAGGCTCCACCTAAGAAAATGAATAACTATATGCAGTCTAAAATTTACGCCAAGATACAGTTTTCAACATTCAGTCCAGATAGTCATCTGGTAGCAACAGCCTCGCAGGATCACTCTGCTCAAGTATGGTATGTCAATGGCAAGCCGTTTTCTCCCTCTATGCGACACAATTCAATTGTTCAGTCAGTACAATTTAGTCCTGATAGTGGCCGGGTAGTGACGGCTTCGTGGGATGGTACGGCGCGTGTGTGGAATGCCAAAACAGGAGAACCGTTGGCGGTACCAATGCAACACCGAGATATTGTGCAATCCGCAGAATTCAGTCCCGATGGTCATCAGGTAGTGACGGGGTCATGGGATGGGACAGCGCGGGTATGGGATGCAGAAACTGGCTTGCCACTCTCTGAGCCGATGCAACACAAGTCCGTTATACAATTGGCTAAATTTAGCATTGATGGTCATAGCGTACTTACAGTTTCAAAGGATAAAATGGTACGCATATGGGAAATTCTACATATACCACAGCCGGGAACGGACTTTAGTAATTTTATTGATCAAATTGTCGGCTATCGACTAAGCGATAATGGCGGCCTAGAAATCATTCCAATCAAATCCAAGGCTGAAATCAACACTTGGCTTATTCAAGCAGATAATATCAATTCATATATTCGGCGTTTTATTGAGTGGTCAGTAAGTAATTCAAGTAATCGTACTGTCACTCCTAACGGCAAGCAAACTGTAAAAGAACGAGTGCAACAACTCATTGACCATGACAGTGTGCAAAGCCTCAACGAAGCCTTGGACCATTGGCCGGGCCATCCGCTGGCCTTGGCGAAACTCGCCGCCGTGACGCTACGCGACGGCGAGCCCGATGAGCGGGAATCCGACACCGCCCGCGCCCGCCTCTGGGCCAATCTGGCGCTAAAATACGCCCCGGAAGACCCCGCCGTCCGCGCCGTCGCCGAGCCGGTGCTGCGCACCGCCGCGCCTGCGGCAGGCGAAAACAAACCCTAATGCGCTGGTTTCCGAGCGGGCGCTTCGGCAGGAGCCAGAACCTCCATTTTCTACTAGAGACACTAATATGAGTCTGCGACAAACCCTTTACAAGCACATCGGCAAGCTGCCGGAAAACCTGCAAGCCGAAGTTTTCGACTTTGTTTTGTTCCTTGAACAAAAACAAGCAAAGGCGGCACAAGACAAACCGCCTGCCAAGGAATGCTTGGCAAATAGGTTGTTAGCGATACCGGATTGCGGAATGGATGAGGATTTTGCGCGGGTGGATGAACCGGGACGGGCTGACGATGTATTTAATTGACACCAATGTGATTAGCGAACTGCGTAAGCGCGAGTCGGCCAATGCGGGTGTCCGCTGTTTTTTCGCCGATGCCGCGCAGCAGCAAACCCCGCTATTTCTTTCGGCTATCACGGTCGGCGAATTGCGGCGAGGCGTGGAATTGATCCGGCATCGCGGCGACCACGTTCAGGCCGACCGCTTGGCGCTTTGGCTGGACGCGCTGCTGGCCGATTTTGGCGGCTTCATCTTGCCGTTTGAGGAAGTGGCGGGGCAATGGTGGGGTCGGCTGCGAGTGCCGCATCCAGAAAACCCTTTGGACAAGCAGATCGCCGCCACCGCTTTAGTCCATAATTTGGTGGTTGTCACGCGCAATGAGGCCGATTTCGTCAGCACGGGAGCCAAGGTTTTGAATCCGTTTTCCTGCTGACAATGCGGTCAGGCGCAGGCGCGGGAATCCGACACTGCCCGCGCCCGTCTCTGGGCCAATCTGGCGCTGAAATACGCCCCGCAAGACCCCGCCGTCCGCGCCGTCGCCGAGCCGGTGCTGCGCGATACCGCGCCACCCAGCTCCGCAACCGCCCCTTGAAATCAGTTGCGTAGGCTGGGTTGACGGCTTTATCGTCAACCCAACGCCGCTGGAGAGGGAGGTTTTGATGGCAATCCCAATGAAACGGCGCTTCCTTAACGCAAGCTGATTTCCAAGCGCCTGCCGCAGGCTTCGGCGTATTTGCGCAGGGTTGCCAAGGTGGGCGAGTGCTTTTTATCGGTCAGGCTGGATTCGATGCGGGCTAGGGCCGATTGTTTGATGCCCATCCGCTCGGCGACCTGGGCTTGCGTCAAACCGGCCTCCTTGCGGGCGCGCAGCAACACATCCAAGGCGGCGAACTCTTCTTGCAGCGCCTCGTAAGCGGCTTGGAAATCACCGTCTTCCAAGGCTTTGGCAAGTTCAGCCTGCACATCGAAAGATACCGGTTGGTAATCAAGTTCGGCCATGTTTCACCTCGTTCAGGAGTTTTTGAGCTAGGGCAAGCTCGCGTTTGGGGGGGCTTGGGTTTTTTTGATGAAGCTATGCAGAATCACGATACGCTGGCCGACTTGGGTACAGAAAAAAGCCCGGCCTATGCCTTCCGCTCCCTTCGCCCGAATCTCGAACAATTCCCCGCCGATGGTTTTTGTGTAAGGCATTCCAAGATCAGGGCCAAATTCCCGCATGCGCTCGGCTATGCGGAAAATTTGGCGCGAATACTCACCGGCCAAGCTAATACATCGGCTTTGACTTGAGACGCCCCCGTCCGCGCCGCCCGCCGCAGCGGCTAAGCCCGATTGGTGCCATAGGCGAAGCAAGGGAGGGCGGGGCTGTTTTCCACGCCAAGATTGCCCAAAACCTTGGCTGCCCTGTGTTGCTGCCATCGCTCCAAACTTAGAAGCTGTCTGGCAAAAATTTAAGCGCACTTTGCAAGCATGACTTTGAGCATGGCGATGCGGACCACGTTCTCGGCGGTGCCTGTGAGTATCTCGAAGTCCTTGGACAGGCGGCGGAATGCGCCGAGCCAGGCGAAGGTCCGCTCGACCACCCAGCGCTTGGGCAGGACGGCGAAGCCATCCTTGATCTTCTCGGAGATGTGCAAGGCCAGCCCGAGCCTCTCTTCGACGAAGCGCGCGGCGGTGCCCCGGTAGCCGGCGTCGCCGGAGAACGCCTTGAGCCCGGGATGCCTTTCCTTGGCCCGGCGCATCACCTCGCAGCCGCCCACCGTGTCGTGGATGTTGGCGGCGTGGACCTGGACGTGCAGCAGGCAGCCCAGCACGTCGACGACGATGTGCCGCTTGCGCCCTTTCACCCGCTTGCCGCCGTCGATGCCGCGCTCCTCGCTGGCGTACGGGGTCTTGGCGCTCTGCGAGTCGATGATGCCGTAGCCGGGGCAAGATTTGCGCCGCTTTTTTTCGATGCAGGGCGTTCAACTCGTCCAGCGCCGCCTCCCAGACGCCGCGCTTGTTCCACTTGGCGTAGTGGTCGTAGACGGTCTGCCACGGGGGGAAGTCCTTCGGCAGCATCCGCCACTGCACGCCGGCCTTCACCACGTAGAAGAC
>CAZOTR010000178.1:0-8323 GCA_964582755.1 uncultured Methylococcaceae bacterium | reverse complement strand
CTACCCTCAAATGCCGCTACGCGGCTTCGCCCTGGCTGCCCCGCTTAACTTAATGGCAGTGACGCGGCGCGTGGGAACGAGAAAAGCAGGCCGGAATAAGCCGGTTTGAGCGGCAGCGAAAACCGGCGTTTCCAGCACATCCCCGGAATGCCGGAAACGCCTGTCCTGGCTGCGCCGGACAGGCTTATTCCGGCCTACCAATCTACCGCAGCAACTCGTCCCGATGCTGCTTAAAAAACTTCAAGCCCGCCTCCACCCCATGCACCACGGCGCGCGGCGTGATCGTCGCCCCGGCGAACTGGTCGAAGTCGCCGCCGTCCTTCTTCACCTTCCAGCGCTCCGGGAGGGTGTTCTCCAAGGAACGGCTGTTGAAGGACAGAATCCAGGCGGATTTGCTTAATTCGATCTTGTCGCCCAGCCCCGGCGTCTCGGCGTGGGCGACGACGCGCACGCCCAGCACCGCGCCGTCCTTGTCCACGCCCATCATCAAACTGATAGGCCCGGAATAGCCGCCGTTGGCGGTGAATTTGAACGCCACCGCCGTCACCGCGCCTTGCCGGCGGGCGATGTAAACCGTGGTCGCCGAACCTCCCTCAGAAATCGTTTTCACATCGCGCAGCAGGCTGTTGTCATGCAGCGTAGAAGGCAGCACTTGCTCCAGCGTGGCCTGGATGTCTTCCTCCAGCCGCGCCGCGATGGAACCCCGCGTCGCCAGATCGCCAAAGCCCAGCAACAGGCTGGACACCAGCCCGGCGGCAGCGAGGATATAGGTTTGGTAATCCAGGCGCTGGCGCAGCGCGTCGAGATCCTCGAACTGGCGCAGCAGTATCTGCCAGCGGCTCAGGGCGAAACCGCGCAAATGGCCCAAAATCACGCTGCTCATGGCTTGCCCTCCAGCTCCAGCGGCCTGCCCTTGCGGTCGCGGCCATAGATGCGCGGGCGCACATAATGGTCGATGACCGGGGTCAGGGCGTTCATCAACAGCACCGCGAAGCCCATGCCTTCCGGGTAGCCGCCCCAGGTGCGGATGACGAAGACCATCAGCCCGCAGCCCGCGCCGAAGATCAATTGCCCGGCTGGGCTGTTGGGCGAAGTGACGTAATCGGTGGCGATGAAAAACGCCGCCAGCATCATCGCGCCGGAACTGAGATGGAACAGCGGCCCCGGATAACGCTCCCCGTCTATCAGCGTGAACACGCTGGCCAGCAGCGCCACGGTGCCGAGCATGGAGAAAGGGATGTGCCAAGTGATGACTCTTGCCCGCAGTAGCCAGACACCACCGACCGCAGTCAACACCGCCGAGGTTTCGCCCAGGCTGCCCCGGCTCCAGCCGAGTATGGATTTGAGCAAGCCCCATTCGCCGGAAGCCAGCGATTCGCTCAAACCCCGGCCTTGCGAGAATTCGGTCTTGATCCAACTCAACACCGTCGCGCCGGTCATGCCGTCCGCCGGGACTTGGCCGCTGAACACTATCGCCCAAGCGGCCTCGAAGCTGGGCGCGAGGGAGGAGAATACCGGCGCGGGATTGACCCAAGTGGTCATCTCCAGGGGAAACGACACCAGCAGCACCACCCGCGCCAGCATGGCGGGGTTGAACAGGTTCTGGCCCAAGCCGCCGAACACCTGCTTGCCGACCACGATGCCGGCGAACGCGCCGACCGCGCCTATCCACCACGGTGCCCAAGGCGGCAGGGTCAGGGCGATCAGCCAGCCGGTGAGCAGCGCCGAGCCGTCCGCCAAGGTGGCCCCGACCGGCTTGTCCGCCAGCTTCAGGCAGAAAACCTCGAACAGCAGCGCCGACAGCACCGTGGTCATGAACAAAAACAGCGCCGGCCAACCGAAGACGAACAAGCCCCAGCCAGTGGTGGGCGCGAGGGCCAGCACCACGGTGAACATGATGGAGCGGATTTGCAGATCCGAGCGGGTGAACGGGGCGCTGCTTAACACTGACGCACTCATGCCGCTTCCTCCGTAATCTTAGGTTTCTTGGCCGCCGCTTTCCGCGCCGCCGCCGCCGCTGCGGCTTCGGCCTTTTGGCGGGCGATGCGGGCCTGTTTCTCTTCGGACAGGCGCTTGGTCTGCTCGGCCTTGTGGTTGGCTTGGTCGCGGGACAGCAGTTCGCCGTTGGCATATTTGAAGTAATGCACCAGCGGAATCTCCGAGGGGCAGGCATACGAACAAGACCCGCAGGAGATGCAGTCTTTCAGGCCATAGCCCAAGGCCGATTCCAACTGCCCGGCGCGTATCCGCGTCATCATCTCCAAAGGCAGCAGGCCCACCGGGCAGGCCGTCACGCAACGCGAACAGCGGATGCAGGATTTGGCGTCGGAAGCGGCGACTTCCTCGCGGGTCAGGGCGAGGATGCCGCAAGCGCCCTTGACCAGCGGCACGTTGGGATGCGGCAAGGCGTCGCCCATCATCGGCCCGCCCATGACGAAGCGGGCAGTGGCTTCGGGCCGGTAGCCGCAATACGCCAGCAGGCTGACCAGCGGCGTGCCTAGCGGCGCCTCGACGTTGCGCGGCGCGCCCACCGCCCCGCCGCTGACGGTGATGATGCGCGAGATTAAAGGCTTGCGGTAACGGATGGCCTGGCCCACGGCGTAGGCGGTGCCGACGTTGTGCATCAACACGCCGACATCGGTGGCGCGGCCGCCGGCCGGAACCTCCTTGCCGGTCAAATAGCGGATGAGTTGCTTGTCCCAGCCCATAGGATACAGCGAAGGCACCAAGGCGACTTCGACCTTGCCGCCGCTCAATTCGGCGGCGGCGGAGCGCATCGCTTCATAGGCTTCGGGCTTGTTGTCCTCGATGCCGACGATGGAATGCTTGCAGCCCAGCCCGTGCAGCATAATCAGGATGCCATCGACGATCTGCGCCGCCCGCTCGCGCATCAGCCGGTCGTCGCAGGTGAGGTAAGGCTCGCATTCCCCGCCGTTAATCAGCAGGGTCTGGATCTGGGTGCGCCTACCCAAATTGAGCTTCACCGCCGAAGGAAACGCCGCCCCGCCCAAGCCCACCACGCCGGCCGCGCCCACGCGCAGGCTGATTTCCTCCGGCTCCAGGCTGAACGGGTCGATCTCGCCGGGCAGGTCTATCCAACGGTCCTCGCCATCCGGCTCTAGCAGCAAAGTCGGCGTGGGCAAGGCGGAGGGATGCGCGGCGGGGTAGTCCATGATGTCCACCACCACGCCGGAGGTCGGCGCGTGTACGGGCGCGGAAATATTGCCTTGGCTCACCGCCAGCAACTGGCCTTTCAGCACCTTGTCGCCGACTTGGATGACCGGCTCGGCGGGCTGGCCGACATGCTGCTGCAAAGCCAGATACAGCATGGGCGGCAGCGGGAATGCCGTGTCTATGGGCTGGTCGGCGGTGGCCTCTTTGCGCGGCTCAGGATGGACGCCGCCGCGAATCTTCGGTGCGCTAGGCTGCCAGAGCATGGAAATGTCGAATAGCGCCATGGTTTTACGCCCCCGCCAGCGCCGTTTGCGGCTTGGGCCAGCGCCAGTTGCGCAGCGTCGTTTTCACCGGATGCATTTTCAGGCATTCGGTGGGGCAGACTTCCACACACTTCGCGCAGGCGATGCAAGCGTCCGCCACCACCGCGTGGATCATCTTCGGCGCGCCGACCAGCGCGTCGGTCGGACAAACCTTGGTGCAGCGGGCGCAGCCTATGCAAGTGGTCTCGTCTATCCGCGCCACCAGCGGAACCGTGTCACCCAGGGCGGACAAGTCCAAGTCGATGGACAGCTTGTTCGCCAACTGCTCGGCCAGCGCCTTGCCGCCGGGCGGGCATAGGGTCGGCGGCGCAACGCCTGCGACCAGCGCCTCCGCCGCCGGCCGGCAACCGGGGTAATTGCACTGCCCGCACTGCGAACCGGGCATCATGCGCTCGATCTCGTCCACTAGCGGGTTGTCGTCCACCTTGAAGTAGCGCGACGCGGCCCCGAGCAAAAACCCCAGGCCCATCCCCAGGGCGGCAAGAGCCAAGGTAGCAAACAGGATGTGCATAAATCCTCCAGTTCAATGCGTGTTCAAACCCGCAAAACCCATGAAAGCCAGGGACAAGATCCCCGCCGTGATGAAGGCGATGGGCGTCCCGGCGAACGCCTCCGGCACCGCCATCAAGGCCAGCCGTTCGCGTATGCCGGCGAAAATCACCATCACCAGCGTGAAGCCCAAGGCCGAGCCGAAGCCAAACAAGGCGCTGTGCAGGAAATCGTATTCCTGCTGGATGTTCAGCAAGGCCACGCCCAGCACCGCGCAGTTGGTGGTAATCAACGGCAAGAAAATGCCCAGCACCTGGTACAGCACCGGGCTAGTCTTGCGCACAACCATTTCGGTGAACTGCACGACGGCGGCGATCACCAAGATAAACGACAGAATGCGCAGGAAGCCGATTTCCAAAGGCGCCAGCAAATAATGCTCGATGAACCAGCTCGCCACCGCCGTCAAGGTCAGCACGAAGGTCGTCGCCAGCCCCATGCCGATGGCCGAGTCCAGCTTCTTGGACACGCCCATGAACGGACAAAGGCCCAGAAACTTCACCAGCACCACGTTGTTCACCAGGGCCGTGCCCAGCAAAAGCATCAGGTAGTCGCTCACAGGTTTTCCCTCAATCAATCGCGGGGAGGCGGGCGCAAAGCCTAGCCTGCGCCGCCCGATTTCCCCTTAGTATGCAAGGGCTAAAGCACGGCCTGTGCCAGGGTGGGCAAAAGACCGCCAAAGCCTTGATTGGCAAGCCCTGCGGAGCGCCAGGAAGGACGGAGGATTGTCGGGAAAAACACAGGAGCGGAAGGTTCGGGCGGGATTGTAATGTTTGCGACAGCCAAGCTGGGCGGCTGGCAATATCCGCTAAACGGCCATGCCCCCCATAGGAGCGCCCCATGGGCGCGACTGGCTCCGCCCCCACGCAGGGTTCGTCGCGGGCGTGGCCCGCTCCTACTTATGCCCCGCCATTGTCAGATTCCCGACAATTTCGCAGCCGGCCTTTGTGGGGCTTGCGACAGCCAAAAACCACACTTTTCAATAAAATTCATAAACTTATAGCTGGCATGGTGAGTGCTTTACCTCCTAGCAAGACAACCTTTAATTGGCCGATCAAGCTGGAGACCCAAGCCATGGCTTTGAAAATCATTGAATCCTGCGTCAATTGTTGGGCCTGCCTGCCAGTCTGCCCCAGCGAGGCGATTTACGAGGCCAAGCCGCATTTCCTCATCGACCCGAAGAAATGCACCGAATGCGAAGGCGCCCACGCCGACCCGCAATGCGCGTCCATCTGCCCGATTGAAGGGGCAATCCTCGATTCCCTGGGCGAGGCGGTCAACCCGCCGGGCTCGTTGACCGGCATCCCGCCGGAGCGCATGGCCCAGGCGATGGCGGAATTGCAGGCCCACTAAGGCCATGGCCACCGTGCTGTTCTGGGAAAAGCCCGGCTGTGTCAACAACACGCGGCAGAAGAAACTGCTGCGCGAGGCCGGGCATGAGGTCATCGAACGCAACTTGCTGGCCGAGCCTTGGGACGCCGCCCGCCTGCGGCGCTTCTTCGGCAGCTTGCCGGTGGCGGCATGGTTTAACGGCGCCGCCCCGGCAATCAAGCAAGGCTTGGTGTTGCCCGACACTTTGGGCGAGAACCAAGCGTTGGCGCTGATGCTCGCCGACCCGCTGCTGATCCGCCGCCCGCTGATGCAGGTGGGCGAGCGTTGCGAGGCCGGCTTCGACCCGGTGCGGGTGGATGCGTGGATTGGCCTTGCCCCGGCAGCCGCCGCCCCGGCGGATTTGGAAACCTGCCCGCGCACCCACGGAAGCGGGCCATGAAAACGGACGCCGTCGAAACCGCCGTCTCCCGCAAGGAGCCTGTGGCGCTGTCGCCCAGGGTCCACTGGGTCGGCGCGCTAGACCCCAGCCTGCGCAGTTTCGACATCATCCTGAAAACCGCCAACGGTACCAGCTACAACGCCTATGTGGTGCGCGGCAGCGCGGGCGTGGCGGTGGTGGACACGGTGAAAGAGCAGTTTGCCGGAGATTTCTTCGCCCGCCTGGAACAAGTGGCGCGTTACGAGGAAATCAAGGCGATAGTCCTCAACCATTTGGAACCCGACCATACCGGGGCTTTGCCGGAATTGATGGAACGCTGCCCCAACGCCAGGCTGTATATCTCCTTCAAAGCCCAGATGATGCTAAAGGCTTTGTTGAAGCGGGAAAGCATGGAATTCACTCCCGTCAATACCGGGTATTCCATCAGTTTAGGCGACCGCAGCCTAGAGTTTCTGCACACGCCTTATCTGCATTGGCCGGACACCCAATGCACCTATTTGCCGGAAGAGAAACTGCTGTTTTCCGGCGATGTGTTTGGTTGCCATTTCTGCGACGCCCGTTTATTCAACGACAAAGTGGGAGATTTCCGCTTCTCGTTTGAATATTACTATGCCCACATCATGCGGCCTTTCAAGGAATATGTGGTCGGCGCGTTGGAATTGATCGAGCCATTGGCAGTGAGCTGCATCGCACCGGCGCACGGGCCAATACTGCGCGACCGGCCCCGCGCCTATGTGCAGCGTTACCGGGAACTGTCCACCCCGCGCTTGAAAAGCGAGGTTTCCCCTGGCGAAAAAACCCTGCTGATTTTTTATATCAGCTCCTACGGCAATACCGCCCGCATGGCCGAGGCGATTTACGCCGCCGCGCAACGGGTCGAAGGCGTGCGCGCCTCGCTGTACGACTTGGAAGGCGGCGACACCGGCACCTTCGCCGATTTGTTGGAGGAGGCCGACGGCTTGGTCCTGGGTTCTCCGACGATTAACGGCGACGCGGTGAAACCCATCTGGGATCTGTTGTCGTCGCTCACCGTCATTGACGTGAAAGGCAAGATCGGCGCGGCTTTCGGCTCGTATGGTTGGAGCGGCGAAGCGGTGCGCATGATCGAGGACCGGCTGCGCGGATTGAAGCTGCGGGTTCCGGTGCAGGGGCTGCGCGTCAAGCTCATCCCCACACTCGATGAAATCGAGGCTTGCCGACAATTCGGCCACGATTTGGCGGAGGAATTGGTCGGACGCCGCCCCGCCCGCGTCATCGACATGTCCGACCTGTTAAAAACGACATACTCTACTTAGGAGAAACCCATGGCAAAAGCCACTGTCACATTTGAAGATATTAACGTCACCGTCACCGTGCCCGCCGGCACCCGCGTCATCGAAATTTCCGAAAAGGTCGGTTCCGGCATTACCTACGGTTGCCGCGAAGGCGATTGCGGCACTTGCATGATGAAGGTTGACGAAGGCTGGAAAAACCTCAGCGAGCCGTCGGTGCTGGAGGACAAAATTCTGCGCGACAACTTCGCCGGCAAGCACAACCGGCTGGCCTGCCAAGCCCAGGTGCTGGGTGGCGAGCTTAAAGTCCGCCCGGCATAAACCCAGAGGAAACCCATCATGGCATTAGTCACTTTCAGCAATCCTGAATACAAAGACAAGACCGTCTACGCCGTCGCCGGCAGCCACACCCAAACCCTGCTCAAGCTGGCTTTGGAAAACAAGATTCCGATCCAGTTCAACTGCCAGGACGGGGAATGCGGCACCTGCGTGGTGAAAGTCAGCAGCGTGGACAACAAACCGCGCATGAGCGGCCATTTGACCACCAAGGAAATCACGGTATTGAAGGAACTGGGCAAGATCACCCAAAAGGAAATTGACGAGATTGCCGTCACCGACATGCCGGCCACTTGGCGTCTGGCTTGCCAGTTTATCGTCCGCGACGAAGACATTTTAGTCGAGTATTAAACCACCATGAACGCCGTCCCCAAGTTTGACGCTCCCAACCGCGAACAGTATTACCGCCATTTCAAAAGCCACTCGGCCAAGCTTTCGCCCAATACCGAGTGGCTGTGCCGGATGCTGGCGAGTTGGAGCGTCGGCTTGGGGGCTTTGCCCGATTTCCTTGGGCTTGAAGCCGAGGATTTCGGGCAACTATCAAAAACCTTTTTCCGCTCCTTGGAATTTCCCTGCGCGGCCCCGTCGGGACGGCAGGCCGATTTCAGCCGCATGTTGGAGCGGGACGATCTCATCCGTTATCTACATGCCCGCGCCGCTTACCCGGAACGGGCGGAAACCCGCTGGATAAGCTCAATACTGGTGGCGGGTTGCCTGGGCGAGGACCACCTATGGCAGGATCTGGGGCTGTGGTCGCGGCAAGATTTAAGCGGTTTGATCGCTTACAACTTTCCGTCTGTCAAAGCCGCCAACAACCAGGATATGAAATGGAAGAAATTCCTGTACAAACAACTGTGCGAGGCGGAAGGCATTTATGTCTGCCGTGCGCCCTCTTGTGATGT
>CAZOTR010000177.1:6132-8509 GCA_964582755.1 uncultured Methylococcaceae bacterium | reverse complement strand
CCAACAGTGTGCGGACTTGTTCGCGGCCCGCCGGGCCGGCGTCGGCCAGCAGTGTGGCGCGGACTTCATCGAAAAAAACGTCTAAGGTGTTTGCCATTCTGGATCCCCTTGAATAGGCCGGTTGCGCAACCGGCCTTGCTGTTAAGCCGCAGCCCGTTTTTGTGCTTGGGCCTTATCAGTATTCGGATTTTCCGGACGCTTCAGCCCCAGGTTTTCGCGCAAGGTTCTGCCGGTGTATTCGGTATGGAAGATGCCCCGGCGCTGCAATTCTGGCACGACCAGATGGATGAAATCCTCAAACCCCGACGGCAATAACGGCGGCACGACGTTGAAGCCGTCGGCGGCTTTCTCGACAAACCATTGCTCGATAATATCGGCGACGGTTTTGACCGAGCCTATCGCCTGTAAATGTCCACGCGAGACGCGGAAGCGCAGCACCAATTCGCGGATCGACAGGTTTTCGCGCCGCGCCAACTCCAACTGCTGGCGGAAGCGGCCTTTGCCGTTTTCGGTTTCCTGGTATGGCAAATCAGGCAGCGGGCCGTCCAAATCATAACCGGACAAGTCAAAACCGCCGAATTCGACATGGCTTAAATCCACGCGCCGTTGCAATTCGCCGAAGCGGTCTTGCGCCTGCTGGTCGGTCTCGGCGACGACGACCGACAGGCCCGGCGTCAGATGCAAATCGCTTTCCTCGCGGCCATATTTGCCAAGCCGCCGTTTCACGTCGGCATAATAGGCTTTTGCCAGCTCCAATGATGTGGCCGAGCAATATTGCATCTCGGCTATTTTGGCGGCGAATTCCCGGCCTTCCTCCGAATTGCCCGCTTGCACAATGACAGGATACCCCTGGATCGGCCTGGAAAAGTCCAGCAAACCTTTGGCTGAATAATACTTACCTTGGAAATCCAAGGGATGGGCTGAGGCAGGGTTGTAAAACTGGCGGTTCTCGCGGTCGGGATGGTCGAACGCGTCATCGTCCCAAGTGTCCCACAGCGCCTTTGTGACATTCAAAAATTCCTCGGCGCGGACATAACGCTCCGGGTGCGCAGGCGGGTTTTGGCTCAGGCCAAAATTCTCCGCCGTGTGTTCCGGCCATTGCGCGACGACATTCCAAGCCGCCCGCCCGCCGCTGATATGGTCTAACGACGTGAACTGCCGGGCGGCGTTGTAGGGATAATTGAAATTGGTGTTCAGCGTGACGACCAGGCCAATATTCTGAGTCTGCGAGGCGATCACCGATTGCAACGTGAAAGGCTCGAATTGGTAATTGCGGGCATGCTTGACGGTCTCTTCCGTGATATTGCCCGACTGGCCGATAAAATCGGCCAAGAAGAAATTGTGGAATTTCGCCGACTCGGCCAGCTTGGCGGCGCGAAGATACCATTCTAAATTCGGCCTGCCATCATCGGTAGAACTCGGATGCAACCAACCGGCGGGATGGTGGCCAAAGCGTTGGAAAAAGGCATTTAGAACCAATTGGCGGGGATTTTTTGCCATGGGGTTTTCCTAGAGTGTGGCGGGTGGCACCGCCAGCGCGGTGCCACCTTTATGGCGTATTAAAAACTGGGTTTGCGGTTTGGCTTGTGAGGCGTAGGCATTCCGCCCGCTGGCGGGCTAGAAGCCCGCGCTCCCAATCAACCCCTATTGAACGTAATTGGTTTCCTTGGCCTTTTCATAAAGCCCGGTGCGCTGCCATTGCTGATCCAAGGTTCCGGGCTTGTATTCCTTGGCACCGCCGATTTGTTCGGCCAAAGACTGGAACTTGGCGGCTTCCTCGATGAACAGGATCAATTGCGCGGTCTTCAAAATGCCTTTGCCCCAGATATTGGCCCCGCCATTCGATTCCAAGATGCCGGTCGGCGGCGCCCAGTCGGGATGCTCGTCGAGGCGCTCGCTGATGACATCCAACACGCTGCGGGTGCGGTCTAAGTGGTTGGGAATCACCCGCGTCAGCAAATGCCGTTGCGCGGCGACGTAGCGGATCGGGAAATCCTCGTGCGCCAGTGACCATGCGGCGAGATAAGGCGAATGCACATGCACATAAGTATCAGCGTCCAAGCGGGCCTCATGCAGCACCAAGTCCTTGCGTTCGGAAAAGCTAGACAGTTTTATGCTGGCCGAACGTTTGTCCCGTTCCCACGGGCGTGGGAAATTCACCGCCAGCAAGAGGTCGTGGCCGGGGATTTTATGCAGCAAGTTGAACGTGTAAGTCGCCGACAATGTGCCGGTTTCTTTGAGGAATTCGTAGGCATTGATAGACTCTTCTTTGGCATTGTCGATATAGCTGACAAGTTCGATCAAATTCGCATCGACAGACATGGGTGGCTTCTCCTGTAAAGGGGGTCAAAGGGGATCGGTCAAAAGCTAAACGCGT
>CAZOTR010000177.1:0-6032 GCA_964582755.1 uncultured Methylococcaceae bacterium | reverse complement strand
CCAGCTTGCGATAACGCAGCCGGTCCAAACAGCAGTAAACCACGGGAGTCGTATAAAGCGTCAGCAATTGGCTGAACAACAAACCGCCGACAATCGAAATCCCCAAGGGCTTGCGCAGTTCCGCGCCGTCCGCCGTGCCGAGAGCCAGCGGCAACGCGCCGAGCATCGCCGCCAGTGTCGTCATCAGGATCGGGCGGAAGCGGCTTAGGCAGGCTTGGTAAATCGCGGCTTGGCTGTCGAGGCCCAGCCTTCGCTCTGCCTCGACGGCGTGGTCGATCATGATGATCGCGTTTTTCTTGACGATGCCGATCAGCAAGATCACGCCGATCAAGGCCATCAGGCTGAATTCGGTGTCAAACGCTAACAAGGCCAGCAACGCGCCGACGCCGGCGGACGGCAGCGTCGATAGGATTGTCAGCGGGTGGATCAAGCTTTCATAGAGCATCCCCAACACGATGTAGACCGACACCAGCGCGGCGAGGATCAGCCAGGGCTGGCTTTCCAGCGAATTCTTGAATGCCTGCGCGGTGCCGGAGAACGCCCCGCGCACCGTGACCGGCGCGTTCAGCGCGGCGTAGGCTTTTTCAATCGCCGCCGTCGCTTGGCTCAAGGACACGCCGGGGGCGAGGTTGAATGAAATCGTCGAAGACGCGAACTGGCCTTGGTGGTTGACGGCCAAGGGCGCGTTGGTCAGTTCGTAATGGCTGATCGCCGACAGCGGAATCTGGGCGTTTTCGTTGTTGCTGAGGTAGATGCTGTCCAAGGCTTGCGGGCTTTGGGCGAAGGCCGGGGCGACGTTCAGCACGACATGGTATTGGTTCAACGGCTGGTACAGCGTCGAAACCAAGCGTTGGCCGAAGGCGTTGTTCAAGGTCGCGTCGATCATCTGCGCCGAGATGCCCAGCCTGGAAGCCGTGGCGCGGTCTACAACCAGGCGCGTTTGCAAGCCTTTGTCTTGGAAGTCGGCGTTGACATCGGTCAGTTGCGGCAGCTTCAGCATCGCATCGCGCAGTTTCGGCGTCAGGCTGCGCAACTCGGCCAAGTCGCTGGCCAGCAGGCTGTATTGGAACTGCGCGGCCCCCGCCCGCGCGCCGATTTGGATGTCTTGCTGCGGGTTCAAAAACAGGTTCGCCCCGGCCACCTTCGCCAATTGGGGCTTGAGCTTGTTGACAATCTCCTGTGCCGAGGCTTGGCGGGCGGGCTTGGGTTTTAGCAGCGCGAACATCGAGCCGGTGTTGTTTTGCCCGCCGGCGAAGCCGCCGGTGTATTCGTAAAACGTCGCGATGTCCGGCTCTTGGCTGACGATTTGGATCAGCGCCATGATCTTCTGCCGCATCGCCTGGAATGAGATGTTTTGGTCGGCCTGGAAGAAGCCTTGCAAGCGCCCGGTGTCTTGCTGCGGGAAGAAACCTTTCGGGATCGTCATGAACAAATGCAGGTTGAACGCTATCGTCACGGCCAGCAGCAACAGCATCAACGGCCCATGGCGCAAGGCCCAGGCCAAGGAGCGGCCATAGCCACGGGCCAGGGCCGCGATGCCCCGCTCCAGCCCGCCGCGCAACACCGCGCCCGGCTTGGCTTGCGCATCGTGCCGCAGCCAATGGGCGCATAGCATCGGCGTCGTCGTCAGCGACACCAGCAAGGAAATGCCGACGGCGACGGTCAGCGTCACCGAGAATTCACGGAACAGCCGTCCGACGATGCCGCCCATCAACAAAATCGGCACAAACACCGCGACCAAAGACAGGCTCATCGACAGCACCGTGAAACCGACTTCCTTGACGCCAGCCAAGGCCGCTTGCAGCGGGCTTAAGCCGCGTTCCAGCTTTTGGCTGACATTCTCGACGACGACAATCGCATCATCGACGACGAAGCCGGTGGCGATAATCATCGCCATCAAGGACATGTTGTTCAAGCTGTAGCCCAGGCAACGCATGACGACCAAGGTGCCGAGCAAGGACACAGGAATCGCAATCGCCGGAATCAAGGTGGCCCTGACGCTGCGCAGGAACAGGAACACGACCGAGACGACCAAGGCTATCGAAATCAGCAGCGTGTGTTCGACCTCGCGCAACGAGGCGCGGATCGTCGTCGTGCGGTCCATCACCACGTCCACGTCGATGCCCGCCGGGATGCTGGTGGCCAGTTGCGGCAGCATTGCTTTGATCGTATCGACGATTTCGACGGTGTTGGCCCCGGGCTGGTTAATCACCGCAATCGACACGGCGGGCTTGCCGGCGGAGGAGCCGGCGTTGCGCAAATCCTGCACCGAATCGCTGACCTCGGCGACATCGCGCAAGCGTATCGGCGCGTCTTTGCGCCAGGCCACGATTAAATCGCGGTATTCGGCGGCGGTCTTGGCCTGGTCGTTGACTTGGATCTGCCATTGCCTGCCGCCGTCTTCGATGACGCCTTTAGGCTGGTTCGCGTTAGCGTTCGCCAGCGCCAGCCGCAGGCTTTCAAAGCTGACGCCGAGCCGGTTCAAGGCCAGCGGGTTGACTTCGACACGCACCGCCGGCAGCGCACTGCCGTTGACATTGACCTGGCCCACGCCTTGGATTTGCGAGATCTTCTGGCCCAGCAGCGTGAACGCGACATCGTAGAGTTGCTCTTGCGTATGCGTCGGCGAGGTCAGCGCCAACGCGATGATGGGCGCCATCGCCGCGTTGGCTTTGCGGTAGGTCGGGTTCGACGGCAAATTCGGCGGCAACAGGCTACGCGCCGCGTTGATCGCCGACTGCACATCCCGCGCCGCGCCGTTGATGTCGCGGTCGAGGTCGAATTGCAAGCTGACGCGGGTCTGGCCTTGGCTGCTGGTCGAGGTCATCTCGCTGATGCCGGCCACTTGGCTCAAGGCCCGTTCCAGCGGTGTCGCGACCGTCGCCGCCATCGTCTCAGGATCGACGCCGGGCAGGCTGGCGCTGACGCTGATGGCCGGGTAATCGACCTGCGGCAACGCGGCGATGGGCAGCAGCCAATAAGCGACGAGGCCGCCTAGCGCGACGGCGACGGTCAGCAGGCTGGTCGCCACCGGGCGGCGGATGAAAACCTCGGACGGAATCATCGGCACCCTAGTCGGTCGGGCTTGCGCTGCGCACTGCCAAGGCGGTTCACGGCGCGACCCCTTCCAAGCCGATAGAGTGGCGCTTGCGCCATTGCGCCGAATGGCGGCGCAGCCGCTCGAACGCGAGGTAAATGACCGGCGTGGTGAACAAGGTCAAGGCTTGGCTGAACAGCAAACCGCCGACCATCGCCACGCCCAAGGGCTTGCGCAATTCCGCGCCGCTGCCTGTGCTGAGCATCAATGGCAAGGCGCTGAACAACGCGGCCAAGGTGGTCATCAAAATCGGCCTGAACCGCAACAAGCAGGCCTGGTAAATCGCCTCATGCGCGGCCTTGCCTTGCTCGCGCTGGGCTTCCAGCGCGAAGTCCACCATCATGATGGCGTTCTTCTGCACGATGCCGATCAGCAAAATGATGCCGATGATCGCGATGACGCTTAAATCCGTCCCGCTGAAGGCCAAGGCCAGCAACGCGCCGACGCTGGCCGACGGCAGCGTTGACAGAATCGTCAACGGGATCAGGTAGCTCTCGTACAAGACGCCTAGCACGATATACATCGTCACCAAGGCCGCCAGCACCAACCACAATTCGTTTTGCAGCGCGGCGCGGAACGCCAAGGCCGCGCCTTGGAAACGGGTTTGCACGCCTAGCGGCATCCCCAAGGCTTGCTTTTCGGCCTCAATCGCGGCGACGGCCTGGCCTAGCGAATAGCCTTCGGCGAGGTTGAACGACAAAGTAGCCGCCGGGAATTGCTTCTCGCGGTTGACGACCAAGGCCGAAGGCTTTTGGCTAATCTGCGCGATGCTGCCCAACGGCACCTGCCTGCCGCCGGGTGTCGTGATGTGCAAGGCCTGAAGCTTTTGCAAGCCTTGCGCAAAATCGGGCTTCACTTCCAACACGACGCGGTATTGGTTGGACTGCGTGTAAACCGTCGAGATGAAACGCTGGCCGAACGCGCTGTACAAGGCGTCATCGACCGCCGCCATCGAAATGCCGAGCCGGCCTGCGGTGTCGCGGTCAACTTCGACAAAGGCTTGCAAGCCGCCGTTTTGCTGGTTGCTGTTGACATCGGCCAAGGCCGGCAGCGCCTTGAACCGCTCCAACAACACCGGCACCCAACGCTCCAGCAGCGCGGCGTCGGCGGCTTCGAAGAGGTATTGAAACTGCGTGCGGCTGACACGGTCTTCGACGGTCAGATCCTGCACCGGCTGCAAATAGACGCGCAGGTCCGCCAGCCCGGCCAGCGCGGCTTGCAAGCGGCGGATGACCGCCGTCGCGTGTTCGTGGCGGACGTGCTGCGGCTTCAGGTTGATGTGCAAGCGCCCGCTGTTCGGCGTCGTATTGACGCCATCCACGCCGATGAAAGACGACAGGCTCTCGACCGCCGGGTCGTCCAAAACCAAGGCCGCCGCTTGTTTTTGCAATTCCACCATCGCTTGGAACGAAACCGATTGCGGCGCTTCGGTGATGCCCAACACGAGGCCCGTGTCTTGCACCGGAAAGAAGCCCTTCGGTATCCACCAGGCCAGCCAGACCGTCAACAAGAACGTCGCCAAAGTCACCAGCAAGGTCAAGGCTTGCCGGTCTAACACGCCGCGCAACAGCTTGGCATAAGCCTGGATGATGCGTTCAAAAACCGCCTCGCTGCGGCGGTAAAACCAGCCTTGCTGTCGCAGCGGCGTGTTTTGCAACAAGCGGGCGCACAGCATCGGCGTCAGCGTCAACGACACCGCCGCCGAAATCAGGATCGCGACGGCCAAAGTCATCGCAAATTCACGGAACAGCCGGCCGACGACATCGCCCATGAACAGCAGCGGAATCAACACGGCAATCAGCGAGAAAGTCAGCGAGATGATCGTGAAGCCGATTTGCCGCGAGCCTTTCAGCGCCGCGTCGAGCGGGCTTTCGCCTTCCTCGATATGGCGGGCGATGTTCTCGATCATCACAATCGCATCATCGACGACAAAGCCGGTCGCAATCGTCAACGCCATCAGGCTCAGGTTGTTGATGCTGAAACCTGCCAGCCACATGATGCCAAACGTCCCGACCAAGGACAGCGGCACCGCGAAGCTGGGGATCAAGGTGGCCGAGAATGTGCGCAAGAACAGGAAAATCACCATGACGACCAACGCAATCGCCAGTACCAGTTCAAATTGCACATCGCGCACCGAGGCGCGTATCGTCTGCGTGCGGTCGGTCAGCACGGCGACATCAAGCGCCTGCGGCAAGCCGGCCTGCAAGGCGGGCAACATTTTCTGGATGCGGTCAACGACGGCAATGACATTCGCTCCCGGTTGGCGCTGGATGTTCAGCAGCAACGCCGGGCGCTGGTTGGCCCAGGCCGCGAGGCGGGCGTCTTCGACGCCTTCAATGACCGTCGCGACATCCTCAAGCCGCAGCGGCTGCCCTTGATGCGTCGCGACAATCAAAGCCCGGTATTCCTCCGCCGACTTCAACTGGCTGTTGGCGTTGACGGTCGAGGCGAGCTGCGGGCCTTCAAAGCTGCCCTTGGCTTGGTTGGAATTGGCGGCGGCGACCGTGGCGCGGATCTGGTCGAAGCCGATGCCGTAAGTCGCCAACGCGGCGGGGTTGACCTGGATGCGCACGGCGGGCCGCTGCCCGCCGCTGACTGTCACCAAGCCGACCCCTGAGACCTGCGAAATGCGCTGCGCCAGCCGGGTTTCGGCCAGCTCCTGCACGAGAGGCAAGGGCAAGGTGTCGGAGCTGATCGCCAAACTTAGAATCGGCGCGTCGGACGGGTTGACCTTGCTGTAAACCGGCGGCGCGGGCAAGTCCGGCGGCAGCAGGTTCGCGGCGGCATTGATCGCCGCCTGCACGGTCTGCTCGGCAATGTCCAGGCTGACATCCAGCGCGAATTGCAAGGTGATGACCGACACGCCGTTGGAACTGGTCGATGACATCTGCGTCAAGCCCGCCATCATGCCGAACTGGCGCTCCAGCGGCGCGGT
>CAZOTR010000176.1:4332-8545 GCA_964582755.1 uncultured Methylococcaceae bacterium | reverse complement strand
GTCCAATTCTTCGAGATAATGTTCGATGCCCAGCGTCTCTTCTTGCAGAAACTGCCCTATGGCCTCGGCGAAGCGGGAATCGGCGATCCAATGGGCCGACCAAGTCTGCGTGGGCAACAGGCCACGCGACATTTTGTGAATCCCCTGCGCCCCGCCCTCGAAAACACCTAGCCCATGCCGGATGCAGTATTCGATGGCCTGGGAATAGCAAGTTTCAAAATGCAAGCCTGAGACAAATTCCAGGCTTCCCCAATACCGGCCATACATCACTGTTTGGCCAATGACATTCATCGCGCAGGCAATGGGATGCCCGCCGCGCAAGGCCATGATCCACAGCAGATTGTCCGGCATGGCTGCGACGAGGCGGCGGAAAAAATCAAGGTTTAAATAAGGTGAAGACCAATGCTCATGGTAGGTGTTGGCATAGCATTGATAAAAGAATTCTAGCTGGCTGTCGTTGATTTCCCTGCCGGTCAAATAGGCGAAGGCGATCCCCGCCTCTTGGACGCGCCGCCGTTCTTGGCGAATTTTCTTGCGTTTGTCGTGGTTGAGTGCGGCCAGGAAATCGTCGAAGCTCGCATAGCCTGCATTATGCCAATGGAACTGAATGCCCTCGCGCAATAGGAAACCCAGTTCGCGCAGGATCGCCCTGTCGGTTTCTTGGGGGAAAAGAATATGCAGGGAAGAAACCCCAAGCCGTCCGGCCAATTCCACCGCGCCTTGGGCCAGCATCCGCCGGTCCCCGTCAGTGCGCGCCAACAAACGCGGGCCGGCGACAGGGGTGAAGGGCATGGCGCACAGGAGCTTTGGATAATAGGGCAGGCCGTTGCGCTGGAAAGCCTCCGCCCATTGCTGGTCGAACACATACTCGCCGCGTGAGTGGCTTTTCAGATACAGCGGCATGGCCCCGGCCAGTTTTCCGCCGCGCCATAAACCTAGGTATAGCGTTCGCCAGCCGGTTTTTTCCGATGCGCAGCCAGTGCCATGCAGCGCCGAGAGGAATTCATGGCGCAGAAAAGGACAGTCCCCCGCCAGGGCATTCCATTCGCTGGATCCCGCCTCCGCCAAATCTTGGATTATCTTAAGCTGGCTTGCCATGGTGTTCGTGTTTCCATTTGGTCTACAGCATTGGGAGTGCGGTTTTAGAAGCCAAGTTTCCTATTTTGGCAGCGGGACATTAGAATTATCCAAAATATGGCTTCCCCAGCAGGAGCTTCCGAGCCAGCGCGATTCTGGGACGGTATTCAATTGTCCATCGGCTGGGTTTTGTTGCCCCTTAAGTTCTCGACTTCCACTAGCGGCAAGCCCGTCACCGCAACGATCAAGTCGATCTCCATTCCCCGATCCAGCAGGTTTTTCGCAATCGCCACATCCCGGTCGTGAGCGCCTTTTTCCAAACCCCTTTCTATGCCTTTCTCCATGCCTTTCTCCATGCCCAGTTGATAAGTTGCCAGTTTTTCCACGTCGATGGTCAGCATTTTCAGTTCCTCCCGGATGTCTAGGTTTAAATCCCGATTGCTTGCCAGAATGTCCAGCATGTCCACATATTCTCTTAAGCGCGGCAGGTTTTCGCCAAACCGCTCCGCCAGCCGTGCCAGGATGATATGCACGATGTCCCTGGGCACATGGTCTTTGAAATCGCACAGGATCGCCATGACCCAGGCGTCGGGCGAGTCCCGGCGCAGCAAGCTTTCGCAATCCACCGCGTGCATGTCGATGATGTCGTAGCGGTAGCTGAACCTGGGCATGTCGAGGCCGTCCGCCATCGCCAAGGGGGCTTTGCCGATATAGACCAAATATTGCCGCACCGGCAGGCCGGGATGGGCGAGGATGACATCGCTCAAATAGCGCAGCATCCGTGCTGGCATGATGGCTTGGTTGGCATTTTGTATCTCGATATGCAGCGCCAAGGTTTCGCCGCCCGGTTGCGAAACCTTGGCCAGCAAATCGGCCCGCCGCTCCTCGACACGCTGCGATTCCGTGTCCAGCAGTTCAACTTCGGTCACGGGCAGGTCGAATAGATAGGTGGCGAAGTCGCGCACCAAGTTTTTGAGGATGCGCTTGGAGATGATGTCTTTATCGCCCATGGGTGTTTGGCATCGGCCGCAGTTGGGATGCCGCTTCCATTACGCCGCTTTCGCCGCCGCCCCGGCAGGTTCCCTAAGCGTGGCGGCGGCCAGCCGGTAGCGGCGGTCGGCGACGGAGCAGAAGCCGCCGGCCATCATCAACAAGCCGCCCAGCCAAATCCAGCGGATGAAGGGCTTGACATAGACGCGGACGCTCCACGCGCCTTTGTCCATGGGTTCGCCCAAGGCCACATACAAATCGCGCAGCAGGCCGGGGTCTATCGCCGCCTCGGTCATGGTGTTGCGCTGGACCTTGTAGAAGCGTTTTTGCGGCTTGAGTTCGGCCACCGGGTTGCCGCCCTTGGAGACGTGGAAGCTGCCTTCCTTGGCGCGGTAGTTGGGGCCGGGGAGTTCGGCGACGCCTGCAAACGTGAAGGTGTAGCCGCCCAGTTCCACGGATTCGCCCGGCGCGAGGCGGACGATTTTTTCCACGCTGTATTGGTTGGACAGCACCGCGCCGACTAGGAACACCGCCGCGCCCAGGTGGGCCAGGGTCATGCCGTAGATGCTAGGCGATTGGCTGCGCAGGCCGGCCAGCAGGGTGGGGCGCAGGCTGACGCGGGCATGCAGCGACAGCAAGGCGCCCGCCGCCAGCCAGAAGGCCATCGCCAAGCCGGCCATGGACTTGATGTCGTCCGCCTGCCAGAACACTGCGACGCAGCCCGCGCCCAACACCCAGGCACCCGCGAAGACCGGCCACATCCGCTTGGCGATGCGCGGCGCGTCGGCCTGCCGCCAGGCGAACATCGGCGCGATGCCGGCCAGCAGGAACATCGGGGCCATCAGTGGGGCGAACACACTGGTGAAATACGGCGAGCCGACCGAAATCTTGCCCAGGCCCAGCGCGTCCAGTACCAGCGGGTACAGCGTGCCGAGCAAGATGCTGGACGCGGCGGTCAGCAGCAGGATGTTGTTGAGCAGCAGCAGGTTTTCCTTGGAGACGAAGGCATAGCGGGCGTTGTCTTTCACCATCGGCGCGCGTATCGCGTAGAGCAGCAGCGAACCGCCGACCACGACGCCTAGGAAGATCAAGATGAACAGGCCGCGGGTGGGGTCTGAGGCGAAGGCGTGGACCGAGGTGAGGACGCCGGAGCGCACCAGGAAGGTTCCCAGCAGGCTCAGGGAGAACGCGAACAAGGCCAGCAGCACCGTCCACGCCTTGAACGCGCCGCGCTTCTCGGTCACCGCCAAGGAATGCAGCAGCGCCGTCGCCACCAGCCACGGCATGAACGAGGCATTTTCCACCGGGTCCCAAAACCACCAGCCGCCCCAGCCCAGTTCGTAATACGCCCACCACGAGCCTAAGGTGATGCCGAAAGTGAGGAAGATCCAGGCGACCAGGGTCCAAGGGCGTGACCATCGCGCCCAAGCCGAATCCAGCGAACCGCCGAGCAGCGCGGCGATGGCGAAGCTGAACGCCACGCTCAGGCCGACATAGCCCATGTACAGCATCGGCGGGTGGATGGTCATGCCGAAGTCTTGCAGCAGCGGGTTCATGTCGTTGCCGTCCAGCGGGGCCGGCACGATGCGGTCGAAGGGGTTGGAGGTGAACAGGATGAACAACTCGATGCCGATGCTGACCAAGGCCATGATGCCCAACACGCGGGCCAGCATTTCTTCGTTCAGGCTGCGGCTGAACAGCGACACCGCGCAGGTCCACAGCCCCAAGATGAATGCCCATAGCAGCATCGAGCCTTCATGCGCCCCCCACACCGCCGAGACGCGGTAATACAAGGGCAGCGAGCTGTTGGAATGCTGGGCCACATACATCACGGAAAAGTCGTTGTTGATGAAGGAAGCCGTCAGGCAGGCGAAGGCCGTGGCCAGGAACAGGAAATGCGAACGCGCCGCCGGCTTGGCTGCGGCCATCCACAAGCCCAATCCCCGCTGCGCCCCCCACAGCGGGAAGAACGCCTGCACCAAGGCCATCATCAACGCCATCACCAAAGAAAAATGTCCGAGTTCGGCGATCATTTTTGGTAATCCTTGTAGCTGGTGGGAGGCATCTTGCCGCTTTTCTTGAGGGCCTCGCCCACTTCCGGCGGCATGTAGTTTTCATCGTGCTTGGCGAGGACTTCGCTGGCCTC
>CAZOTR010000176.1:0-4232 GCA_964582755.1 uncultured Methylococcaceae bacterium | reverse complement strand
CATGCGGCGTTGGCGCGGGGTCATGGGCGCGCCCTCTGTTGCCGGGCGTCTTCCAGCTTGAGGGCGCGTTCGACCTCTTTTAGCACCTCGGCCTTGCGGCGCAAAGACAGGAACAGGTTCAGGCCCAACACCACCGTGGCGATGCCGTAGGCGGTCCAGACGTAAAAGGCGTAGCCGCCCATGGAGAAGAAGTGTTCTAGGGACATAGTGTGGATGCGTTGTGACAAAAATTGTGGATAAAACGGGTGCGGGTCAGTTTGCGGGATTTGCCTCCTGCCGGGCGTTGGCGGTGGCTTGGAGGGAAGGGCGCTCTATCAATCACTACGACTCGGCTTTCACCCTCTTGTTCACAGTGAACACATCCCATCGCGCACGGTGTCTAACGGGATGTGTTCCTGGGCCTGGCCTTGCAGGCTTGGCTACACCGTCTTTAGCCGCCACCCGATTCATTTTTCAGGCTCCACCAAGGCAAAAATCTCGTCGCTTCCGATCAATTGATTGTATCCCTTGGCCCGCAACCCATCGGTGAGCAACTTATCGTTAGTCCTGAGTGGAATCTCCAAGTCGATGCTCAAGGCCAGAAAAGGCGTGTCTTTTTCGTCGATGTCTTTGCACAAGCCATACGCTTTGGCAAAGCTCTCCGGCGCTATCGCCAGCTTGGGGATGACGGTGATTTCGTTGAACAACTCCCGCGTAAACTGCCTGAAGGTGTCCGCCAAGCGGGTTTTTCTGATAATCCGCACCTCGTATTTTCCAATTTCCAGCAGCATGACATCCGGGACGTAAGCGCGGACTGAGCGAAATATATCAAGGTAAGCGGATTTGCCGCTAATCAAAGCCGCAAATAGGATATTTGAGTCCGCGACAAGTTCCATGAATCATAGCCCCAAATCCTGTTTATATTCTTGCCAAGCTTCAGCCCTTATCTGTGCCACGGTTTTCTCATATTCCGCTTCTCCGTAGGCTTCTTTTAAGCCTTGCGTGAGCACGCTTAAGCGGCTGCGTGAGCGCAGTCGTTTCAGCGCGGCCTGCACTTCCTGTTCAACGGTTTGCCGTCCGAAGTCCAGCAGATCTTGTTCAGGTACTTCTATGGTAAGTCGCATAGTTTAATGGCCTCGTTATCGGATTCCCACGGGAGGAAATTAAGATGGCATTGCCCGCCAGCAGAATGGTTACCGTCGGCTAGGCTCCACATCCTCCATGCGCATGACAAACTCGCCGCTTTCCCGGTCGGCGAAGAAATAGCGCAGCGAACGGCGCACGGTCTCGAAGGCGAGTTCGTCCCAGGGGATTTCCTCCTCCCGGAACAGCCGGGTTTCCAGGCTTTCGTAGCCGGGGAAAAACCGCTCTTCGACCATCCGGGCGCGGAAGAACACATACACCTGGGAGATGTGCGGCAGGCTGAACAGGTTGTACAGGGCTTCGATCTCCACGTCCACGTTGGCTTCCTCCTTGGCCTCCCGCGCCGCCGCCGTGGGCAGGTTTTCGCCCAGTTCCATGAAGCCGGCCGGCAGCGTCCACAGCCCCAGCCGCGGTTCGATGGCGCGTTTGCACAGCAACACTTGGTCGCCCCAGACCGGGATGCAGCCGGCGATGACTTTGGGGTTGTGGTAATGCACCACGCCGCAGGCGTCGCAGATGTGGCGCGGACGGTCGTCATGCTCGGGAACCCCGAGCCGCACCTGTGAACCGCATTGGCTGCAATATTTCATCTTGGCCCTGCCCTCAGGCGGTCATGCTTTCGATCAGCCGGTCTTCCAACTCGACCCGCAAGGCCAGCGCGTCGCCCAGCACGGCCAGTTCGCCGGGCAAGTCACGGCGCAAGGCTTCCGCCGGCAAGGCTTCGCATTTGTCGTTGAAGTCCAGGGCGGCACCGGTGGTTTCGACCATGCGCGAGTAGATTTCGCCGGCCAGTTCGGCCATCTTGGCGTCCTGCTCGCCGCCGTTGAGGATATGGTGGAAGACGCCGAAATGCTCCAGCGAGATGTAGTCGATCAATTCCTGGCAAAACCGCCGGACCAAAGGCGACAGCTCTTGCTCCGGGCGGTAGGGTTGCAGCTTGACGAGTTGTTCGCGCAGGGTCCACAGTTGCGCCCGTTTTTCGAGCAGTTCCTGCGCCAGTTTGCGCGTTTGCAGCCTGTGTTCGCTAATGCTTTGGGAGTTCATGGGGATTGCCGTTTCTCTTATCGGTCGATTTTCGGCATACTTTAGGGCATTCGGTGCGGCGGAACAACGCCTAGCCGGGGAGAGCCCGCAGCCGGCTGGCCTCCTTATCTCTCTTACCCAACTCTATCAAGGTTTTTTTACCGGATGAATGTGCTCATCATCGGCGGCGGTGGCCGCGAACATGCCCTGGCCTGGAAAGTGGCGCGATCCCCGCAGGTCCACAAAGTTTTCGTCGCGCCCGGCAACGCCGGCACCGCCTGGGAGCCTGGCGTGGAAAACGTGCCCATCGAAGCCTGCGACGTGGTCGCGTTGCGCTATTTCGCCCAGGAGCATGGCGTGGGGCTGACCATCGTCGGCCCGGAGGCGCCGTTGGTGGCGGGTATCGTCGATGAATTCCGCGCCGCTGGCCTGAAATGCTTCGGGCCTACCCAGGCCGCCGCCCAGTTGGAAGGCTCCAAAGCCTTTTGCAAGGACTTCCTCGCCCGCCACAACATTCCCACCGCCGCTTACGCGACGTTTTCCCATGTCATCCCGGCGGTGGAGTATATCCGCCTGATGGGCGCGCCCATCGTGGTCAAGGCGGACGGGCTGGCCGCCGGCAAGGGCGTGGTGGTGGCCCGCACCGAGGACGAGGCCATTGCCGCCGTGGAGGACATGCTGTCCGGCAACGCCTTCGGCGAGGCGGGGAGCCGGGTGGTGGTCGAGGAGTTCCTGGCGGGCGAGGAGGCCAGCTTCATCGTCATGGCCGACGGCATCCACGCCCTGCCCATGGCGACTTCCCAGGATCACAAGGCCCGCGACGACGGCGACCTTGGCCCGAACACCGGCGGCATGGGGGCGTATTCCCCCGCGCCGGTGGTGACGCCGGCCATACACGCCAAAGTGATGGCCGAGGTCATCGAACCGACCCTGGCCGGCATGGCAAAGGACGGCATCCCCTACACTGGCTTTTTGTACGCTGGCTTGATGATAAGCCCCGAGGGGGCGGTCAAGGTGTTGGAGTTCAATTGCCGCTTCGGCGACCCGGAAACCCAGCCGATCATGCTGCGCCTTGAGAGCGACTTGGTGGCGCTTTGCCTAGCCGCTTTGGACGGCAAGCTGGATCAAGTCCAGGCGCAATGGGATCCGCGCCCGGCCTTGGGGGTGGTGCTGGCCGCTGGCGGCTATCCCGGCGATTACCGCAAAGGCGACGTGATCTCCGGGCTGCCCGAGCAGGAGGAGGCCGACGCCAAAGTCTTCGTCGCGGGTGCCCGCCTTTACGACGGGCATGCGGTCACCAGCGGCGGGCGGGTGCTGTGCGCCTGCGCCTTGGGGGAGGATGTGGCGGCGGCGCAGCGCAAGGCTTACGAACTGACCGGAAAAATCCAGTGGCAAGGAGTTTTTTACCGTAAAGACATCGGATACCGGGCAATCAGCAGGAGATAAGCCATGATAGAGCGGCTTTTGGCGGAAATGGGCTTGCACAAACCGGCGGCTTTGCCCGACAAAGGCCACGCCTTGCCGGGGCGGGCCGAAAAGATGCCGGTTCCGGAAAAACATTATGTCAACGGCTTTCCCATGCTGCCGCCTTACCCCGAAGGCTTGGAAACCGCTGTGTTTGCCATGGGCTGTTTCTGGGGCGCGGAGCGGCGCTTCTGGCAACAGCCGGGGGTTTGCCTGACGGCCGTGGGGTATGTCGGCGGCGTGACCCCCAATCCGACGTATAAAGAAGTTTGCACGGGATTGACCGGCCATACCGAGGCGGTGCTGGTGGTGTTCGATCCGAAGACGATCAGCTACGGCGAATTGCTGCGGCTCTTTTGGGAGTCCCACGACCCCACCCAAGGCATGCGCCAGGGCAACGACTGGGGAACCCAATACCGCTCGGCGATTGGCGTGTATTCGGAGGCGCAGAAAATCCAGGCCCAGGCGTCCTTGCGGGCTTACCAGCAACAACTGGCCCAAGCGGGTTTTAGGGCGATCACCACGGAGATTATCGAGCAGCCTTTCGAGTTTTATTTCGCCGAAGGCTACCACCAGCAATACCTGGCGAAAAATCCAGACGGCTATTGCGGCCTGCGGGGAAC
>CAZOTR010000175.1:0-8663 GCA_964582755.1 uncultured Methylococcaceae bacterium | reverse complement strand
GAGGAAATCCTTAAACTAACGAAAACTGTTGCGCTTCAAAATTGAGACCGCCCAGCTTAGAAATAAATAATCTGACGTTAGCCATTGAATGACATCTTTACTGCCGGATAGGCAGCTTAGAAAAGCGCGGCCCGCGTCCCCGCCGCGTCCAAGCCCTTTACTGCCGGATAGGCAGCTTAGAAACGCATCTGTTGCGGTGGCGTGTCTAAGGTGGGCTTTACTGCCGGATAGGCAGCTTAGAAACACACGGCGGTTGCTACTTCCGCCGCCGTGGGCTTTACTGCCGGATAGGCAGCTTAGAAATTGGTGCTGGCGCTACGTCAACATCGGCCACGCTTTACTGCCGGATAGGCAGCTTAGAAATTGTTGATACCGCCAGCCGCCGCCGCTGTGGCCTTTACTGCCGGATAGGCAGCTTAGAAAAAACGGCAAGCCAAAAAACGCCGGAATATTTTCTTTACTGCCGGATAGGCAGCTTAGAAAAGGTTAGGCCCGCGCCCAAGGGTCGGCTTGGCCTTTACTGCCGGATAGGCAGCTTAGAAACCGACGACCCTTGGTGCATACCATCAATCCACCTTTACTGCCGGATAGGCAGCTTAGAAATTCTGGTTGACGATCTGAACCGGCGGGGGTTGCTTTACTGCCGGATAGGCAGCTTAGAAAGCCAAGCGCCGCCCGCGCCGTCGCCTGCTTTCCTTTACTGCCGGATAGGCAGCTTAGAAACAGCATACCGAGGCGGATACCAACGATACGGACTTTACTGCCGGATAGGCAGCTTAGAAAGTTCCAGTGTCCCCATTGGAGGGTAAACCCGCCTTTACTGCCGGATAGGCAGCTTAGAAATTCGCCCTCCGGGTGATCGGCGATTCGATGGACTTTACTGCCGGATAGGCAGCTTAGAAACGTGTACGCATGGCACGGGGCGCACAGCCAGACTTTACTGCCGGATAGGCAGCTTAGAAACCGTGCGTTGCCTGGAAATCAGCACATGATGCCTTTACTGCCGGATAGGCAGCTTAGAAACGCCGCCGCCGCCGCTGGCCGCGCCTGTCGAGCTTTACTGCCGGATAGGCAGCTTAGAAAACTTCGAAAGGCCTTATACCTTTCATGTCGAACCTTACTGCCGGATAGGCAGCTTAGAAAATTGGAATTTGACGACCTACGGCATTCAGTTTCTTTACTGCCGGATAGGCAGCTTAGAAACGAAACCGTCTCGGCGCGGGCGGACTGAATACCTTTACTGCCGGATAGGCAGCTTAGAAAAATTGCCTCCCGACGCATGGGGCGGGCTTTTGCTTTACTGCCGGATAGGCAGCTTAGAAAAGAGAAGACCGGCCAAAATCGCTATAGCTGGCCTTTACTGCCGGATAGGCAGCTTAGAAATGCGTGTGGGATGCGGTCAACAGCCGCTTCGACTTTACTGCCGGATAGGCAGCTTAGAAATGCCGGGAGGCTATCAAGATCGTGAAGCCCGTCTTTACTGCCGGATAGGCAGCTTAGAAAGCCGATGAATTCCTGATCCAGTAAGCGGCCTCCTTTACTGCCGGATAGGCAGCTTAGAAAACTGTCGGGGCCATCTTCGTAAGGGCGTTCAACTTTACTGCCGGATAGGCAGCTTAGAAATCTGGCGAGTCGGCACCGACAGCGCAAAAGATCTTTACTGCCGGATAGGCAGCTTAGAAAGGCTGGCTTTCATGAGGTCCGTTTCGATTATTTCTTTACTGCCGGATAGGCAGCTTAGAAATTGTGTGCGGCGGCTTGCCCGTAAACCGCCCACTTTACTGCCGGATAGGCAGCTTAGAAAATCAAGGTTTGTGCTGAGATTTTCATATTGAGCCTTTACTGCCGGATAGGCAGCTTAGAAACAGCTTTTCCACCAGCGCATTGAACGCCTCCCCTTTACTGCCGGATAGGCAGCTTAGAAACGATGTGCGGAATGTGCTTGCCTTCCGCCCACCTTTACTGCCGGATAGGCAGCTTAGAAATGTGACGACCTTATTTTAAAGGTGATCGACTCCTTTACTGCCGGATAGGCAGCTTAGAAAACCAACACTTTCGACCTATCTACCCTAATCACCCTTTACTGCCGGATAGGCAGCTTAGAAAATGGCGATAGGCACCAAGGCTTGCCCGCTATTCTTTACTGCCGGATAGGCAGCTTAGAAAAAATAGTCGGCGTCCGGCATTCGTTCGCCAGTCTTTACTGCCGGATAGGCAGCTTAGAAATGGCCGGCGAAGTCGCGGTAAGGCACCTCGTACTTTACTGCCGGATAGGCAGCTTAGAAATCGGCAAAGTTGCCCAGTTTGTTGACAATGGACTTTACTGCCGGATAGGCAGCTTAGAAATCAACGCCTGGCTTAAGCCTCGCCGATGAGCGCTTTACTGCCGGATAGGCAGCTTAGAAAACTGGCACGGCCCACAGCCTTGAACACCCTCCCTTTACTGCCGGATAGGCAGCTTAGAAAACGTCCAGCCCTGGCAAGGCGGAAAATGTGTGCTTTACTGCCGGATAGGCAGCTTAGAAAATCACGGCCAGCCAGGTCAATGTGTCTGGGGACTTTACTGCCGGATAGGCAGCTTAGAAATCATAGCTCTTCCCTTTGATGGCCCCGAGCGTCTTTACTGCCGGATAGGCAGCTTAGAAAAGGAAGATTTGTCCAGCCGCTAGATGCCACTCCTTTACTGCCGGATAGGCAGCTTAGAAATTCTTGCAAATTAATACCCACAGCCCCCATATCTTTACTGCCGGATAGGCAGCTTAGAAAAATGCGCGGGCGGCAGCGAACGGCTACACGCAACTTTACTGCCGGATAGGCAGCTTAGAAAATATGGTATCGCGGCATCCCATCCGGCCCGGTCTTTACTGCCGGATAGGCAGCTTAGAAAAATACGAGCAAGCCGTAACCATCCAAGAAATACTTTACTGCCGGATAGGCAGCTTAGAAAAGTTTGCCGGCCTTGGCGGCGTCTATCAGTCGCTTTACTGCCGGATAGGCAGCTTAGAAATCTACGGGGCGGTGCAAAAAACCATCGACCAACTTTACTGCCGGATAGGCAGCTTAGAAAAAAAGCCGTCGGTGCGTTGCCATTCCAATTCTACTTTACTGCCGGATAGGCAGCTTAGAAAAAGAAATGCAAGGTTTGCGGACAATCCCCGACCTTTACTGCCGGATAGGCAGCTTAGAAAATATAGAGCCGGATAATAACCCTAACATAATCACTTTACTGCCGGATAGGCAGCTTAGAAAAACCTTTTGACTGGCGCATCCCAGGCCAATAACTTTACTGCCGGATAGGCAGCTTAGAAAAACCAAGCGGCTTACGATCAGGCGATGCGGCACTTTACTGCCGGATAGGCAGCTTAGAAATTGCCGCCGAGGCCACCGGACGGCAGGCCAAGCTTTACTGCCGGATAGGCAGCTTAGAAATCCAACAGCAGGCGCGACGCGGTGCGGGGCATCTTTACTGCCGGATAGGCAGCTTAGAAAGCTATTATCTTGCAGAACTCAGCCGCAAACAACTTTACTGCCGGATAGGCAGCTTAGAAAACCCTCTCCGACCGTTGGCGACGCGCCAAGGTCTTTACTGCCGGATAGGCAGCTTAGAAATCCTTGATCTCAGGCGCGAGGCGCGGCGTGAGCTTTACTGCCGGATAGGCAGCTTAGAAACTGGACATAAGCCAGCGTATCGGCCAGGAGGTCTTTACTGCCGGATAGGCAGCTTAGAAAAACCTGCCAGCCGCCCCGACGGATTGGCTGACCTTTACTGCCGGATAGGCAGCTTAGAAAGGTTGCCAGCGTCGCGGCGTTCATCACCGATCCTTTACTGCCGGATAGGCAGCTTAGAAAGCGATTTGCTGGAACGCCGCCGCATATTTCGTCCTTTACTGCCGGATAGGCAGCTTAGAAACTGCAACGCGAGAAAGCCGCCGAAATACAAAGTCTTTACTGCCGGATAGGCAGCTTAGAAAAGAAACGGAAAGGTTTCCCCAAAATGAAAAGCCTTTACTGCCGGATAGGCAGCTTAGAAATGTTGCCGCACGGATAGCCGGTCCATAATGGCCTTTACTGCCGGATAGGCAGCTTAGAAAACGCGCTGAAACTCGCTTTTCAGCAGCTCCTCCTTTACTGCCGGATAGGCAGCTTAGAAAGGGCCTTCCTGGACGGGTGCGCCGATGGCTTTCTTTACTGCCGGATAGGCAGCTTAGAAATGCTCGACCGCCCCAGACCCGCGCAAATCCGACCTTTACTGCCGGATAGGCAGCTTAGAAAAAAATCCCCGGCGCGGCGGGCGATAAGACGCGCTTTACTGCCGGATAGGCAGCTTAGAAAATTCCCACCCCACTACTCCATTGTCTGTCATATCTTTACTGCCGGATAGGCAGCTTAGAAACAGTACCAGACTCCCATGATGATTGGGGGCAACTTTACTGCCGGATAGGCAGCTTAGAAAATGTTAAGCCCTCTCAAAAAAAGCATGAAAAACTTTACTGCCGGATAGGCAGCTTAGAAAATGCCCGCCCCGTCTTACCCGCCGCTGGACGACTTTACTGCCGGATAGGCAGCTTAGAAACTGGAGTTTTGCGCCGTGGGCGAATACCGCATACTTTACTGCCGGATAGGCAGCTTAGAAAAGCAGGCCGGGGTCGATGTCAAAAACCTTGCCCTTTACTGCCGGATAGGCAGCTTAGAAATGGCGAGGTCGCACCCGGCGACCCGCCCAATCCCTTTACTGCCGGATAGGCAGCTTAGAAAGTTGGAATAATCATCTGCCGGCCAATAATCTCCTTTACTGCCGGATAGGCAGCTTAGAAACCACCACGATTCAAGCTCGTTTGCCTCGATAACTTTACTGCCGGATAGGCAGCTTAGAAAAAAATCAACGTCGGATTCTGGCTTGCGGTTGATCTTTACTGCCGGATAGGCAGCTTAGAAATCCATGGATTCCGGCGCAAAGCCCATGGAGTCTCTGTACTGCCGGATAGGCAGCTTAGAAACCGGCAATCGCCAAAAGACCGGCGGCAATGGCCTTTACTGCCGGATAGGCAGCTTAGAAAGCCCTGCTCGGCAAAGCCCAGCAGGCCAATTTTCTTTACTGCCGGATAGGCAGCTTAGAAACGCTCGGCCTGGGTTTGCCGCTTTTGCCCAGCCTTTACTGCCGGATAGGCAGCTTAGAAAATGTCTCTCGCCCGCGAGGGGTCTGTCACTGCCTTTACTGCCGGATAGGCAGCTTAGAAACTGCACAACAGCGGCGCGGTCAACGTCGAGAGCTTTACTGCCGGATAGGCAGCTTAGAAATGCCCCGCCGCGTTTTTGCTCGATACCGCCCCCTTTACTGCCGGGTAGGCAGCTTAGAAAATTGCAAGATGCGGCTTCAAGTGGATTTTTCCCTTTACTGCCGGATAGGCAGCTTAGAAAATGATGATCGGCGGGCGCTACCAGATGGTGACCTTTACTGCCGGATAGGCAGCTTAGAAAATCTTGCCCTGGATCGTCCGCGCCAGATCTGCCTTTACTGCCGGATAGGCAGCTTAGAAATTATTGAGCGTCGCCATCGTCTCGACATCGTACTTTACTGCCGGATAGGCAGCTTAGAAATCGCATTTTACGCTGCTGGCCTGGACGGCTGACTTTACTGCCGGATAGGCAGCTTAGAAAGGCGGGCCTGTCGGGCAGGTGATTGTCAGAGTCTTTACTGCCGGATAGGCAGCTTAGAAACTCGGCCTCTCTACCAGGGCCAGCGCCACGCCCTTTACTGCCGGATAGGCAGCTTAGAAATTGCCGTCGAACTTGTCGCGCAAGTAGTTCATCTTTACTGCCGGATAGGCAGCTTAGAAATTAGACCAGATAGAAGCCGATCCGCGCATGTCCTTTACTGCCGGATAGGCAGCTTAGAAATTGAGTCCAAGGGCCGCGAATTCTCATCTGTTTCTTTACTGCCGGATAGGCAGCTTAGAAACGCTCCTCGACCATCGCCGTGCTGGCGGCATACTTTACTGCCGGATAGGCAGCTTAGAAATGCGGCAACTGGCCGACCAGGCCGCGCAAATCCCTTTACTGCCGGATAGGCAGCTTAGAAACTGCAATTTGACGGCTTGAGCATTCCGTTGATCTTTACTGCCGGATAGGCAGCTTAGAAAATCCGGATCTGGGGCGGCTGGCTGGACGGCCTCTTTACTGCCGGATAGGCAGCTTAGAAAACCAGCGCCTTGGCGTGTTTGTTCATGCCGTCCTTTACTGCCGGATAGGCAGCTTAGAAATATCGCCGGGAACTCGACGCGGCGCAGCACTACTTTACTGCCGGATAGGCAGCTTAGAAAACCGATCCGTTGAGCAGTTCGGTCACATCGCCCTTTACTGCCGGATAGGCAGCTTAGAAAATAGTATTCTGTTGATGAAATACTATTTAGGCCTTTACTGCCGGATAGGCAGCTTAGAAAATGCCGCGCCAGGTTGCGGGCGATGACCGGCGCTTTACTGCCGGATAGGCAGCTTAGAAAGATGTCCACGGATTGCATCACGCGCACCAACACTTTACTGCCGGATAGGCAGCTTAGAAATTGGAGAAGTTGCGGACACCTATGAATATGTCCTTTACTGCCGGATAGGCAGCTTAGAAAACCACCATTTTCGATACGGCCTGCTGCGAAATCTTTACTGCCGGATAGGCAGCTTAGAAAGGCAGGCCGATGAGTTGGACCGTTACATCACGCTTTACTGCCGGATAGGCAGCTTAGAAATAATCGCCACAATTGGGACATCTATTGGATACCTTTACTGCCGGATAGGCAGCTTAGAAACCCACGCGCACCCGGCAGAGTGGAAAGCGCGGCTTTACTGCCGGATAGGCAGCTTAGAAAGATGAAGGGCGGGCCAGCGTATAGGCATAGTCCTTTACTGCCGGATAGGCAGCTTAGAAAAGCGCAAGCCCGTCACCAACACGCCAATCTCTCTTTACTGCCGGATAGGCAGCTTAGAAAAAGGCGCGGGTGCCATGCTCCGCGACAGGCTCCTTTACTGCCGGATAGGCAGCTTAGAAAAATGCGGTACGGCCCAAGCTCAAAGTCGCCTCCTTTACTGCCGGATAGGCAGCTTAGAAATTGGCGAGTCGGCCTTCCGCGCCCGCTCCTCCCCTTTACTGCCGGATAGGCAGCTTAGAAAAACAAGTCAGCGACCTGCAAGCGCAGTTGAAGCTTTACTGCCGGATAGGCAGCTTAGAAACCTCCGCCGTGGTTTGCCATTGCATGTTTTCCCTTTATTGCCGGATAGGCAGATTAGAAAAGCCACGCGGCGACATCTAACCCTTCGGCAAACTTTACTGCCGGATAGGCAGCTTAGAAACGACCGTGCAACAAATCCTGGAAAAAAAGTTACTTTACTGCCGGATAGGCAGCTTAGAAAATCTCGTCCTGGCTGCTGACCATCTTGACGTTCTTTACTGCCGGATAGGCAGCTTAGAAACTCGAATAGCGTTCCCAGTTGGACCGCTAAGGACTTTACTGCCGGATAGGCAGCTTAGAAATGGAGGTCAAAGACTTTGCGCGGGCGCACGATCTTTACTGCCGGATAGGCAGCTTAGAAACGTAAAAGCGCCGCGTCAGGCCGTTCCCCTCGCTTTACTGCCGGATAGGCAGCTTAGAAAAAACAAATCGGGCAACAACTGCTGGCGTGTCACTTTACTGCCGGATAGGCAGCTTAGAAAGTCAACCGGCGCGGGTAACGAGGCCAAATACTCTTTACTGCCGGATAGGCAGCTTAGAAACTGGTGATCCCGCCTTCGCCCTGCGCCTTCTGCTTTACTGCCGGATAGGCAGCTTAGAAAGTTTTGAGGTTACGGCGAAGGGTCGGCGGGCTTCTTTACTGCCGGATAGGCAGCTTAGAAAGCCAACCGCTTCCCGCTTCCCGCCAACCGCCACTTTACTGCCGGATAGGCAGCTTAGAAAACCCACGCGACAGCCAAGGCCGCGACGGCCACCTTTACTGCCGGATAGGCAGCTTAGAAATTTTGTGAACTCTTGCGGAACCCCCCGGTTATCTTTACTGCCGGATAGGCAGCTTAGAAACGGTGCCGCCGCTGGAAGATTTGCTGTTGCAGCTTTACTGCCGGATAGGCAGCTTAGAAAGCGTCGAAAAGCCGCCCCGCCGGGGTGCCAGTCTTTACTGCCGGATAGGCAGCTTAGAAAGGCCAATCCGGGCGATTCCCTGCCCGGTATGGCTTTACTGCCGGATAGGCAGCTTAGAAAATCCATCAACAACTGATTGCGGCGCGGCTGCGCTTTACTGCCGGATAGGCAGCTTAGAAATGACGTAAAAATCGCCTGGGACCAGCGGCAGTTCTTTACTGCCGGATAGGCAGCTTAGAAAGGGGACTGGCGATGTCATCAAAGGGACGGTGGCCTTTACTGCCGGATAGGCAGCTTAGAAATTCATGCCGTCGATGGCCGGATAATTGGCTTTGCTAGAAAGAATCGACGCCGCGCTAAAGGCCCACTCCGAGTTTCAATCCGCGCATCAGGACGCCGCCCTAGTGCGCACGGACTCCAACCGGGAGCTAGCGGACGGCGACGAAGGGCGGTTTTGCCTGCGGGCGGCCTTGGCCTGCGCCCATGTGTGCTCGATGGGATTCAGGTCGGGGGAATAGGGGGGCAGGAACTCCAACACAT
>CAZOTR010000174.1:0-8775 GCA_964582755.1 uncultured Methylococcaceae bacterium | reverse complement strand
AAGCCCGCTACGCCGAAGCCGAACCCCAACTTCGCGCCGCCCTGGCGCTGGCGACCGACGAGAAAGATCAGGCGACGGCGGACAATGACCTCGCCGCGTTGTTGCAGGCCACGAACCGACAGGCGGAGGCGGAGCCGCTGATGCGGCGGGCGCTGGCGATAGGCGAGAAGAGCCTCGGGCCGGAGCATCCGAACGTCGCCATCCGCCTCAACAACCTCGCCACGTTGTTGCAGGACACCAACCGGCTGGCGGAGGCGGAGCCGCTGCTGCGCCGGGCGCTGGCGATAGGCGAGAAGAGCCTCGGGCCGGAGCATCTCTATGTTGCCGCCGCCCTCAGCAACCTCGCCCAGTTGTTGAAGGCCACTAACCGGCAGGCGGAGGCGGAGCCGCTGCTGCGGCAGGCGCTGGCGATCCAAGAAAAAAGCTACGGGCCGGAGCATCCCGCTTTCGCCACCGCCCTCAACAGCCTCGCCACGTTGTTGCAGGCCACTAACCGGCAGGCGGAGGGGGAGCCGCTGATGCGGCAGGCGCTGGCGATCCAAGAAAAAAGCTACGGGCCGGAGCATCCCGATGTGGCCATCAGCCTCGACAACCTCGCCGTGTTGTTGCAGGCCACCAACCGGCTGGCGGAGGCGGAGCCGCTGATGCGGCGGGCGGTGGAAATCTTCGAGAAAAGCTATGGGCCGGAGCATCCCGAGGTCGCCACCGCCCTCAACAACCTCGCCACGTTGTTGCAAGACACGAACCGGCTGGCGGAGGCGGAGCCGCTGATGCGGCGCAAGCGAGTCGCCATTTTTCGCGATACCCGAAATGGGGTCCCCTCCGATTTCGGGAGCGAAAAATGGGCGACTACTTTGCCTTCGGCGGCCCGCGCCCGTCCTGCGTCCGCCACGGCATCGAGACTCCGCTGCGCTTCGCCTCTCGCCATGGCTGCCACACTGACTCTACGCCGGTTCGGTTGCCTTATGTTTTGTCTCCGCCTGCGATGGAGCCGCAGACTTCGACAAAACATCCGGGCCTCCGGCTACGCGGGGGTCGTCGCACTTCCTGTGCTCCTTCGGCGCTGGTGATCTTGTTGAAATTCACCCGCGCCACCGGCCACAGGCATCCCGAATTGCGGACGTTTTACGGCAACTATCAGCAGATCCTGCAAGCCCTACACCTGCCCCCCGCCCAAATCCAAACCCGAATGGCCGCAGCGGCCCAGGCGGCGGGCTATGGCGCGGCGGAGTGGGCGGCGTTGCAAGCCGGTTGGGAGCAGGTGCGGGTTGCGGGCGTGGTCCCCGGCAGCCAAGCCGAGCGTTTAGGGGTGCAGCCGGGGGATGTGGTCCTCCGCTACGCGGGCGAAAAGATCACCCGCGCTGCCCAACTCGTCGAGTTGACCCGCCAAATCAAAACCCCCGCCATTCCCTTGACCTTGGGCCGCTCAGGCAAAACCCTGGATCTCACCGCCCAGCCCGGCAAGCTGGGGGTGCGGTTGGAATAAGCCGGGCTTGCCCACGCCGCCAAGCCCCTCAATGCCCCCAAACCTCGTCCAAGCTGTTGGCATCCAGCCCTGTAGGGTGGGCAAACAGCTTTATCGTTTGCCCACGCGGACGTTGATTGAAGGAAAGTGGTGGGCAACAAAAAGACGTTGCCCACCCTACGATTCTCAGGCAAAACCCTGGACCTCACCGCCCAGCCCGGCAAGCTGGGGGGGCGGTTGGAATAAGCCGGGCTTGCCCACGCCGCCAAGCCCCCTCAATGCCCCCAAACCTCGTCCAAGCTATTGGCATCCAGCAAGCGTTCGCCCCAAACCAGCAGGGTTTCGGCGTCGGCGCCGGCGATGCGCTGGCGGGCGGATTCGGGCAAGGGGCGGAACTTGCGTTCCATTTGGCGCAGCAAGAGGGCCGCTTCGCCTTCCACACGGCCTTCCTGCTTGCCTTCTTGCCGCCCTTCCAAGCGGCCTTCTCCAAACACGTCTTGATAGAAGCGGGTTTTCTTCAGTTCGACATCGTTAAAGCCAAGCATTGCCTTGATCTCCTCGCGGGTGAATGTGGGCAGTTTATAGACCAGCACGGTTTCCAGCAAATCCAGCCAGTCAATGCCATCGGCAGGCTGCCCTTCTCGATAAGCCTGGACTTTCCGCACGATGGCGGCGATTTTTCCGGCTTCCGCGACGATCAACGCAATCAACCAAAGCTTTGGATTGGCGCTGTCCAGCAATGGCCTTTGGTCGAGATAAACCCGGTGCAAATTGGGCAAGTTGAGAAACGGTGCGGTCGCCGGGGATTGCCGTTCGACGGCTGCGCTGGGGTAGATGACCACGGCCTGCCATGGGTGGACGCCGGGGTATTGGCGCAGATGCAGCAGGATTTCCGAGAAAAAGCGCGGATAGAAGTCTTCGTCGGGCTGGAACTGGACTTCGACGTAACCGCGTGGCAAGTCAGGCCGGTCGGCGGGCGGTTCGGCGATACCGTCGAGGCGGAAGGCGGTTTGCTTGATTTCCTGGGAGATGAAACCGTAGCGCGAAGGCTCCGGCACGTCCAGCCCGGCCAGTTCAAAAACCAGGGTCGGCTGGGCTTGCAGCAGACGGTAGAACAGATTGTCGGTTTTCATAAGGCAGGGCTGGAACGGTTTCAGATGTGAAGAACGGCAAATGTTTACCGAACCTGGGTTCGGGATAATTTGCCGGATGGGACGAGACAAAGCCATGCCTGGCCTAGCCTTTGCTTGCCGCCGGAGTCGCCCGCAAGCGGGCTCCTACGGGCGCGCACCGTAGGAGCCCGCTTGCGGGCGACCAAACCCGCGCAAAACACCGGCTATGCGGGCTACCGCTAATTTTCCTATCCTGAACTCAGGTTACCTACGATTCCGTCTTTTGGCTGGATCATTTGCAGGTTATTCCACCGCCCAGCAAGTAAAGCGGCCTCCGCGCCGGACGCTCTCGCCGAGCGTATCGCCCAATCCTGGGAGCGCGGGCAGGGCAATCGCACGAAGGCTGGGAACCGTCATTCCGGCATGGATGCCGGAATCCAGTGCCATGGACGGTCACTTGCCGGGTGCGCAAGTGCTTGATTTAGGCTCCGTGCAAGCCCGAGGTTTGCCATCCTTGGACGCTGGATTCCGGCATCCTTGCCGGAATGACGGCGATTTGACCGCTCGATTGCCCTGGGAGCGCGGGCCTCTGGCCCGCCTGCGGGAGAGACGCCCGCGCTCCAGGCATGACAAACCCACAACCCTACCCCGCCCACGGCAATTCCGGGAAACATTCGGCCTGCATCCGTCGGCAATAATCGACGAGATTGGTTTTGGACAGCGCGTGGTCTTTGAGCGGCGATTCGATGGGGCAGGCCAGGGTGTTGACCAAGATGCCGTAGGCCGAGGCGTCCAGGCTGCTGGGGCTGTCGCCCATGAAATACGGCTTGTCGGCTAGAAATCCGGCCAAAGCGTCGAGGTCTTCCTTGCCCAACACAAAGGCTTCGTCGGGACTCAGCAGGCCCAGGCCGTGGCCCCGGATTTGCGATTTGATGCGGCGACGGTAGACGGCGGCGGCGAGGTCGCGGGCCACCGGCGGCAGCGGGTGGAAGATAGCTTGCTTGTTGGCCTGCCAGTTGGCTTCGGTGTAACCCCAGCGGCTGGCCATGCCCACCCAATACAGATGCTCCTCCAACAGCCGCTGGAAAGCCGTCGCAATGCCTTGCTCGGCGGGCGTGAGGCGGGCGTCCAGCGGGTCGCCGTAAGTCGCCTTCAAATAGTGGACAATCAGCCGGGAGTCGGAGATTTTCCGGCCCTGGTCAACGATGAACGGCAGCTTGCCCCTAGGCGCTTTCAGCGGCAAAGACTCGACGATTTGGTAAGGCAGCTTGGCCAGGCGCAGATAGGTCTCGGTCTTGACGCAGAATTGGCTGAGGTTCGGGATGCCCCAGGTGCGGGCGAATTGGTGCAAGGCGATCATCGCTTGTTCCTCCGGGTGTGGGCTGGTATAGTCACTGCAAGTTTGCAAGCGACTACATTAGGCCAGTCACTTGCTTTTTGCAAGCATCATTTTCAAGCCTGCCGAATGCCCATGAACGAATCCGACAACAACGGGTTTGAACGCTCCTGCTGCCCCGTCTCCAACATGCTCGATTTGTTCGGCGACAAGTGGTCGCTGCTGATCGTGCGCGATTTGGTCTTGGGCAAGATGCGTTACGGCGAATTCGCCCAGTCGCCGGAAGGCATCCCGTCGAATATCCTGGCGAACCGGCTGAAAAAGCTGGAGGCGGCGGGGGTGGTGGCGAAGCAGGCTTATTCTGAGAAACCCGTGCGCTACCAGTACGAGTTGACCAAGAAGGGGAAGGATTTGCTGCCGGTGCTGGAGGCCATGGTGGCCTGGGCCTTGAAGCATGTGCCGGGGACCGAGGTTTTTCCGCGTTACCGCGACAAGACGCCGGCCTGATTCCACCCAAGAAGCCAAGCCCATGCCCAAGCAAGCCAAACTGTGGAACCTAATCTTCGCCGCGCTGGCGCTGGCGGGCGGCGCGGTGGTTTACCTGCTGTTCTCGGTCCATGAGTCGGACGAGGATTGGGAGCGGTTCAAACAGGAACGCCACTGCCAGAGCGTGGGCCGCGAGGCCGGCAACAACCAAGGCGGCTGGCGCTGCGACGACGGGAAAATCTATTACCGCTGGCGGCAACAGAAATAGGCCGGCCTGCTTAACCGGCGTCCTCCGCCGCCGCGAACAATCCGTCCACCGCCACGGAAAAGCCCGGCAGGCTTGCCGACTGCGCAAGCCCGCCGCCGAAGACGCCATGCACGGCATATTCCTCCGCCTGTTCCGGCAGGCTGAACACCGTCACGGTTTTTTCAAACGGATCGACCAGCCAGTATTCGGGAATCCCGGCGCGGGCATATTCGCGGCGTTTGGTAATCTTGTCGCGGCCTGGATCGTCGGGGCTGACGACTTCCATCACCAAATCCGCGCCGCTCCAATAATTTTCATGGCGTCTTTCCCTATGCTCGCGGCGCATGAACAACACATCCGGCTCGCGCATTTTGCCTTGCCAGAGCTTGACTGGAAGCGGTGCGAATAGCACCAGCCCCAATCCCTGTTGGCGGACGAAATCTGACAATAGCCGGTAAAGAAAAGCAACGAGCAACTGATGGGATTGGCTAGGCATCTGCAAGACCTCAATCTGGCCGGCATCAAACTCCACTAAATGGTTGCCGGGCAAGCCCAGATATTCCTCCTCGCTCCAAGCGCCTTGCGCCGGAAACAAGCGGGAAACCTCCCAGGCGGGTTCGGGGAAAACGGGGACTGTGTTCATAAAACCATGCCTTTGCCGAGAAGGAACAACATCGCCAAGCGATGTTATCCCGCCTCTTCCCGGTTAATCAAGAAATACACCACCGGCACGACCAGCAGCGAAAACGCCGTCGAGGCGAAGATGCCGAAGATGAAACTCCACGCCAGCCCGGAGAAAATCGGGTCCAGCGTGATGACGAAGGAGCCGAACATCGCCGCCCCGGCGGTGAGGAAAATGGGCCGCAGCCGTGTCGCCCCGGCTTCAACCAAGGCGTCCACCAGCGCCAAGCCTTGCCCGCGCAGCTTTTCGATGAAGTCGATCAGAATGATGGAATTGCGCACAACAATCCCGGCCAGGGCGATCATGCCGATCATCCCGGTGGCGGTGAACAACACCGGATTCGCATAGCCGGCCACCGGGCTGGTGAACAGGTTTAGCAGCCAAAAGCCCGGCATGATGCCGATGATGGTCAGCGGAATCGCCACCATGATGACCAGCGGCATCCCCAGCGAGCCGGTCTGCGCGACCAGCAGCACATAAATCATCAACAAGGCCGCGCCGAAGGCCAGCCCCAGGTCGCGGAACACGTCCACGGTGATTTTCCACTCGCCTTCCCCGGCCAGATCCACCGAGTAGCCCTCAGGCAGCGGCTTGGCCTTCTCGATCTCCTTCCAGTCCAGCACCACCTCCACCGGACTGGTGCCGACGGTGTCGGCGGTAACGTAATTCAGCCGCTTGAGGTTCTTGTGGTAAATCGCCCGGTCAATCTGCGCCTCGCTGAAACCGCCCAACTCGCCCAAAGGCACTAGCGAGCCATCCGCCGCCTTCACCCGCAAAGCCAGCAAATCCGCCGGGTTGGAGCGTTCGGCGCGGGGCAGGCGCAGGAGGATTTCCAGCGGCTGGCGTTCGGACGGCTCATGCGCGACGCCCGCCCTGCCGCCGTCCAAGGCTACGCCCAGCGTTTGCGCGACGGCCTGCACGGTGACGCCATGCAGCGCGGCTTTTTGCCGGTCCAATTGGAAGCGCAGCTTGGGCGCAGGCTCGTCCACCAGATCGTCCACATCCTTCGCGCCGCTGATTTTTTCAATATCCTTGCGCACGTTTTCGGTCACTTGCGCCAGTTCGCCATAATCTTTGTCCAGCGGCCCGTACACCTCGGCGACGAAGGTGGACAACACCGGCGGGCCGGCCGGGGTTTCGACGATCTTCGCAATGGCCCCGTGGGCTTTGGCGATGCGTTCGATGTCCGGGCGGATGCGCAGCGCGATTTGGTGGGATTGCTGTTCGCGCTTTTCCTTAGGCAGCAGGTTGACGCGGATTTCGCCGACATGCCCGCCTTGGCGCAAATAGTAATGCCGCACCATGCCATTGAAATCCATCGGCGAGGCGAGGCCGACGTAGGTTTCGTAATCGGTAACTTCGTTGACCCTGGCGAGGTATGCCCCCAGGTCGCGGGCGGCGGCGTCGGTGGCTTCCAAGGTCGAACCACGTGGCAGGTCGATGACCAGCAGCAACTCGTTTTTGTTGTCAAACGGCAAAAGTTTCAACGGCACGATGCGGTAGACGGCCAGCAAACTCGCGCCGACCATCGCCGCCACCATCGCCCACAAAAACCATTTCGCCCGGCCCGGTTTCAACACCAAAGCATGGATGGCGCGTTGGTATAGCCGGTACGAGCCGGTTTGCTTGGGGTCGGCGTGGTGTTCCCCACCCTCGCCGTATTCGCTTTGCAGCAAATGGTAGCCGGCCCAAGGCGTGACGGTGAACGCCACCAGCAACGACATCAGCATGGCTATCGGCACGTTGAACGCCATCGGCCCCATGTACGGCCCCATCATGCCGGTGATGAAATACAGCGGCAGGAAGGAGACGATGACGGCGAACGTGGCGAAAATGGTTGGAGGGCGCACCTCGTCCACGGCGGTCAGCGTGGCGTCCAGCGGCGGTTCCTTGTGTAGCTTGAAATGGCGGTAGATGTTCTCGACATCGACAATCGGGTCGTCCACCAATAGCCCTAACGACAGGATCAAGGCGAACAAGGTGACGCGGTTGATGGTGTAGCCGAACACCAAGTCAAACAGCAAGGTCACGCCCAAGGTCATCGGCACGGCGATGGCGACGATGAACGCCTCTTTCGGACCCAAGGCCAAGGCCAGCAAGACAATGATCGTCGCAATGGCGATGCCCAGATGCTTCACCAGCTCGTTGACCTTGTGGTTGGCGGTTTCGCCGTAGTCGCGGGTGACGGTGACCTCCACGTCTTCGGGAATCAGCTTGCCGCGCAGCCCTTCCATGGTCTTGATGGTGTCCTCGGCGACGGCGACGGCGTTCGCGCCTTTGCGCTTGGCGACGGCGAGGGTGACGGCTTGGCGTTCGGCTGCATCCACTCCCTCCCCCGCAGGGAGAGGGGTTGGGGCGAGGGTCTTGCTGTCCTTCGCGGCCTGCCCGAAGCCAATCCGCGTGTAGGTTTCGGCCTCCGCCGGGCCGTCAATCACGTTCGCCACCTCGCGCAGATACACCGGCCTGCCCGCCTCGGCCTTGACCACGGTGGCAGCGATTTCCTCGGCGCTTTGGAAGGCAGGCCCGGCGTCCAATTGCACGGTCTTGCCGCCCGCGTCGAAACGGCCCGCCCGCACGCTCACATTGGCCGCAGCCAAGGCTTGCATCAACTCGGGCAGCGTCAGACCCCGCGCCGCGAGTTGGGCGGCGTCGGGATAGACCAAGATCCGCCGCAACTCGCCGCCAACCACGGAGATTTTGCCAGAGTCCTCCACTTCGCCGAGCTTGTCTTTGATCTCGTCGGCCAGCCGGCGCAAGGCCGCAGTGTCGTAAACCGGGTTGGCGGAGAACAAGGCCAGGGTGACTATCGGCACATCGTCGATTTCCACCGGCTTCACCGTCCAATCCTTGACGCCGGGCGGGATCACGTCTTGGTTGGACATCAGCTTGTTCCACACTTTGACCAGGCTGTCCTCGCGGTTCTCGCCGACATAGAAGCGCACCGTCACCATCGCCCCGCCCTCGCGGGAGGTGGAATAGACATACTCCACGCCGTCCACCTCGCGCAGCTTGGCCTCCAAAGGCGAGGCGGCGAGCTTTTCGACTTCCTCCGCCGACGCGCCGGGCATGGACACGAACACATCGGCCATCGGCACGACGATTTGCGGCTCTTCCTCGCGTGGCGTCAGCAGCAACGCCGCTAGCCCCGCCAGCAGCGAGGCAATCAGCAGCAGCATAGACAGCTTGGAGGTGATGAAAACGCGGACGATTTCGGCGGTGAAGCCGCGTTTGGCGGGGGATGCGTTCATTGTTCAGCCCCTCCCGCCGCCGGTTCCCAAGCTCCCGCTTGGGAACCCCGGCCTTGGAAGCTCCAGCTTCCCGCCCCAAGACGCGAAGCAGAGCTTCGCAGGCCGCGTTCCCAAGCGGAGCTTCACTGCCATTAAGTTAAGCGAGGCAGCCAAGGCGAAGCCGCGTAGCGGCATTTGAGGGTAGCCGGGGGTTTCAACC